>CAZQOY010000091.1:0-391 GCA_964595095.1 uncultured bacterium | reverse complement strand
GGGCCGATACCCTGGCGGGCACCGACCTGCTTAAGACCATATACCCGGAGATTCAGGCCTTGCGGGATGTCTCTTTCGAGATGTTTGAG
This sequence comes from uncultured bacterium, assembly GCA_964595095.1. GTDB lineage: Bacteria > Fidelibacterota > Marinisomatia > SCGC-AAA003-L08 > TS1B11. The sequence continues at coordinate 302 of CAZQOY010000091.1, read as the reverse complement.
AAGTCGGCTCACCAGCTGCCGGAGCACATCCGCCGGCGCTGCCGCCACGTGATTACGGAGAACCAGCGGGTGCTTGATGGCATGGCGACACTGAAGGAGGGAGATTTGAAAGCTTTCGGCAACCTGATGAACGCCTCCCACGAAAGCCTGCGTACCGATTATGAAGTGAGCTGTGAGGAGCTGGACATCATGGTGGAGATCGCCCGCAGCCTGCCGGGCGTGTTGGGGGCCAGGATGACCGGTGGCGGCTTTGGCGGGTGCACCGTGAACCTGGTGCGCCCCGACCGGGTGCCGGCCTTCCG
>CAZQOY010000090.1:0-9581 GCA_964595095.1 uncultured bacterium | reverse complement strand
GGATGCCGTCGTCGGCCAGGTCGCCGCCGCTGAAGTCCCAGAAATGGTGCCAGCCACCGCGGAAAATGCTGTAATGATAGGGGCGCTGCGGTGCCGGGCCGAGCCATTTATCCCAGTTGAAACCCCTGGGCGGCGGGTCGGTCTGGCCCAGGTGCAGTGTCTGGCTATTCTTGAGGTTGTACACCTTTACCAGGTGGATTTCGCCGAGCCGCCCGCTCTTGACATACTCCCGCCCCGCGTGGTTATACGGCCCGCTGCGGTTCTGGGTGCCCACCTGGAGGACGCGATTATACTTGCGTGCCGCCTCGACCATCTGGCGGCTTTCCCAGATGTTGTGGGCGTGGGGTTTTTCCACGTACACGTCCTTACCGGCCTGGCAGGCCATGATGCTCATCGGTCCGTGCCAGTGATCGGGGGTCCCGATGAGCACGGCGTCCACGTCTCTGGAGCCGAATACATCTCGCAGGTCCTTGGTTCTCATCGGCCGGCGGCCCTGGAGCTCGGCCACGAGCCCGGCGGCTTCCTCGAGGCGCTCCTCGTGAAGATCGCAGACATAAGGAATTGCAGCGCCCTGGTCAATGAAATGCCGTGTAACCAGCGTGCCCCGCCCGCCGCAGCCGATGAGAGCGACGCCAACCCGCTCGTTAGCCCCCAATACCCGGGCCGGACTCAGGGTGGACCATGCCAGCCCGCCCAGGGCAGTGCCCGCCAGGCCCTTACCCGACTTTGACAGGAAACTCTTTCTGGTGATTGACTTCATGACGTTGGCTCCCGTTGTAATGATTGATCCGGAATGTAATTTACTCTCAACTTCCCGTCCTACGTTTTCAAACCCTTAAGATCGGCCTCCAGCTGCTCCTTGCTTTTTTCAGCCCCCCTTTGCTGCTGAAATCAGGTATGATTTCCCGGCCTTCACCTTGAATGTTACGATCCCCGCCTCAGGCCGCTTGATCCTGACCCGCTTGCCCCCGGAGGTCACCGCCACATCCACTCCGGTTCGCACTCGGCACGACCCCGACCGCCGGGCTTCAATTACTGCCTGGGTTAGACCACCATCTTCCCACCGGATATCCACCTCGTAGCCGCCGCGGGCACGGAGACCGGTTACGTTCCCTTTTGGCCACGCCGATGGCAAGGCCGGCAGCAGGTGGATTTCGCCCGCGTGGCTCTGCAGGAGCATCTCGGCGATACCCGCCGTCACGCCGAAGTTGCCGTCGATCTGGAATGGGGGATGGGCATCGAACAGGTTCGGATAGATCCCGCCCCCGCGGTACTTGGTGTCGCCGCCGTCCACCAGGGTCAGCATATTACAGATCATTTTATAAGCGTGGTCGCCGTCTTCGAACCGCGCCCAGAAGTTGACCTTCCAGGCCATGGACCAGCCCGTGCCAGCGTCGCCGCGCAGCTGGAGCGACTTGCGGGCGGCCTCGAAAAGCGCCGGTGTACCCCGGCGGGTGATCTGGCGGCCCGGATACAGTCCGTAGAGGTGGGAGACGTGCCGGTGGTGGTTCTCGGGATCGTCCCTGTCCTCCAGCCACTCCTGGAGCTGTCCCAGCCGGCCGATCCGGTCTGGTGCAATGCGAGCTTTTAACTCCACAAGCTGCTTGCGAAAAGCCTTGTCTTTGCCCAGTATCCTGCTCGCCTCGATGCAGCTGCCGAACAGGTCGCGGATGATCTGATGGTCCATGCTCGGCCCCGCCACCAGTCCGCCGTTTTCCGGCGAGTTGGAGGGCGTGCTGATAAGGTAGCCGCTGCGCGGGTCTTCGGTGAGGAAGTCCACGAAAAACAGCGCAGCTTCCTTTATTACGGGATAGGCACGCTCCTTGAGAAATCCCTTATCCCCGGTGAACAGGTAATGCTCCCACAGGTGCTGGCTCAGCCAGGCCCCGCCGGTTACCCAGATGCCGTGGTTGGCGTGGTTGATGGGGGCGGTGCCGCGCCAGATGTCGGTATTATGATGCAGCACCCAGCCCTGGCAGCCGTAATGGGCCTTGGCGGTCTTGCGCCCCGACTCGACTACCTCATCGAGGAGATCGAACAGAGGCTCATGACACTCGGAGAGGTTGGTAACTTCAGCGGGCCAGTAGTTCATCTCAAGGTTAATGTTTGTCGTCCATTTGCTGTCCCAGGGCGGTTCGGTTCGGTCGTTCCAGATGCCTTGCAGGTTGGCCGGCTGGGTACCGGGCCGGCTACTGGCGATAAGCAGGTAACGGCCGTACTGGAACAGCAGCGCCACCAGGCTGGGGTCGGCTTTGTCGTGATAGTTTTTCAAGCGCACGTCGGTAGGTTCCCGTTCCGCTTCGGCCCTGCCCAGATCGAGCGAGACCCGGCGGAACAGTTGCCGATTATCCTTGACGTGGGCCTCATACAGCGCCTGATAGATTTTGCCGGCCAGACCGCCCAATACTTCCCGGCAGTCGGCAACGGGGTCACCGCTCACGTCCCGGTAGTTCCGGTAACTGGTAGCCGCCGCCAGGACCAGGGTGGCGGCATCAGCGCCGCTGACTTTTGCGGCCTGGTCATCGAGCATCACACTGCCGCCTTCGGTCGTTACCCGCAGCAATGCTTCAAATCGTAATACGCTGGGCATCTTCTGCCCGGTCTGCCGGTTCAGGTACTCATCCAGTTGACCGCGCAATACCAGCATATTCTCGGCCACCTTCAACGTCTGCGTCTGCGGATGCGGGCTGTCCATGCGGGCGGTGAAGGTCAGCTGCCCCGGCGCATCGCATTCCAGCCGCACTACTATCACCTGATCCACCGCGCTGGCAAAGACCCGGCGGGTATAGGTGACGTCACCGATGCGGTAGCGCACGCTGGCAACGCCTTCGTCCAGGTCCAGCTCGCGGCGGTAATCTGCGGCCGCCTCGTGCCCGGTCAGCTCCAGGCGCAGGTCGCCGAAGGGCTGGTAACATTCCTGCCGCAGCGGGATGCTCATCATGTGTTCCATTGCCAGCGCTTCGGCCTCAGCCTGCTTACCTGCGAACAGCAGTTTACGGACAGTAGATAGATACTCATGTGCCTCAGGGTTCTGGTATTCCCGGGGCAGCCCGGTCCACAGTGTTTCCTCGTTGAATTGCAGCCGTTCGCGATCAGCGCCGCCGAAGACCATCGCTCCCAGCCGCCCGTTGCCCACCGGCAAGGCCTCGACCCACTTTTCCGCCGGTTGGCGATACCAGAGGAGGTTGTCTGCCGCCTGTACCGCAGTTGCGGCCAAGGCTGCCGCACCCAAAGCCAGCAGCCCCACTCTTGTGGTCAGACTGCTACGGAAACACTGGTATAGCATTCTCATCGCTCCCCTTAATAATTAGTCCCGTTATTTACCGTAATCCGTCGTTATTGAAAGGCGATAAACTTTTCCGGCCTTCGCCTTGAAAGTAACGACCCCATCCTCGGGCCGCTTGACCCTGACCGGCTTGCCCTCTGAGGCTACCGCCACATCCACCCCGGTCCGCACCCGGCACGGCCCCGATAGCCGGGCCTGGATCACCGCCTGGGTCAACTCGCCGTCCTCCCACTGGATATCCACCTCGTAGCCGCCCCGGGAGCGCAGGCCGGTTACTTCCCCACGCGGCCACGCCGCTGGCAGGGCCGGTAGCAGGTGGACCTCCCCGGCGTGGCTCTGCAGGAGCACCTCCGCGATTCCCGCCGTACCGCCGAAATTACCGTCAATCTGGAAAGGGGGGTGGTTATCGAGCAGGTTAGGTAACGTCGATTTTCCCAGCAGCGCCAGGATATTTTCGTAAGCGAGTTCACCCTCTTCCAGCCTGGCCCATAAGTTGATGATCCAGGCCCGGCTCCAGCCGCTATGGCCGCCACCGTGGGCCAGGCGGTATTTAAGGGACTTCTGGGCCGCCTCGGCGAGCTCGGGCGTGGCGCGCAGCGTGATCTGCTTGCCGGGATGCAGTCCGAAGAGGTGGGAGATATGCCGATGGCCCGGCTCCACTTCCTCCAGCTCCTCCGGCCATTCCATCAGCCGCCCGTCGCTGCCGATCCGCATCGGTGCCAGGCGCGACCGGGTACGCTCCAGTTTCCGGCGGAACCGCGAGTCTTTGCCGAGGGTTCTGCTCGCTTCGATACAGTTGGTCATCAGGTCGTGGATGATCTGCATGTCCATGGTAGGCCCCATAGTCAAGTGCGCGACCTTGCCGTCGGGCGTGCGGAAACGGTTCTCCGGCGAAGTGGACGGGCCCGACACCAGATAGCCTGTTTTCGGGTGTTCAACAAGATAATCAAGAAAGAACTCGGTCGCCTCTTTCATGACGGGGTAGGCTCGCTCGCTGAGGAACGCCTTGTCTCCGCTATACAGGTAGTGTTCCCAAAAATGCTGGGCACACCAGGCGACACCCAGGGGCCACATGCCGTACTGGGGGTTGCCAATGACGCTGGTAAAATGCCAGGCGTCGGTGGTGTGGTGGGCGACGAAGCCCCCGGCCCGGTAGGTCTTCCTGGCCGTAATGCGGCCCCGGGGGCGCAGGGCCTCTACCAGGTCAAAGAAGGGCTGGTGGCACTCGGCCAGGTTGGTCACCTCCGCCGGCCAGTAGTTCATCTGAATATTGATGTTAATGTGATAGTCCGAGTTCCAGGGGGGCTTCAGGCCGTCGGCCCATAAGCCCTGCAGGTTGGCGGGCATGGTGCCGGGGCGCGAGCTGCTGATCAGCAGGTAGCGGCCGAACTGGAAATAGAGGGCGATTAGCCGCGGGTCGGTCTGACCGGCTTTCACCGCTGCCAGCCGCTCATCGGTGGGCAGGTCGGCGGCGTCGGTCGTGCCCAAGTCCAGCGACACCCGGCGAAACAGGCGCTGGTGTTCGGCCACGTGGGCCCGGCGCAGCTCGCTGTAGCTCTTGCTTCCGGCTGCGGAAAGTTGCCTTTCGGCAACAGCATGGGGATCGTCACCGCGGTAGTTGGTGGAGGCCACCAGCAGCAGGGTGGCGGCGTCGGCATGTTCTACCCGCACGCCTTGCTCGGTCTCCGTCACGCTGCCGTTCTCCACTATAACCTGGAGTTGAGCCTCATAGGCCACGCCGTTGCCGTCGTTGATGTGACCGCTCATGACAATGCGGTCGGGGCCTACGATCCGGACCTGAGAGTCTTTGGGGCGGGAGAGACTGGCATGAAAAGTGATCATGCCCGGCTGGTCGCAGGTCAGGCGCACCACGATGGCCTGGTCAACCGGGGTGGAGAATACCTCCCGGGTGAAAGTCGCTGACCCTGCCTGATAGCTAACCCGGACGATAGCTTTGTCGAGGTCCAGTTCGCGGCGGTACCCGGTTGCCTCGCCCTGGTGCTCGAACAGGAGTTCCAGATCGCCCAGGGTTTGATAGGTATTGGTTCCCGTTTCAAGCCGCAGGCCCATTATTTTCTCAGCGACGAGCTCTTCGGCCGCAGCATATTGCCCCTCAAACAGCAATCTCCGGGCCTCGGCGAGGTATTTGTCGGCATCGGGTTTGTCGCGCTCGGTGGGCCCGCCGCTCCAGATGGTGTCCTCATTCAGCTGCAACCGTTCCCTCTCCACGCCGCCGAAGACCATCGCCCCCAGCCGCCCGTTGCCCACAGGCAGGGCCTCTACCCACTTTTCCGCAGGTTGACGATACCACAGAAGGTAGTCCCCGGCCTTTTTCTCGGCTGCGCCTAAAGCTGCCACCAGGCCGAGCACCAGCAGTCCTGACCAGGCGATTTGATGGATATGACCCCTTCGGTACAGCGTTCTCATGGTTTCCTCCATTGCTTGTAGTAACGATTCGGCTTAAGGGAATTTATACCACCCGGAGGTAAAGGACAACCGGGAGGGGAAGATCGGAGGGCTACAGCCTCCCAGGACTCGCCGCAGACGGCACATCGAGGCTGGTCAGGACGGCCAGGACCGAGGCCCCCAACCAACGGATGCCGAAAATGGAGGATAAGATTGAAAGTGGGCCCTGAGGGAGTCGAACCCCCAACCAACGGATTATGAGTCCGCTGCTCTACCATTGAGCTAAGGGCCCCGGGGGAACCACTGAAATTTACCACTCTTCCGCAGGCAAACCAAAAGGCCCCGGTTATTATCCGGGACCTTTTACTGTAAGGGCGCATCGCAACCTGTCCGACTGCGCTCGCCGGAGGAGAGCCCTCCCTCAGCAGTATCATCTTAATCGAACTTTGTATTCTCTGGCGTCACACCCGCCAGCGGCGCAACATACAGGTGGGCGATGTAGATGCCGGTAGAGATACCTGGAGCGTTAGCTGCTGGATTAAGGTCTTACTTGCAGCGCAATCCGTACTTACTACTTCGTTGCTTTGGGAACCCGGGCTTGAAAATGTTATCTAATCCTTTAACGAAAAAGCCAGAGTAGGATCAAGTGGATATCTACCAAAACTTTCTCCGTAAATTGCCAATCCACCGGGCAACGTGCCATCCACTTCCAGTCGTATGACAATTTCTCCTTTTGCAGCAGCTGTGCGCAAAAGTTCAAGCGGGATAGGTGCAGTTACCAGGTATCCGTATGAACCAGCCTCTGTCAGGGTTCGGTCTCGCTTTTGACTGTACCATGAAAGGATGCCTCGATGGTCGGCGGGATCGTCCCCCAGGTCATACTCACCCACCTCTCGATCTCCGACAAGCACCCTTACTTTACTTGGGAAACGCACCTCATCGGTCATTGGATACGAATTTGAATTCGAACTTGGGTCATAGGTACCCTCGCCGCGCATAAAATCACCTTCCTGCCTGCCGGCATCATCCCTGTCCTTGCCAAACAGTTGTTTGGCGGAAACCTCCGCTCGGAATGTCGCTTCGGCAATATCTTCGATCTTCAAATCTGCCGGCCAGTCCAGACGATATTCGAAATACCCTGCTCCAGCACCGTTGACTTTCAGGCCGTCAAACACTTCCCAGTGTTTCAGAGACCATTGAGCTTTATCAAAACTGTCGGGTGCAAAACGAATAACCTTGATTTTCCCGCCTTCAGAGGTAATCGTTTCATTTCGGGGTAAACTGCCGTCAGATACCAGGTAAGTGGTGAAATTGCGGTGCAGGACAGTTCCGGCCATATCTTCCAAAACCACACTCAAAACCGCCAACACCGGTTTGTCAGGCATGGTTACTTGCAGCGGCTCAAGTTCCTTATTCATCCAGGGAGAATAAGAAATAATCTGCCTGGATTTAGAGAAAGTCTCGCGACGTCCCAGGCCGTCCCAACCACAAAGCTCTACACGTAATGTTAGTTGACTGCCGACCATCTGATCGGTCATAAAGGAAGCATACAAGGGCACCTGAATCGCCTCACCCGGTTTGACCTTCCGACATAACTCTCTTTCCGTGGACAGATAAAATTGCCCATGTAAATCATTCAGGGTCATCCCCGGTACCAGTTCGGACAAGCCGGTGTACTTTTCGGAACGATCATACCGATAATATCCGTTCCATTCGTTGATGACATCATGATGTTCGGTGTATAACCAGCCGCATACCTTCGGATGACGTCTGAATTCGTTCATCATAATGTGGTAATCCCAACTCCAATCGATATCGCCCGTGCTCCCGCTGTAACCCCAGACGTTACCACATTCGCTGTTCATCATTGGCTGATTGCCCTGTTTGCGGCCGCCGATAAAGTTCCATTCTGAGCCTGGATACGTATCTCGGGTGATTTGGTCGAGTAGATCATGCCATTGATAACCCGGTATGTAAGCATGCCAACTGTTAATGTCCGTAATGACATGATCTCTTCTATTAGGAGAGTTATCCTCCACCAGTCGGGTCGGATCAAGCTCTTTGGTCAACCGATAGATGGAAGCCACCCATTCCTGGGTCTCCGGCAGGTACTCCCTGCGCCGGTCTTCCCCCTCCACCCTCGATCTCAATCCCCAGGTTTCATTAAAATTAACCCAGGCGAAAATCGCGGGATGGTTGAAATCCCGGCGAATCATGCCTCGTAGCGCGGTTTCCGTCTCCTGGCGGGCCTTGGCATCCGGTGGCCCCCAATAGTTGGGAACGTCAGCCATAATCAGAACGCCAAGCCGATCAGCCCAATACAGTTTACGCGGCACCTCGACCTTGATATGAATACGCTGACCGTTCAGGCCGATTCGTCGCGAGCGTAAAATCTCGTCCCTCATAAAGTCGTCGCTGGGAAAAGTGTAAAACCCTTCGGGATGATAGGCCTGGTCAAGGGCCAACTGGAGATATACCGGCTTATTATTCAGCGCAATATAAGGGAAGTCCGTGCCGGGAAGGTTTACGACGCTGATTTTTCGCATACCAAAATACGTGGCTACGCGATCTTCGCTGCCGTCAGATCCCTGTAAAACAACCTCTACCTCATACAGGTACGGATCCTCCAGTGACCAAAGACGCGGCTGCTCAATTGGTACATCAAATTGAATATCCCGGGCGCCCTTGGGAACCGTCTGGACGACATTCGGATTCGTCAAGTCAGTCGATTTAAATTGGAGCTGCAAATTCATGTTTGCCGGAGCGGGTTCATCCAAAGTAGCCTTAACGGAAACCAGGTTCTTATCAATGTCCGGTGTAAAGTGGATGGTCTCCAAAGCCACTTGAGGACGAGCCTCCAGATAGACAGTCTGCCAAATCCCCGCGGCCCGTCCGTACCCCTGTTTGCCTTCCAGCTTGAATTCATGAGGTGTATCATCGACACGTAAAATCAGACGATGCGTCTTGCCGGCCTTCAAGTAAGGTGTTAAATCAAATTCAAAGGGGGTATAGCCTCCCTGGTAATTACCCAGCAAATTGCCGTCCAACCACGCGGTGGTGTGCCAGTCACAGGCACCAATGATCAGAAATACCCGTTGTCCTTGCCATGACTCGGGTACATCTATCGATCGGGCATACCAGGCAATATCTGCCTCATCCTTTACCCCGGACAGTTTCGATCCCCAGGGAAAAGGAACCATGATTGTTTCAGAAAAATCCACATTAGCCGTGAACCATTTTTTATCCTGGCCCTCATTCTTGCTGTCGAAACGGAACTGCCACGGTCCGTTCAGATTCAGCCAGTGCTGTCTCTGAAAATCCGGGCGAGGATGTTCAGGCAGTGGTATGTTATTGCGTTCAAATGCTTCGGGCCGGGTCAGATGACTACCGCAGGTAACTAAAACGAACATTAACAAAACTGTTGTTACGTTTTGAGTTAGTTTATGCATATCTTATTACTCTCCTTATTATATCATGGATTGGCAAATTCCTCACGATCAAGTCCTTAAAGTTCTGTAAAAAGGGTCTCGTCCGACCTCCCCGTAGCCGGATATGACCAGGACCCAGGGCCAGGGCTACGGCCAGAGGGTGCAGCAGCCTCCAGTTTCAGATCTGCATTTTGCTTGTGATCCACCCGTTCCGGTAACGATGTATCTTACTTGGCGCAAGACAAGTCCAGTACTATCTCCCGGTCCCGAAGGGATCCCTTCGGATAAGCCACTCTTCCGCCTGCTTCATACACAACGCTCCGAGAATCCTAAGGACTCTGTGCTGCTATAATTAAAGTTACCACTGACCTCAGCGGTAGTCAATCCAGTGGAATGGTCTAGTGGCAAGAACCATGTTTTTATCCGAAACATCGTATGGTGGATTGCTTTAGGACCCGATC
>CAZQOY010000089.1:0-9750 GCA_964595095.1 uncultured bacterium | reverse complement strand
GGCCGTGCGCGTGGGGGAGGTGCGCCGCTGGGCCCAGGTCATGCCCAGAAAGGCCCCGGCCGTCCCCAGCACGCCGGTGATGCCCAGGCCTAACCACAGCGTGACGCCGGGGATCACCTCCCAGCCTGACACAACCAGGGTGGCCAGGGCCGCCAGGATCGTCACTGTGATGAGCTGCACCCAGAAATAGCGGAGGGTATGGATAGTAGGGGCGTAGATACCCAGGAGGATTATGTGACTTGCAAAGGCCACGGCGCAGGCCAGGGTGAGGTAGTCTCCCAGGTTGACCCCGGCGCCGCTCAGGGGATTGGTAAGCAGAAACAGCCCCACCGCCGCCAGCCCGGCCGCCGCCCAGCGCCTGCCCCGGATCCGCTGGTGCCCCAGGCCCCACAGCATAAAGGGTACCAGCATCACGTTCAGCCCCGTGATAAAGGCCGACTTGCTGGCGGTTGTGTAGACCAGTCCCCAGGTCTGGAAGGCGAACCCGAAGAACAGCGATACGCCCGTGAGGACACCGCCCACCAGCTCCCGGCGGCTGAGCGCCCCGAGCTGCGGAGCCACAACGGCGGTCATGATCACCAGGGCCAGGGAGAAGCGCATAGTCATGAACATGAAGGGGGAGGTATAGTCCAGCGAGGCCTTGACCAGCGCGAAGGTCGTGCCCCAGACTAAGGCCGCTAAAAGGAGGACAAGGTCGGGGAGGAGGTGTCGTTTTCGGGATGGTTCCACGTCGTGTAGTCAAAGGGTATTAAGATGAACCGGAAGTTACAGCCGATCCTCAGCGGCTGGAATCAACCGCTGGTCTTGGCCCAGTAAAGGATAGAGCTGGGGTGTCTGGTTAGGTCACGAAAAGTTGTTCAGTGCCGACGGTTTCCCCCGTGGTGGTGTCAACGTAGATGTACCAGGAAGGGCTGTCACCGAGAAACCTGATTCCGATGCGCCAGGTCACCCGCAGCTCAATGGTGTTTTCGCGTTTCACGGGGATGATTAATTTCTCCACAGTTCCCATGAAGGACTCTGACGTGACGGTGTAGATGTTTGGCTCACCGCCGTAGCCGTGCCAAACGAGTTCCGTGCCCACAAGGCTTTTGGCCGCATCAGATTCATTTACGGCGTCATGTGAAGGCACAGCAATCTCGGAATACCAATGTCCTTCAATGCCAAAAACCTTTTCGGCATCCAGCATCGCTTCTGTGCGTGTGGATTTGACTTCAAGGCCCTGATACGTCTGGTTGTCGAAGGCCACGGACCACCGGGTAATGGCCGCATTCTTATCGGAGCCATCGCATATGACACACCCCAATATACCGTGCGCGTCGCCTACCACGAGGAGTTCTGGTGTGGTAACGTGGGTGAACTTTTTTAGTCTGACCAAGGCATTTTTCACCCTGGTGACTATTTCGTCTTCAGCTTCAGTGATTTCCACATGGGTTGTGTTATGATAAACGCACACACGGTCAGACTCAAGAAATCCATACTCATTCAAAGAAGAACATCCCTGACCTCCGGTGAGAGTATTGAATTCACTAGCCAATTTTGCATGCTCACTTGCATCCAATGGCTTGATGATCGTCGGATAGGGCAGATCTTGCTGGTCTTGGTCAAACACACCGCACCTTAGCGTAATAACGAGAAAGGCCAGCAGTACAAATCGATATTTTTTCACTTTTCCTGCTCTATCACGTTAGCTCTTCAGATTTACCAGGGAATCCGCGCCTTACCCAATTCCCGACAGTCTCCCAGGCAGATTTGCTGTACGGGTGTATTGGGGGGTGTCGTAGGTTAAAAAATATATGTTTTGATTAACTGCAATGGCCTCCCCGGTTGTTGTATCCATGTACACATACCATCCGTCTTCTGCTACGTGGATTCTCCAAGCAACTCTAAGCTCAAAGGTATCATCATTGTTTAAGGGCGGCATTAGAGGAAAGACCACCTTCTCAACTGCACTGCCGATAATGTCTTCAGTAACAGTGAGAACCTTTTCACCGGTCCAATCATAGTATGTGATTTCAAAGCCCACGAGGCTTGCTTTGGCCTCCTCCTGGCTCACCTGATCGCTTTCTGGAATATAGGTTTCTGGATACCAGTGACCACCTATATGGTAGACTTTTTCTGTGTTTACAAAAGCGAATACCATTGTATTTAATACTTCCAACCCTTCATAGATTTGGTGGTCAAAGTCGAATCTCCAGCCTATGGTTGTAATATCTCCTTCTGATCCGTCACAGCGAATACAACCGCCCAGATCAAAGGTCCGTTTAACCTCCAGCATAGTGGTGTCTTTTATGCCACTAAATTTACTGTACCTGATAAGTGCTTCTTTGGCCATCTGTAAGGCTTTCTCATCATTTAGAAACTCGGTTCTTAATATTCCCTCAATAAGACAGGGGGAAATCTCAACGTCACCAAGGAAGCCGTATTCATCGAGCCTTGCACACACCTCTCCGTTACTAAGGGCATCAAATTCCTTTTGTAGGGCTGCCTGTTTCTCCACCGTCAGCGGGGTAATCATTGTTGGATAAATTCCGTCGGTGCCACCATCCGGGTTATTCGCATCGCAGCTCAGGCTCCATCCAACCAATGCAAGTATGATATAGAAAAAAATCTTTTTCATACTTCTCCCTCTGGATGCATGTGGTACATAGTTCTGAAAAAATTTAAGGTTTTTTTACCGCTTTGTAAAGTGATCCAAGACCGTACCCCACTCCCGCCGCCAGTATTCCCCAGAGGATGAAACCTAGACCCGAATCCGCCAGCCAGGCCGGCTCCCAGGCGGCCTGGGATCCGTGGACCTCAAGAAAATAGGCCAGGATAATCCTACCCAGCCCGGCCGCGGATGACCACTGCACACCCCTGGGATTCACCCCAGGCAGGAACACCGCCGCCACCGGGAAGGTCACCGCCGTCGTCAGCTCGCCGGAGGAAAGGTAGAAGCTGTCCAGGTTGCGCCCAGCGGTCCAGAAGTCGGCGGGGGTGCCGCCGCGGCGGTATGAGCGCCAGCCCAGGATGATGGCTGTGGCGGCGTAGAGGATGAATGCGATCCAGGCAGCGGTCATGGGGCCGCTAATTTAGGTATGCCGGGCAAGCATGCCACGGCTATTGCGAATGGAATCGGGGACTCGCACAGGCTACTCGCTATTCCAGGGAGAAATCCAGCAGCTTGTAGAATCCCTCCAGCCGGCCCATCAGGTCGCCATCCCGGGTAAAACGGAGGATGCGGCCGGTCACTCTCTGGCCGATCAGGAAACCCGCCTGCCCTTCGCCAGGCAGGACCTGGATGCCCGTCAGGTCCGAATAGTCTGCTCCAAGGATGATCTGCGGATCCGGTTGACCATGGAGACGGCCCGTCTCCCACTGCCAATCCTGATGGGAACGCCCGACATAGTAGCAGTCACCGTTCGCCGGGTTAAGGCTGATATTCCTTACCTTCAACTGTGGCAGATATGTGGTGCGGTACCCGGAAGGATCAATTCGCACTACACCTGAGTCGGTGGCTATCCAGCATCCGCCCGCTGTGGGATCGGCCGCTACCTGATTTGGGTAGGGTATACTGGCAACTAATTCCCATCTGCCGCCAGGCGCGGGTGGACCCAGGCGGTAGACGATGCCATCGCTGAACCCGGTGGGAGTGCTGAGCCACAAAAATGATGACTGTAAGTCAAGGGTGAATGAAGCGTCAAGATCCAACTTCACCGGGATCTTGTTTGTAGTGAGAGTAGTTCCCGCTGGACTGGCGTGGTAGATGGCGTCCGGCGCTATCTGCATGATGAAAACGCCGCCAGCGTCGGTGTCAGCGACCAAATCAATGGGCCGACCGGTGAGGGCTATTCGCTTGATGCCGGTGAAATCTACGTTCATGTAATAGACCGCCCGGTCGTAGTAATCGGCCACCCATACCTTGCCCTCACCGGGATGGTAGGCCACCGCCACCGGGGAGTTAAAATATTCTCGTCCAAGCACATGGGCCCCGTCATAGCTGATCCGCCGGACGCTGGAGCCAGAGAAGTCGGCGATCCAGAAGTTATACCGTCCGGGAATCAAGGTGTCCGGCGGGGAGCGGCGGCTCTCTCCCCATTCAGTGATAGCCTGGACGGCGTACACGTAAGTACTGTCATAGTTTAAGTTCGCGTCTTGGAAGAAGGTCCTTTCAGGGGAAGAAACAGGTTCATAGAATGCCAGGGAGTCACCGCCGATGCACCTATAGATGTGATATCCCGTAAGGCCCTGGACCTCCACCCGGTCCCAGGTCAGTGTGACTATATTGCGGTTGGCCGCGGCCTGGAAGCCGGTCGGTGCTCCGTTGGTGACGGGATTGTTCGGGTCCAGGGGATTAGTCCGCTCCCGGTTGGAGCAAGCTGCTGCCAACAGGCCGGTCAGCAGGAGCAGCGGGTATCTCACGAGCCCAGGATAAAGGAAACGGCTACCAGCAGCAGGCCGGTTTCCACTCCCATGTAGCACCATCCCGCCCGACGATCCAGGCGCTCGGTCCTGTTAAAGAGGTCGTCCAGCTCGGCTGGATCACCCGAAGTCAGATAGGTCTGGTAGGCTGCTTCGGCTTCCTGATGATAGTAGTATGAGAGGGCACCGGACACAACCATCATGCCCAGTCCCAGCCAGCGCTGGCGTTTCTGCCAGATGCTGCGGGCCGACAATGGGGAGCGATATTCTATGCATAAGGTGTCCGGGGCGGCTCCGCTGGCTGAATGGCCTTCGGGCGGGACCCATACCGGAAACGTTACAGTTGCGGGCAGAGCGGGAACGCTGCGGGAGCTATCGGGCCGCTCGCCGGGAGTCTGCCCAAACAGGGGCGAGGAGAACAGAAGCAGGGACAACAGACCAAGCCGGGGAATCATTCCGGCATCCTGGCGGTGGAATCAGCAAAGTGCAGGTGAAAGAGATAATTCCGCCGGTCCGCGACCACCACGCCGCTGGAGGTCAGGCTCGCAATTTCGATGGGCTTTTCCAGGTCATACCGCCAGAGCTCCCGCCCGGTAGCCAGGTCCAGGGCCAGCAACCGGCCGCGAGCGAAGGTCGCCAGGACTGCCTGGGGCTGTGGGTATCCTATGGCCAGGAGGGTATGGTTGACCAATCCTTCCCCCTGCACCCGCCAGACCGGGAAGCCGTCGCTGCCCTGGAGGGCGATGATCTCCCCCGCCGCCGTGGCCACCACCACAAGGTCTCCGGCAATTAACGGATAGCTGTAGATAGGGGCCGTCAGCTGCACCTGAAATACGGTTTCACCATCGGCCGGGTCAACCATCAGCAGGCGCCCATCCGAGTCTCCGATTACCAGTCGGCCGCCCCCGGACACCATCACTGCGTTGGGACTTACCGGCAGTTGCCGCTTCCACAGGTGGGGATGGTCTTCATCAGGTACGTCCGCTCGGTCGGTTTCCGGCATGGGGGTATCCGAAGGGTTCCGTACGGGCAAAGCGTAGAGGGTTCCGCTGTCGTTCAGCACCAGCACCCGATCATCCAGAACCCGGATGCCCTGGTAGCAGCGGCCGGGAAGTTGTCTGCGCCAGACGAGGCTGCCGTCGTTGATATCGTACGCCGCAACTTCCCCGGCAAGCGAAGCTGTAAACAATAATTCGCCGGACAGTCCCAGTGGCCCGGTAATACCTGCGGCCCGTTGTTTCCAGAGGATCCTACCCCGCGTCAGGTGGTAGGCACGCAGCTTCTCGTCCTGGGAAGATGCGATAAAAAGGTGCGGCCCTTCGCGGTGGACCAGCTGGGCCGTAATGGGTTTGCGCAGGGGCTGCCGTATAAGGCCCTCTCGTCGGCCGGTTTCCAGGTTGAGGCGATACAGTTCACCACGATGGGTCAGGACCAGCAGTACGTTAGCTCCCAGGGGAAGCAGAGCGGCTGGCGGGGAGGGCAGCTTGGTCTGCCAGACAAGTTCCGGTCTTGCAGCCAATATCGTGGGATGAACCGGTTCCACCAATTCATCAGGTAAAAGCCTGGGCCCCCGGCCACAGCCCTGGCCGGTCAGGCCTGCCAATATGCATGACAGGATCAGTATGCCATACCTTATGCTAGAGAGGATAGGGGTTTTTGGGACTTGGAGCCTGGAACTTGAGGCTTGAGGCTTGGGGCTTGAGGCTTGGGATTTGGGATTTGAGACTTGGAACTTGAAACCCGTAACCAGAACCCCTCGGCTCCGCTCAGGGCAAGACTCGGAACTAGAAACTAGAAACTCGGAACTATAAACTTTAATCATAGCGCCTCAGTAGTCCCACCCGAAGAAGAACTGGGTGAACCAGGGACTGTCCTTGGAGCGGAAATTGGTGCGCCGGCCGATGTCCAGCCGCAGCGGTAGCACCCCCATGAACAGGCCCCGGAAACCGATACCATAGCTGCCGATAATGCCGCGGGGATCAGTTTTCCAGGCTTTTTCCCAGGCCTTGCCCACATCGAGGAACAGGGCGCCCTGGATGGGTGCCATCCCTACTGCAATGGATCGAAAGTTCAGCACCAGGCTCCGGGCGAACGGAAAGCGGAGCTCCTGGTTGAGCATGAAATATTTGCGTCCGAATACTTCCGTTATACCATACCCCCGCAATCCCCAGCTGCCGCCGATGTAAAACCGGCGGATATCCGTTCCGGTATTGTACCATATCATGGTCCGCTGGGCGAATGTCAGGCGGCGGGTAAGGCGCAAGTAGACCCGGTTATCGAACAGGGCGGTATAGTTGTGAATCTGAGACCTGGCGAAGTCGAAGGTGAGGCCGCCGGTTACCCGCGTGCGCCAGCCGTCAATAGGGCCGGTAGGCAGCCAGAGAGAATTATCGTGAACCACGGAAAGGTAGTTGGATAAGAGCAGGGCAGCCGCTTCCTCCTCAAGGCCATAGAACCGTTTCCGGGACTGCCACAGGCTGCCGCTCAGCTCCACCCGCTGAAAGACGTTGAGGGGATAGTGCATGGTGGCCCTGGCTCCCAGGGATCTTTCAAAAAAGTAGCCTTGATACGGGTCGTAGTACTCGTTAGCGAAGTGGAACAGGCTCCAGGCGTGATTAACGCGGTGGGTCAGGTTGGCGGCGGTGACTGCAAAATTAAAGTGACTCTTGAACTCCGAGCTGGTCTGGGCCGTGTTGGCCAGGAGGAAGTGGTAATACCGGTCACCCAGCATGTCGGAGACGCCCAGCTGTGCCCCGCCCAGGAAGCCGAAAATGGGGTCGTGGGCCACGGCCGTCTGAGCGATGTCAAGGCTGTACTTAAGCCGGTAGGGGCGGGACTCAGCCGCGGTTTCTCCTTTGTGGCGGGGAAGAGACCAGCAACTGGTGGTAGTGGACGTCCCTGCAATTCCGCTCTGATACCGGGTACTGTCCAGGTCCGTCCGCGTCAGGTGAAGCTGAAAACTGTATTCCTGGAAAGTTGTGATAAGCAGGCTGTCACCCTTCAGGGGGAGGACATCCACAGCACCGGTGTGCAGGTTTGTGAGCGGCGACAGGGGCAGGGAGTTGCGTACGGTATCCGATGGGAGCGCCAGGCGCCAGATGTTGGGAGTACCGGAGCGGTCGGATACGAAGTAAATCACCTCCGGGTCATGGGAAGGCCATCGCGGCCGTTGGTCCTGATAGAGTCCGGAGGTGATCATGCGGATCTGGTTATCTGCCAGGTCCAGCAGGAACAGGTTGGTAGCACCGTCCAGTTCCGGTCGGCCCCGGTCGGAGCTGAAAATAACCGCGCCGCCATCGGGGCTGAAACACGGCTCGCGGTCGAAATAGATGTCATTGGTGAGGCGCAGCGCTTCGGGCTCGCCACTCGGGGAAGAATCCGTGTGGATGGTCCACAGGTAGATGTCTGTCTGCCCGCTCTGGTCCTGGGCGGAGAAAACAATGCGGCTGCCATCGGGGGACCACACCGGGGAACGGATAGTGGTCAGGTCGGAGTGAGCGAATTCGGCAAACGGTTTAATGCCCCGGCTGCCTCCTTCCACTAGGGTATACAGGTTTACCAACCGGATCACGTCATGCTCGTAAGACTTGGCCACAAAAGCCAGGATGCCGTCAGCGGATACGCTCAGGCCGCTCTGTTGAAAATGCAGGGACTCTATATCCGGGCTGCGCTCGCCGCGAATCACCACCTGCTCCTTCGGATTCGCTATTGCCTGGCGGTAGATATTGATGTACCCGTCCCGGGAGGAGAGGTAGATCACGTGGGCCTTGCCGGCGGCATCTCGGTAGATGGCCGGCCCCATGTTGGCCCCCAGACTGGTGAGTGGACGGGCTTGTTGGCCGGGCACGGATTGCCGGGCAAGGGTCTCGGCGGCCGCCTGCTTGAGGGACATACGCCAGTCCCCGGTCAACTTGCGGTAGGAAACCCCGGTGACGGCAGCCAGGGCTTCTTCGAACGTATCGTGCTGGTAGTATTCCTCCATGATCTGTCGGATACGGTCCGCGCCGTATTCGAATTCCAGGTAGCGCAGGAAGGATTGCCCCTCTTTGTAAAGTAGGAAGCCCGCACCGGCCATGGACAGGTTTTCCAGGGGCAGGAGGTGATCATGCAGCAGGGCATCCCGGATCACCATTTCCGCCTCCGTGTCCCACCCGATGGACCACCACTCTGCCAGCCCTTCGGTAAACCATAGTGGTGGTTGGCGGTAGTTCCAGATACCGGCTTGCTGGATCTTGGTGTTAATCTTGGCGTGCATGAATACGTGCACCAGCTCGTGGCGGATGACTTTACGGAAGTCATACATGGAGCCGTTGTTAGGCAGGACCACCCGTCCTTTTATAAATTCGAAAAAGCCGCCCACCCCTTCAGGCAGCAGGTAAGGGATCGTGTTGGTCTGCTGAAAATGGAGGTGGTTACTGTAGATCACCAGGGGCACCCGTCGGGCCAGGGTGTGGTTGAACTTCTGCTCCAGTTCGCCGTAGGTTTCCTCCGCCCAGAAGGCCGCCGCCCGGGCCAGGGTCTCCTCAACCGGGTAATAGAATACTTGGAAATGGGGCGTAGTGAGCACCTGCCAATCGAACTGCTCGTACTGGATTTTGTTGCGGCCGAAATAGAACTGGCCGTGAAGGACGCTCAGTAAAAGCATGAGCACCCATACTAACCCACCGATCCGGGAGATGTTCTTCCACAGGGCTGTATTTACGAAATGGAGATGAGACATCATATTACGAACGCCCGCAGTTTCATGCGGGAAAATAGACATTGGCGGCCGGGAAATCCACACTTGCCGGTATAATTTTATCAGCGATTACCAAATAAGTTGTTTCTTGCGGATGGTTCAGGAGCCGCACATGATTGCTTGAATGTGTTCAGCTGCAAGAGATAAGTTTCCACCGGTCAGGTACTCTAGGCAGAACGTGAACAAGATTCCTTTCACAGGACATATAACCTGATGCCCGGCTGGGGGAAATGGCTCTGGGGCGGGCTGGGCTGGGCTATGCTGGGCCCCATCGGCGGGATTCTGGGCTTTGCCATGGGTGCTGTGCAGGATCAGGCCCGCAATGAGGCTTTTAGCAGCGGTGAAGGAACCTACCCCCGCACCCGTCCCGGTGACTTCGGCGTATCCCTGCTGGTCCTTTTCGCTGCCGTTATGCGCGCCGATGAGCAAATGCGCAAGTCCGAGCTGAGCTTCGTCAACGACTTCTTCATTCGGAACTTCGGCGAGGCCTACGCCCGGGAGCGCATGGTCCTGTTCAAAGACATCCTGAAGCAGGACTATCCCCTGCGGGACGTATGCCGCCAGATCCGCCGCCATATGGACTACCCCTCCCGCCTGGAGCTGATCCACCT
>CAZQOY010000088.1:0-9791 GCA_964595095.1 uncultured bacterium | reverse complement strand
GCCCCTTCAGACCCGCCGGCAGCTGGGTGGCGATGAAGTAGGGAAAGACCTGGTCTCCCTTGGTGATCCCCGGCCCGAGGGCGTGGCCTCCCGGGGAGTAGAAGGCGAAGAGGGTGGTCCCGATGTAAAGGAAGACCGCCGTCAGGGGGATATAGATGAGCATGGCGATCCAGATGGAGCGCCTGGCTTCCCGTTCGGTGGGCACCGACAAATACTTCTGCACGTAGTTCTGGTCGGTCATCAGGTTCCGCAGGTTCTCGGTGATCCCGAAGATGATCATCACCCATATAGTCCTGGATGAAAGGGACAGATTCCAGCTGCCGAAGCTGAACTTCTGTCTTTCCCAGGCGGCCTGGATCAGGGGCTGAGGTCCTGAGAACACCTCCAGGGTCAGGCTCACCGCACAGAAGAGGATGCCGGCGATCATGATGGCCGATTGCATCACATCCGTCCAGATCACCGCCTCCATACCGCCCAGCAGGGTATATAAGATGGTGATCAGGCCGATGGCGATGATCACCAGGCCGATATTCCAGGGTACAAAGGTGCTGAGCAGCAGGCTGGCCAGGTACAGGATGACGGCGACCCGCCCGATCATATAGAGCAGAAAGGACAGCGCCGCGTACAGCCGCCCCCAGAGACCGAGCCTTTCTTCCAGAAACGAGTAAACGGATATAAGGCGCTGTTTGCGATAATAGGGGACGATGTACTTTACCACCATCCAGGCTACAGGTACGATGCAGAGGGAGAAGATGAAAGGATGCCAGTTGTCGACGAAGGCCTTGCCCGGCGTAGCGATATAGGAGATACTGCTGGTATAGGCGCTCATGACGGCCAGGCCCGCGGCCCACGCCGGTATGGTCCGGTCGGCCACCATGAATTGCTCCGCCGTGCGGCTTTTGCGGCTGTAGTGCACCCCCATCGCAACCAGCACCAGGGCATAGAGCAGCAGGATGCCGATGTCGAGTCCGCTCAGGCTGCCCTGCATATCTCCTTCCCAGCGCCGTTGGGGATGAGCCCAGTCATGTCTGTCATATCCGAGATTGGTTGTTGGGGATCAGTGTGGCGACTATCGAGGCCATTGGCCCTGGAGCATGTCCTTAGTTACCAGCCTGGCCGGATTCAGGACTACGTGCCTCACCCGCCTGCGCTGCCAGGTATAGGTGATATGGACCAACCCGTCGGTGCTCTGAATCACGGCGGGGTAGGAGAACTCCCCCGGTTCGTTTTCCAGCACCAGTGCCGCTTGCCAGGCCTTGCCGTCCTGACTGATCGCAACGTTCAGCATCTCGCGACCTCGTGGCTTTGGGCCATCTCGAACTGTATGGTTGTAGACCAGCAGCTGGCGGCCGTCGGCCAGTGTAACGCCGTCGATTCCCGAATTCGGGTTGGGCAGCGCCGTGACCTCCAGACGGCTCCAGGTGCGGCCGCCATCGGCAGACCAGCACTGGACAATGCGGTCCTGCCTGCTACGGCAGAGGGCCTGGATGCGGCCGTCAGGATAGGTGAGCAGCGTCGGTTGGATAACACTGAAATCCTTGCCGTTGTTGATCGGGCCAATCAGTTCCCAGGTTTTACCCAGGTCAGGCGTGTGCTCGAAATGAACGCGCCAGCCGTCGTGCTCAGTACTGGAGGGACACAGGATGGTGCCGACAGCCAGCTGGATCGGCTTGTTTTTAATCGGCCCCAGGATTTCATCGGGCAGGCGGCGGGGCTGGGACCAGGTCAGGCCTCCATCGGTGGAGAACATGACCATACCCCACCAACTGCGCGGGTCAGGCCCTACCTTGTAGAATAACATCAACGGCCCGGTCTTCGGCTGGAACAGCACGGGGTTCCAGCAGGGGAAGCGGAGGGTGTCCGATGCCACCCCGTTGGCAACCTCCACCGGCGGAGACCATCCCTGGCCTTCATTGCGGGAGACCCAGATACCCACGTCGGGGTGTTTCTCGTGGGTGCCGCCGAACCAGGCCGCTACCAAGCCGCTTTCCGTCTCGGTGATGGTGGAGGCGTGGCACTGCTCGAATGGGGCCCGGGTAAAGATAAACTCCTTACTGACCACTCCGGGCCGGGTGGTAATAATCTCGGACGTACAGCCAGTAAAGATGGCTCCCAGAGACAACAGGATATGGAGATTCTTCAGCATGGCGTATTCCTTATTTCGTAACTGTAATACCTGGCACAATGACCGCTGCCCGTTTGCTGATTCGCGATTCTTCAGGCAATACAGGTATCCATCTTCTGCGCCTGCCAGCGGATCGGGCACACCGTCCCGGTCCCAGTCCCCTGCTGGTGTCAGGCTGCTTTCTCCGTTTAAAACCTCAGGATGGCAGGCCAAGGGCCTCCAGGTGGCGTTGGACGATCTCACGTTCCTCCGTGCGGAAGCGGTGGAATGGCTCGGCCATGAAGTCGTTGCAGATGCCGAGGCAGGAGAGGGAGCACTTTAGTCCTTTCAGATAGCTGGACCGGTAGCGGCCTACGCTGTAGATAGTGGAACTGATCTGCATCACCTTTTCATGGAGTCCGGCGACAGCTGGCAGGTCTTTGGCCCGGGCCGCATCGTACAGGTCCACGTATAACCTCGGCCAGAGATTGGCCCCGCCGTTGATCCCCCCATGACCACCTAACAGGATGGTCTCGCCCAGCAGCTCTTCCGGCCCTACCAGCAGCGAGAAATCGGGCCGGTCCTTGAAAAGGGTCTGCAGCTGATGGAAGTATATCATGTTGGCCGAGCTGTCCTTGAGTCCCACGATGCCGGGTATGTCGGCGATAGACCGCACCGTTTCGGGTTCAAAGAACAGCTTGGTATGACTGGGCATGTTGTACAGGAAAAGGGGCAAGGGCAGCTCCGGCGTGAGATGATGGAGGTATTCCAGCAGTTCGGGCTGGCCGGCGGGGAAGTAATACGGAGGTGCCAGTACCACCGCCTGCGCACCGGCGTCCCTGGCCTTACGCGCGATGTTGACCGACTCCACAAACGCCGTATCGGTGATGCCGACCAGCACCGGGATCCGCCCGGCCACCTGGGTGCAGGTTCGCTCGATGAGTTCGTTGCGCAGCCGGTAGCCCAGACTCGGCGCCTCGCCGGTCGTCCCCAGGATAAACAGCCCATGCACCTCCCCGGCAAGAATATGCTCAATGAGCCGCTCCAGACCGGCCACGTCCAATGTGTCCCGATCCAGCAGCGGGGTGATCATGGGAACGATAATTCCGCGCATAGGCGCAGGCAATGTCTGCTGGTTCATTCGCTCTGCCTCACTGACTGGCGGCGGCCCGGCCGGCAGCCGATATAGTATTTTCGATCCGGCGCCACGTCCTTGCCTTGTCCTGCACCGGTATAAAAGTTAATGATATATTACTCTCATTGAGATGCCAATATCCAGGCCTCATTGAAATGGGCGTGCTTAATTGCTTTCCGATGCTACTAATTATCCTTGCATAATTACCATGAAAAAGAGTAACGTACACGCTTAGGATAATAACAAAGATTTAAATTAATGCTCATAACAATCCATCCCAGCCCTTATTTGTTCATCGAGATCATGTGTATGATGATGTATTGCCCGAGTCCAGCGGGCGTGGAGTGGGAATCGTAGTCTTAGCGTAGCAGTCAGATTTATTCACCCCCTCTACCCCGCCGGTAGAGGGATTTTTTTATTGGGGAGTGGTTGAGAGAAAGCCAATTAATCAAAGGGAGGAGAACAATGACCAGAATAGCTAGCGACATCACCGAGCTCATTGGAAGGACCCCGCTGGTCAAGCTAAGCCGGATCGGCCATGACCTGCGGGGTATCCTGGTAGCCAAGCTCGAGTCATTCAACCCGTGCTCCAGCGTCAAGGATCGGATCGGCCTGAGCATGATCGAGGCGGCCGAGCAGGAAGGCCGCATTGACGAGCAGACCGTCATCCTCGAGCCCACCAGCGGTAATACGGGGATCTCGCTGGCCTTCATCTGCGCGGCCAGGGGCTATAAGCTGACGCTGACCATGCCCGATACCATGAGCGTCGAGCGTCGCCAGCTGCTCAAGATCTTCGGTGCGGAGCTGGTGCTGACACCAGGTTCCGAGGGGATGCCGGGCGCGGTCCGCAAGGCCGAGGAACTTGCCGCCGCCGACCCGAAGTACTTAATCCCGCAGCAGTTCAACAACCCAGCCAACCCGGCGATCCACCGGGAAACGACTGCGCTGGAAATCTGGGATGACACCGGTGGCAAGGTTGATATCCTCGTCTCCGGCGTGGGGACCGGTGGTACCATCAGCGGTGTGGCCGAAGTGATCAAGCAGCGCAAGCCGACCTTCAAGGCCATAGCTGTTGAGCCGGTGGACTCGCCGGTGCTCTCGGGCGGCCAGCCCGGGGCGCATAAGATCCAGGGCATCGGTGCCGGGTTCGTTCCCGAAGTGCTCCGCCGGGAACTGGTGGACGAGGTCATCCAGGTAAGGAACGAGGATTCCGGCACAGTAGCCCGCAGGCTCGCCCGGGAGGAAGGCATCCTGGCCGGTATCTCCTCCGGAGCGGCCGTGTGGGCGGCTATTGAAGTGGCCGGCAGGCCGGAAAATGAGGGCAAGCTGATCGTGGTCGTGCTTCCTGACACCGGCGAGCGCTACCTGAGTACCTGGCTGTTCGAAGTGGAGGATTAACAACATCATGAAACCTGGCTATCACCAACCCGAAAGCGGTATCCTTCCCGACGAAGAGCAAGCGAGCATGCTGGCACGGGTAGTGGATGAGCTGTGCGCTGTCAGTGACGAATCGACAGGGTCCGGGAAGAGGGGATTTCATATCCAGTCGCATCCCTCACGCAACGTTGTTGTCGAGGTAGTCGAGGCGCTCAGGTCGGTGCTCTTCCCGGGCTACTTCGGTCGCTCGAAGCTTAACAGCGAGAGCATCCGCTATCACGTCGGCTTCACGCTGGACCACGTTCTGCGCACCCTGCAGGAGCAGGTGCAGCGCGGTCTGTGCTTTGTCTGCGAGGAGGATCCGGATTGCTGCCCCACCTGCAACAGCCACGCCCTGGAGATAACCAGGAAGTTCCTGGCCAGGCTCCTTACCGTCCGGCGGCTGCTGGCCACTGACGTACAGGCAGTCTACGAGGGGGATCCCGCCGCCACCAGCCCGGGTGAGGCCATCTTCTGCTACCCGGGCGTGCGGGCAATTACCGACTACCGACTGGCCCACGAACTCCATGTGCTCGACGTACCCCTCATTCCGAGAATAATCACCGAACACGCCCACAGCATCACGGGTATCGATATCCACCCTGGAGCCTCCATTGGTGAAAGCTTTTTCATCGATCACGGCACCGGGGTGGTTGTCGGAGAGACATGCATCATCGGCAAGCGAGTGCGGATCTATCAGGGAGTAACCCTGGGGGCCAGAAGCTTCCCGCTTGACGAGGAAGGGAAACCTATCAAAGGCATTGAGAGACATCCCATCGTGGAGGACGACGTTGTAATCTATTCCGGGGCAACGATACTTGGTCGGGTGGTGGTCGGGCACGGGTCGGTCATAGGCGGTAACGTCTGGCTTACCCGCAATGTGCCGCCCTTCAGCCGCATTACGCAGGCCCAGACCCGCCGGGAAATCTTTGAAAACGGAGCCGGAATATGAGCAGAATTTTTCTGGACTACAATGCTACTACTCCGGTTCATCCGGCGGTGCTGGAAGAGATGCTTCCCTATCTCCGTGATATATTCGGCAATCCTTCCAGCATTCACTGGTTCGGCCAGGAGGCGCGCCAGGCCGTTGACCGCGCCCGGCAGCGGGTGGCGGACCTGATCGGAGCCGAGCCGAACGAGATCGTTTTTACGAGCGGCGGCACCGAGGCGATCAATCACGCTATACGGGGCACGGTTGATAAGGAGGCGGGGGACTCCCGGCATATCATAACCTCACCTATCGAGCACCAGGCCGTGCTCAACACCTGCACCTACCTGGAGGGTAAGGGTTTTCAGGTTGCCTACCTCCCCGTCGATGAAAACGGTGTTGTTGATCCAGGGTCGGCGGGGGCCGCCATCACCGATGACACCGTACTTATCACGGTTATGCTGGCCAACAACGAAGTGGGGACCATCCAGCCCCTTCAACAGATCGCCGAAGTCGCGAACAAACGGGGCATTCTGGTGCACACCGACGCGGTGCAGGCTATGGGGAAGATACCAGTAAACGTGCAGCAGCTCGGCGTGGACCTGCTCTCCCTATCCGGGCACAAGTTCTACGGCCCCAAGGGGATCGGTGCCCTGTACATCAGGCGCGGGGTAAAGGTTGCCCCGCTGATCTATGGCGGGCATCACGAGAGGAACCGGCGCGCAGGGACCGAGAATGTGCCGGCGATCGTGGGGCTTGGCAAGGCCTGCGAGCTGGCCCGGGAGGATCTTGACCGCAGTGCCGTCCGACTGGCCGCGCTCCGCAATCGGCTGGAGGAAGGAATCCTTTCACAGATACCCCACGTGCAACTCAACGGGCACCCGGAGTTGCGCCTGCCTAACACGCTGAACGTGAGTTTCTCCTTTGTTGAGGGCGAGTCCCTGCTGATGAACTTGGACCTGCTGGGCATCGCCGTTTCCGCCGGGTCGGCCTGTACCTCCGGTGCCACGGAGCCTTCGCACGTGCTGACCGCTATGGGCCGCAACCCCGAGCAGTTACAGGGCTCGATCAGGTTCTCGCTGGGCAGAGGAACCACGGATGAAGAGGTGGATGATACCGTAAAAGCCCTCATTGAAATAATAGGCAGACTGCGCGAGATGTCGCCATCATATGCGGACTTCAGGTCCAGGCAGCAATCGTCATGAGGGTAGTAATATATTGTGAAACTCCCAGGCTCATTAATAAGGCTGAGGCCGGGGCGTCTAGCGGACTTTCACCATCTCGTGTGGCTCGGGTGGTTTGATGCAAGTAAATACTCGTCTGGAGCTGTGCGATAGGATCTATGAGCTGCGGACCCGGCGGGGGGCCGTGATTCTCGCGCACAACTATCAACTCGGAGAGGTGCAGGATATCGCTGACTATGTCGGTGACTCGCTGGACCTGGCCAGGAAAGCAGCAGCAACCCCGGCCGAAGTGATCGTTTTCTGCGGTGTGCACTTCATGGCTGAGACCGCTGCCATTCTTTCGCCAGACAAAATCGTGCTGCTTCCGGCAAAGGAAGCCGGCTGCCCCCTGGCCGATATGGTGGACGCCGAAAGGCTGCGTCGGATGAAAACGGAGCATCCGGGAGCGGCGGTGGTATGCTACGTGAACAGCTCAGCGGAGGTCAAAGCGGAGAGCGACATCTGCTGCACCTCGGCCAACGCCGCCAATGTGGTAGCGCAGATAGAGCCGGATCGGGAGATCATCTTTCTGCCCGATCAGTATCTGGGGGCCTACGTGCAAAAGGTGACGGGCAGGCAGATGATCCTGTGGCCGGGATTCTGCCCCACGCACATGCGGATACTTTCCGAACATATCGCCCTGAAGAGGAAGCAGTACCCGGACGCCAGGGTCATAGTGCACCCGGAATGCCGGCGGGAAGTTGCGCTTGAGGCCGACGAAGTACTCAGTACCGGCGGGATGTGTCGCTATGCCCGGGAGACTGACGCTCCCACGATCATCGTAGGGACCGAACTGGGCATTATCCACCGGCTTCAAAAAGAGAATCCCAAGAAGCATTTTGTACCGGCAACCGAACAGGCCATCTGCCCTAACATGAAGCTGATCACTCTGGAGCACGTCCTGTGGGCGTTGGAGGAGCTGCAGCATCGGATCGAGGTTCCCCTTGAGGTGCGCTCCAGGGCTGAAGCGGCAGTGCAACGCATGATCGCTTCAGCCTGATAGGAAATAATAGGAGAAAGGCCGTTATGGCAAACATGAACGATAGGTATGCCCGGCAGCGGGTGCTGCCGGAGATCGGCTCCGAGGGGCAGGAGCAGCTGCTGAATGCCTCGATAGTGGTTATCGGCTGCGGCGCGCTGGGCAGCGTCCAGGCCCAGCTGCTCGCCCGGGCCGGCGTGGGTCGAATCCGCATCGTCGACCGCGACCTCCTGGAAATGAACAACCTGCAGCGGCAAGTCATTTTCGACGAAGAAGACGTAGCCGCGGGACTGCCCAAGGCCGAGGCCGCCGTGCGAAAACTCAGGAAGATCAACTCCACTATCGAGATCGAAGGGCTGGTCGAGGACGTTACTCCCCGGAACATCGAGGAGCTGATAACTGATGTGGACTTAGTGCTGGATGGGACCGACAATATCGAGACGCGGTACCTGATCAACGATGCCTGCGTTAAGCACCGCAAGCCGTGGATCTATGGCGGCGTGATCGGTACTACCGGCATGGTAATGACCATCCTGCCGGACGAAGGACCGTGTATCCGATGCCTTTTCCCCGAGACTCCCCCACCCGGGAGCCTACCCACGTGTGATACGGTGGGTGTACTGAACACGACCCCGGCCATGGTGGCCTCCATCCAGGTGACCGAGGCGATCAAGCTGATCGTCGGCAATGGAGTAAGGGAGTATCGTCTGCTGAATATCGACCTGTGGACTGGATCCTACCGGTATGTCCCGGTGCAAAAGAATGAGAACTGCCCCTGCTGCGGAGAAGGCCGGTATGACTTCCTGAATGCCAAAGAAGTGTCATGGACCACGACCTTGTGCGGACGCAATTCGGTTCAGATCTCCCCGTCACGAGCGGTGACTTTGTCATTAGACGATTTGAGCAAGCGTCTCGCGCAGGCTGGCAAGGTCTCCTACAACGGCCTGCTGCTCCAGTTCCAGGTCAGCGACCACGAGCTGGTCATCTTCCCCAATGGCAGGACCATCGTGAAGGGAACCACGGATGAGGCCGTGGCCAAAAGTCTATATGCAAAGTACCTGGGTCATTAGGTTCCCGTAATAGCTGATGGGAAGTAATCTTCGCCGTCCACAGAGACGGCGCCATCGTCGGCACCGCTGGATGTACTAACGGAACCCCCGGAAGTACAAGCTGGGTCTCATAGCGTTTCGCCCCGATGGTCTGCATCATTTTAAAGGCGCACCGGGAACTTTTGCCGTGACCTGGATTATAAAGCAACGAAGATATTGTAAGAATGTTATGAAGATTCGCAACGCAATTATCCTGATTCTCTGGGTGGCTTCCCTTGGCGCACCTCTGCTGTCGCTGCATGCGAGCGAATGCGAGGAAGCATGCTGCGTGGCGACCGAAAATACCTGCCCCATGGAGGAGTATGGCGGGAAATGCCCCGGTATGCAGGCGGGCACACCCATCCATCCCATTCCGGCCGCGCCGATCAATACTCACAAGGATACGGTTATCCTCGCGAAGCCGGCTGCTCTCCAGATGATCCTGGTTGAACTTCAACCTGACCATTTGACTATTCAGTCCCAGTCGAATCCTCCACTTATATTACCTCTAGCTACACCTCTCCTGATTTAGTTTAACCTCGTCGCTCCTTTTTCGCGGTGACCGGCCTGATGTAGCCCGGCACCGATCAGTGTTTTGTATCTAACGGAGACGAGGAATGATGTACACAAACAATAATTGTCAACTTTTAATCGGGCTCCCAACCCCTTTGAGGGCCGCAGCACGGCAGCTCATTGCTTCAGGAATTGGACAAACGTTTCTGTTGAATATCCTTGCGACGGCTGCCGCCCAGGATCAATCTATCGGCATGGGCGATCTCCTTTTTGATACGGATAGGGGTCAAGTGGCGGAGCCTTTATACAGACATTTCCAAGATTCATATCCATCGCTATCACCTATGGACAATAAGAAGGAGATTTATCTTGGCTAGTTTAGCACGGAAAGAGAGTACAGTTGTG
>CAZQOY010000087.1:0-9866 GCA_964595095.1 uncultured bacterium | reverse complement strand
CTTTTGCGTCGGGGATCAGTCCCGCCAACGGCGGGAAATCGCGTCCGGGGTACGACATAATTACCCTCTGTCTCCGTCGGAGATGGGGGGTTTTCTGTTTCTATAAGGGGATTCTCATATTGGTCAGGGTTGGGCACTATAGGGCAGGTTTTGTCGACGTTTTTTGTCAGCGTTTTTAACTGGCCTGTGATATGCCTTCCAAGGTCGGCAAGCATCTGCCGACGCCGTTCCTCTAGTTGCCGGTAGTAGTACGTTTCGGTGATCCGGATGGAGCTGTGCCCGGCTATCTTGCTCACGTCCTCTAAAGGATAGCCAAGGTATATCAGGTGGCTAACAAAGGAGTCTCTCAGATCATGGACGGTCGCATTTATTCCGGCGTTCCTTAATATGTTTCGGATTGTATCGGTTCAGAGCCTTTTGGACATTTGGGGCTAAAAACTAAGAGACACATTTCACGTTTCCAAGGTTTAATTCGCGCCTCATTGAAAGCCACCCCCTACTTCAGCAGCAGCCCCGCATCCTGCGGGACTAAGGCATCTTGATCGACTTCGTGTACTCATGTGTTACTAGGCGGGGCTTTGAAGTCCTAACTTTAAGGGTGGTCCAAAGAATAGGGGCAGGTCACGAGATAATTAGCACAGATCCAAAGGCCATTGGTACTATATTTATTCTGGAGAACACATACCATCTGCTGAAGTGCACAGCAGGCAGATGATAACAAGTGGGAGGCGAAAGTGGGGAGAACTTCAACAACCCTGATAAACCTGATAATTGTTTCCGGCGCATTGGCTATCACGCCGATGGTTGCCTGGGGGCAATCCGCGCCGGTTACGCCCGAATTGATCTCCGAAATGCATTTCCGCTGCGTCGGCCCGGCCGTGACGGGCGGCCGCATCCATGACGTGGAAGCTCTGCCCGACGATCCCAGCACGATCTACGTGGCAACCGCTTCAGGCGGTCTCTGGAAATCAAGCAATAAAGGGACCACGTGGAAGCCCATCTTCGATGATCAACCGGTGAGCACTTTCGGTGATCTGGCCATAGCCGCCTCCGATCCCGATATCATCTGGGCAGGTACCGGCGAACAGAACAACCGCCAGAGTACCTCGTGGGGTAACGGTGTGTACCGGTCCCTTGACGGAGGGGAAACCTGGTCACACCGGGGCCTGGTGGAAACGAGGCATATCGGCCGCGTAGTTATCCATCCGGAAAATCCTGAGGTGGTATATGTGGCGGCGCTGGGCAATCTCTGGAAAGCAAGCACCGAGCGGGGTGTTTTCAAGACCACCGATGGCGGCCAGTCATGGAGCAAGGTGCTGTATGTCGACGAGCTGACAGGTATGGTGGATCTCGTGATGGACCCCTCGAATCCGGCCGTACTGTATGCCGCCGCCTACCAGCGCCTGCGGCGTACTTGGGGCTTCAACGGAGGCGGTCCCGGGAGCGGCATCTATAAGACCACTGATGGAGGCCGAACCTGGCGGGAGCTGACCGCCGGTATCCCGGAAGGCGACAAGGGCCGCATCGGATTGACTATCGCTCAAACCAATCCGCGCCTGCTGTATGCCATTATCCAGCACGCCAAGGAGGGTGGTGTCTACCGCAGCGAGGATGGCGGCCGGACGTGGACGAAGGTCAACGACCTGAATCCCCGGCCCATGTACTACAGCCATATCAGTGTGGATCCCACGGATGAAAACCGCGTCTACGTTCTCGGCGTCGAGTTATACATGAGCGAAGATGGCGGCCACGTGTTCAGACAGCTGCCCACCCGGCCAACATACGACGTGGGAGTACACAGTGATCATCACACTCTGTGGATCGATCCCACCAATCCCGAGCATTTCTACCTTGCCGGGGATGCGGGCCTGCATGAGACCTGGGATCGCGGAGAGACGTATAGCCACCTCAACAATTTCCCTATCGGTCAGTTCTACGCGGTGGGTGTGGATATGCGGGAGCCATACTTCATCTACGGCGGAATGCAGGATACTCACTCCTGGATGGGACCCAGCGCCACCCGCTGGTGGATCGGGATTCTCAACGATGACTGGCGGCAGATCGGTTTCGGCGACGGGATGTATCATCAGCCGGATCCGACCAACCACCGCTATGTGTATTCCAATGCTCAGAACGGGAACCTCACCCGCTTGGATACCGAGACTGGGGATATCCTGAACATTCGCCCGTATCCCCCGGAGAAGGAGAAGCCTTACCGCTTCGACTGGGTGACCCCCAGCTTGATATCGCACCACAATTCGAAAAAGGTCTACTTTGGCGGCAACCGGCTTTTCATTACGCAGGACCGCGGCGTCAGTTGGCAGCGCACCGAAGACCTGTCCCGCCAGATCGAACGGGACTCGCTCTACCTGATGGGCGTGCAGGGAGCCGAGAAGATGCTCTCGAAAAACGACGGCAACGCCAGCTTCGGAGAGATAACCACGATAGCCGAATCGGCGCTCAATGCCAAGGTTATCTGGGTGGGGACGGACGACGGCAATCTCCAGGTATCCCGTGACGGCGGCAAGACCTGGACTGAGGTATCACGGAACATTAAGCAGCTACCGGACGGCAGCTATGTGAGCCGCGTGATCGCTTCCAGGAAGGGAGCAGGGACTGCCTACGCTGCCTTCGATGCCCACCGCGATGGGGACTTCGCACCGTACGTCTTCAAGACCGCCGACTTTGGTCAGAACTGGACCGGATTGACAAACGGACTGCCGCCGGAGGGGTCCGTGAACGTCATCATGGAGCACCTGGAGAATTCAGACCTGCTGTTCCTGGGGACGGAACACGCGCTCTTCATTTCCACGACTGGCGGGGAGCACTGGATCCCCTTCGAATCGAACCTGCCGACGACGCTGTACGACGACCTGACGGTCCATCCCCGCGACAACGACCTGATTGTGGGAACCCATGGACGCAGCATCTGGGTCCTGGACGATCTTGCGCCCCTCGTCGAGTGGTCACCCGGGATCGCCGGATCACCAGCCCATCTGTTCTCCATCCGGCCGGCTACCATGTTCCAGTACTGGAAAGCCACCTCCTACCGGGGACAGGGTGCCTACGCCGGTGAGAATCCTCCATTCGGTGCACTCATCAGCTACCACCTGGCCGCACCAGCAGACTCAGTAGAGGTTGTGATTCGGCGTGTAAATGGATCCGTAATCCGTCGACTGCAGGGAGCGGCTTCCGCCGGAATCATCCACCGGATCAGTTGGGACCTGCGCCACGAACCTCCGCCATACAGACGGGAAGAGGAAGAAAAGGAAGGATTGGTCAAATTGGAACACATCCTGCCGAAGCTGCCCCGGCCCGTGGAACCGCAGGGACCGTTCGTGGCACCGGGTACCTATACTGTAATGTTGAAGGCCGGCGACGTGAGCACGAGGCGGACGGTTCGCGTCCAGGGGGATCCCCGGTTGCCGCTTTCAAAGAAACAATGGCGTGCTCGCGAGGATTTCTTGCTGGATGTTCTCTGGCTGCAGCGGCAGGTCTGGGAATCCACGGAACAGGCCGACCTGCTCAAGGCAACCTTCACGCAGCATAAGGATTCTGTCAATGCGATTGAGGATCTTTCGGAGGAGATCCTGGCCGGTGCACAAGCAGCAGCCGACACAGCCCAGGCCCGGGCGAAGAGGATCAGGTCGCTGCGTGGGGATATTTATGGATTGGCAGGCGAGTTCAATGGGCGGGGAACCCGCCAGGGTTCCCTGTACCCGCCGACTGACACCCACGTGATGAGAAAGACCATTCTTGAAGCCAAGCTGGCAACGGAGATGGAGGGCATAAAAGAGCTGGAAATCCGGGAATCGGAGCTGCCGCGCTCAGTGGAATAGTATAGTTGAGCGCATTTCGCAGCAGCTCGTGATATAAAGATATTCTATCTCTTTAGCCCCTGTCTACGGGACTTTGACTATGTGCTAACCGTGCATGTTTTTCCCGTGCAAGAGACTGTAGTGGCAGCCTGCCAAGGTACGTTTTTCCTTGATTTGGATTAGGTTAATAGTAGAATGAGGCGCGCAGAGATATATAGTAGAGATATTACATATTAATGGTGAGTAGTCGTATGTAATGTACTCGCGATGGCTCTAACCACTTAGATGGGGAGGGACTCGATTCATGAGTACGAGAAAGTTGTCTCGCCTTTTCGCAGTAGCCTTCCTGGTTACATTCCCTCTGGTTCTATTGGCACAAATTACTACTATTTCCGGCCGGATCACGGATGCCGATACCGAGCAGCCGCTGCCGGGTGCCAGTGTTACCATTGAGGGAACGAGGCTGGGTACCGCTGCTGATGTGAACGGCGAGTATCAGATCAACCTGCTGGGCGGTATGGCAGCCTTGGGAGATGAGCTGACCCTCAAGGCTAACTTCATCGGCTATACTTCCCAGACGGCAACCATTGTCGTGCAGGTTGAGCCCATTACCCAGAATTTCGCACTGCAAGTCGACGTGCTGGAACTCGAATCCGTCTTCGTGACCGGCATGGGCGGATTGCAGGTGAAAGGGAAACTGGGTACCGCGGTCTCCAAGGTCAAGCCGGAGGAGATCGTCGCGGCAGATGATGCCAATCTGAACGAAATTCCGCTATCGAAAATGAAAAGGGACCTGGGGAGGGGTGGTTGGTAAGCCTGTCTTGCATTACAGCACAGTTTCGGTAGGCTGGTCCCTTCGGGTACTTACCTATATTGCTTATCCAACGGATCCTTGACGATCGCCCGGAATATGGTCTTGACCACTTAGGTGATATCCACCGTTCCATTTCCCTGATATTCTCTGGAATAGTGAATCAGTTATAAAAGTACTTTTCTACTTCTCAGATCAAAGCTCTGGCCTGATACCAAAAGGTGCAGCCTTATGCCCGCTCCTGCCAAGTTCCCCCTTGGATCAGTCTGGATACCATTTGCTTTTGAGGCGTCCAAGACCAGGACGCTCCGTTCCCCTAATACGCTAAAAGTGTTGTCGGGATTGACAATGATTGCCGTGGATTCATCAATTCCAATGCCCAGGAGTTCCGGATTCTCCAATACCAGGGATAGCAAGCGGTTAAATCGCTTTCTCCGGATGAAATGCTGGTCGATGATGGCCGACTCGATCAGGTTAAATCCTTCCCAGGCCTCAATGTTCGCTTCACGAATGATCCCAAAAGGATTCAGTGTATCCGGATTTGCCAGTTCATCACCGGTGATCATCAGCGGACTCATGACTGCCGCCCCGGCGCTGGTACCTCCAACTACACCGCCATTGCGATAGACATCCCGTATCCGCGCCAGAAACCGTGATCCGTTCAGTATCTTATGTAGCCGTCGCTGGCTTCCTCCCGAGAAGAATATCCCAGTAATTCCTTCTAATCGCTCTAGGGTGCTGTCGGCATTCACACTGCTCTTGGATAGATTCATATATTCAACCCTGCCCGCACCACGTTCCTCAAATTGTGCTTGCTGGTATTCAGCTGTGCCCACAGGATCCGAACTGGCATTTGGAACGATAAGAATGTGGGCTTGGTCCCCTCCTGCCAGCTCAACGATCTTTTCCATGAGGTAGTCTGGACGCTCGCCACCACCAATGATCACTAGGTGGCCTTGATTTTTCACACTCCCTGAATCCGTTGAACAAGTAAAGAATAGGGTAATGAACAATAAAAGAATTAGAATTCCAACGGTTTGGCGAATCGTGATTTTCATAATGAATCCTGACTGGCTATATGGAATGAGAATAGATATCTACCGCTAAAAACTACAGAGTTTCTGGAAAGAGTCCAAGGTTGAAATCTCTTCGGTGCTGCGATCTGTAGCGGTTCAGAGTAATGTGTGTACGTCGTCAAAGTAATGTGAGCTATTCTTGCCTAAAACTAAGAGACACATTCCGCGTTTCCAAGGTTTATCTCACGCCTCCTCTGAAGCGTTCTTCGTTTGATCAGCAGCGCCTACTTCAGCAGCAGCCCCGCCCCGCTTTCTGCGGGATTAAAACATGCTGCGGGACAAAAGCATCTTGATGGACTTGGCATACTCAGGTGTCACCCCCGCCGTTGGCGGGACAGGCAGGCGGGCGATGTAGATGCCGGAGGGGAGACTGCACTCTGTTCCATCGGTGGCATTCTATACAACCCTGGGATAACCGGGCATCCAGCGTCTATATATAAGGCCGGAGATTGGTGCTGCGCGACGTGTGCTGTAGGCGACGGATGGCCTTTCCCTTGATTTGCCGAACCCGCTCACGCGTGAGGTTGAACCTTTCTCCTATCTCGTTTAGGGTCAGGGCATAGCCCTGATTAATCCCATAGTACATTTTAAGAACAGCTCGCTCTCGATCCTTCAGGGTAGAGAGGGCTAGCCGGACATCCTCCTTGAGAGAATCATCGAAGAGGTTATCGTCCGGCTCCTGCGACTCTGGATCAGGTATAATATCCATCAGGGAGTTGGATTCAAGGTCGGAGAAAGGAGTATCCAGCGACTGGTGCCGCCAGCTGATCTGCATAGTATGCGCCACCTCGTGGGATTCCTTCTCCACGTGCTTGGCGATCTCCTCTACCAGGGGCCGGCGCTCGAGCTGGTGCTCTAACTCCTCAGCCGCTTTTACAATCTTGGTGATATCGCCCTGCCGGTTGAGAGGTACTCGCACCATGCGGGAATGCTCGGACAGGGACTGCAGGATGGACTGACGCACCCACCATACGGCATAGGAAATGAACTTGAATCCCCGAGTCTCATCGAACCTTTCGGACGCCTTGATCAGGCCCAGGTTGCCTTCACAGATCAAGTCTTCCAATGGACGGCCTTGGCCTTGGAACTTCTTAGCGACACTCACTACAAAGCGCAGATTGGAGATGACCAACTCACGCTGGGCCTGCTTGTCCCCCTTCTTGATTCGCTGGGTGAGTTCGATCTCCTTCTGTGGTTTGAGAGGCTCATACCTACTGATTTCAGTCAGATAAGCGCCTAATGCCCGATTGGAATCACTTCCCACGAGTGTTTCTAAGTCTCCTCTTTTATCTCAATAGAGATGTCGGCTGTATGGGTTAGGATATAAGACAGGCGAAGAGTACACCAGAAGCAGAATAAAGTCAAGGATTGATTTTTTCCTAACTGATGACATTCATAACTTCCCAGCCTCCGACACGTTTTAATTAGCGGTGAAACTCTCTTACTTATCCGAAAAATGGTTCAACAATAGCCTGGCATAAAAGGCTATAATAGTCTATATTTAAACACCTTTAACCGACCAAACAAATAGCTAGGAGTTGAATACGAATGAGCTCAAAGACTAAGAAAGGCATAACTTTTACAAAGAAAGACGTAACTCAGCGGGTGGCTGAGAGATTAAACATGCCAGTATCAAATATGAAGGCTCCGGTCGATGCAGTCTTCGAGACTTTACGAGAAATCATGAGCGAGGATCATCGCTCTATGCGGATTGAGATCCGGAACTTCGGCGTGTTCGAAGTGAAGCCGACGAAGGCCAAGCCAAAGGCGCGTAACCCGCGGACTAATGAAATAATCTACGTTCCTGCCAGGAGGAAAAGCCATTTCAAGCCAGGGCGGTTACTGAAAGAGGTGCTCAAACAGCCCCTGGATAGCGGCTAAAACGCTATCACGTCGGAGAATAACTCACCGAAAACTCACCACATGACTCGACCAACTCATCACAATACCTGCGCCTTCTCGTACCAACTCGCCACATAACGTATCTTTTACAGTGAGTTTCTAGGATTCCGAGCAGAACCATTGGATCAGGCTATATTGCTTCCTACAGCAATATCCACTAAAACCCGTATCCCAGCGATGCATTCCTGCCACCTTTACTCGGTTGATATAAAATATCGTTACAGGGCGGGTAAGAATGGGATTCTATGCTGGCAGCCTAGCCAAAACGCAAAGGCCCCAGGGCAATCCCCGTGACCTTTTAAAATCTACCAGCATGTCTTGCCTAACTTCAACAGCACCAGCTTGATGGCATGGTGGGTGTTTATTGGCGGTTGTGATTTAGAAAAGCAATCGCAGGAGAGGGTGGCAGAGCGGAAAAGTCTCGGTTGCCGGCAATACCCATCTTAGTCTTAAATTTGTTTAAAGATAAGGGTCTTCCCATGCGTGGTAAACTGTTGCTCTTTGGTTTCACTGGATTTTTCTTTTTAACCCTGTTCTTGCCGGCCGCCTTTTCCCGGGGAGTACAATCAAGCCCGGTGGAGCTGGAACGGTATGAGCCGCCCGCTCACGCGGGGTGGGTCGGCGCCATGACTGCAAAGACATATCGGGGAACAGTGAATGCTTCCCGGAGCGCTCAGCATAAGCCGGTCAAAGATTCAGCCCTCATTACCATGTTCCTGAGCGGAGACGTGATGACGGGAAGGGGCATTGATCAGGTGCTACCACATCCCAGCGACCCGGTTATCCACGAATCGTATATGAAAAGCGCCCGAGGGTACGTGGACCTTGCCATCAGGGCGAACGGTCCGATTCAACAACCGGTGAGCTTCGCATACATCTGGGGAGATGCCCTGGCGGAACTGGAACGGATAGGGCCGGACTTGCGGATAATCAACCTGGAGACCAGTATTACCAATAGTAACGATTATTGGGAAGGTAAAGGCATTAACTACCGGATGCATCCAGAGAATATCCCCTGTCTGACGACGGCCGGGATCGATTATTGTTCCCTGGCGAATAACCACATTCTTGACTGGGGATATAGGGGCCTCATCGAGACCCTGGAAACGTTGAGGAAAGCGAATATTGAATGTGCTGGAGCGGGTCGGGACGTGAAAGAGGCTGCAAAACCGGCAGTGCTCAATGTGGCCGGGAAGGGCAGAGTGATTGTGTTCTCGTATGGAACTGCGACAAGCGGGATACCATCGAGTTGGGACCCTTCTAATAATAAGCCCGGAGTAAATCTGCTGGAAGACCTATCTGA
The DNA here is from genome assembly GCA_964595095.1 of uncultured bacterium. Taxonomy (GTDB): domain Bacteria; phylum Fidelibacterota; class Marinisomatia; order SCGC-AAA003-L08; family TS1B11. Next base: position 956 of record CAZQOY010000087.1, on the reverse strand, counting down.
TCAAGCAGTCAAAAATATTAAAGAAAAAGTCGGGGAAGTGGAGCAGAAGGGTGATATTATAGTTGTTTCTATTCATTGGGGAAGCAACTGGGGCTATTCTATTCCCCCGCGCCAGAGGCAGTTTGCCCACAGACTTATTGATGAGGCCGGTGTCGACGTGATTCACGGACATTCATCCCACCACGTGAAAGGAATAGAGGTTTATCGGGACAAACTGGTTATCTACGGCTGCGGGGATTTTCTGAATGACTACGAAGGTATCGGCGGCTACGAAGAATACCGGGCCGATCTGGCCTTGATGTATTTTGTGAGTGTGGACCCCGCGACTGGAAAGATCGCTAGTCTGCAGATGACACCAACCCGGATCAGGAACTTCCGGGTGCACCGGGTCCCAGAGACTGATGCAAGGTGGCTGCGAGATGTGCTGAACAGAGAAGGCATACGGCTGGGAACCCGGGTGAGATTGAACCGGATAGGCACCTTGACCCTGCATTGGGATTGAGTGTTGGCAGGGTCTCCGTATCGGGATGAGTGGCGCTGAGTTCGACGGTCGGATTATTTTTAGAATCCTTTGCGAAACCTCAAGGTATAGGGAGCCTTTATAGCTAAACTCAGACAAAGGAGGATTTGCCCATGGCCCCGTTTAAGCAGTTAGGTTTTTCCGATATGGAGATTCAGGAGAATCGGAAGGTTACCCGCACGGAAGAGAAGCTCCGAAAGATCGATCAGTTTGTGGATTTTGACAGGATCGTTGACCGGTTTTCCGTCATTGATAAGACCAGGAAGGGTCTGGGTGGCCGGCCCCGGAAAGAGATATTGTTGATGACCCGGATATTGTTTGTGCAGTATCTGTATAACCTGTCTGATCCGGAGTTGGAAGACCAGTTGAATGACCGTTTATCTACTGTCCGGTTAAAATATAGATAGTTGCGGGACAGGGTCTCTAATCCTTTTTA
>CAZQOY010000086.1:8660-10007 GCA_964595095.1 uncultured bacterium | reverse complement strand
GCCGACTCTGGACCATGCGCCAGTTCGCCGGTTTCGGGACTCCCGAAGAGACCAACGAGCGCTACAAATTCCTCCTGAAGCACGGCCAGACGGGTCTGTCGGTGGCCTACGACATGCCCACCCTCATGGGCTATGACGCCGACGACGCTGTCTCGCTGGGCGAGGTGGGCCGGTGCGGGGTCAACGTGTCATCGCTGGAGGACATGGAGACGCTCTTTGACGGCATCGACCTGGGGGCGATCAGCGTTTCCCAGACCATCAACGGCCCGGCCTTTATTCTGCTGGCATTCTACGTGGCCGCGGCCGAGAAACAGGGCGTGCCCCGGCGCGAACTGACCGGGACCCTCCAGGCGGATATCCTCAAGGAGTACATCGCCCAGAAGGAGTGGATCTTCCCGCCCAGGGAATCGATGCGGATCGTCACTGACATGATCGAGTTCTGCACTGGCGAGATGCCACGCTACAACTCCATATCGGTGAGTGGCTATCACATTCGTGAGGCCGGTAGCACCGCTGTTCAGGAGCTGGCCTTCACCCTGGCCGACGGCTTCGCTTACATCGAGCACGGCATCGAGCGGGGGATGGACGTGGATGCTTTCGCCCCGCGCATCTCCTTTTTCTTCAACTCCCACCTGGATTTCTTCGAAGAGATCGCCAAGTTCCGGGCCGCCCGGCGTATCTGGGCCCGGCGGATGAAAAACCGGTACGGTGCCAGGGATCCCCGGTCCTGGCGGCTGAGGTTCCACACCCAGACGGCGGGATGCAGCCTCACCGAACAGCAGCCGGAGAATAATATCTCCCGCACCGCTTTCCAGGCCCTGGCGGCGGTGCTGGGGGGCACCAACTCCCTGCACACCAACGCCATGGACGAGACCATCGCCCTGCCGACCGAAAAAGCCGCCATGATCGCCCTGCGCACCCAGCAGCTCATCGCCTACGAGACCGGCGTTGCCAACGTCATCGACCCTCTGGCCGGTTCCTGGTTCGTGGAGGGCATGACTGACAGGATGGAGGAACAGGCCGAGGCCTATTTCCAGAAGATAGACGAGCTGGGTGGCGTCATCCCGGCTATCGAGGCGGGTTTCTTCCAGCGGGAGATAGCCCGGGCCGCGTACGATTACCAGAGGGCGGTAGAGACGAGGCGGCGGATCGTAGTGGGCGTCAACGAGTTCGTCAACGAAGATGAAACCCTGGATATCCCCATCCTCGAGATATCGGTAGAGGTCGAACGCCGGCAGCGGGAGAAGCTTGAATCCCTCCGTGCCCGACGCAACAGCGACGCTGTGAAAACGGCCCTGAAGCGCGTTCGTGAAGTATGCTACTCCTCGGAAAATATTCTTTACCCGG
>CAZQOY010000086.1:0-8650 GCA_964595095.1 uncultured bacterium | reverse complement strand
GCCAGGGTCTACGCCACCCTTGGTGAAATTGTTGCCGTTATGAAAGAAGAGCTCGGTGTCTGGGTGGAAAATACCGCCTTCTAGCGGTCAGGTAAAAAAAATGTCCCAAGGGGATCCCTATGGAAAAATATCAAAATGCAAAGTGCAAAATGCAAAATGCAAAGTGCAAAATGTAAAGAGCAAAGTGCAAAGAGATTTCCTTTTCGCACTAACTATTAAGTCATTGCTTTTATTTTGCAATTTTCCCCAAAGGGGTCCCTGTCCCGGAGGGATCCCGTTGGGACGGGACAATTCTCAATTTGCATTTTGTATTGAACAATAGCGCACAGCATGTCCGAATACGCCGATCTATTCAGCCATGACCGAAGCTTCACGGTTGGGGTTGAAGAAGAGTATATGCTCTGTCATCCCACCACCGGTGACCTGGTGCCGCGAGCCGACAGCATCCTGGCCCAGCTCGATGAGGGTGAGCGGGAGCGCTTCAGCTACGAGCTGATTCTCTCGGAGATAGAAATCAACACTCCCGTTTCCGAGACGGTTAATGAGGCCATGGGCCATATCAGGCGTTTTCGGGGGCGGGTCCGGGACCTGGGGCGGGAGTTGGATTTCCGCATCGGTATCAGCGGCACTCATCCCACCGCCCTGGGCGACGAACAGCAGTTTGTGGACAGTCCCGGCTATCAATGGGTTGCCGAGCAGCTGCACTACTATGCCCGGCGGAACATCACCTTCGCCATTCATGTTCATGTGGCGCTCTCAGATGCAGAAGCGGCCATTGCCGTTACCAACGCTGCCCGCCGGTGGTTGGCTCCCCTGCTGGCGCTGTCCACCAATTCGCCCTTTTTCCGCGCCCACAATACCGGGATGCTCTCGGCCCGGACGTTCCAGTTCGGGGCTTTCCCCCGGACCAACATTCCCGGGACGTTCCGTGATTTTGAACACTTCCGGCAGGTGCTGGAGACCTACCTGGCCATGGAGTCTATCCACCTGCCCCGGCAGATCTGGTGGAAAATCCGTCCCCATGCCACCTACGGGACGGTGGAGTTCCGCGTGTCCGATATGCAGCGCTCCCTGAAGCGCACCGAGATGCTGGTGGCCCTGGGCCAAGCCATCTGTCATCGCATCTTTGGGGAGCTGCGTGATAATCACTTGCAGCAGGACTTCGAGATGGAATATCTTAACGACGCTTTGTGGAAGGCGACCCGCTTTGACTTCAACGCCAGGGTGGTCGATCCCAACGATCACCAAGTCATGACAATGGCCGAGCTGGTGGAGAAGCTGGTGGTCTATGTGCGTCCCTCCCTGATGGAGCTGGGTACTGAAAATGTGGCGACAACGGTGGAGGAGGTACTGGAGCTCGGCAGTGAGGCCCGGGAACAGCTGAACGTGCATGCAAGCGGTGGGTTCGCCGTACTGAAGGCCATGTTAATGGATGAGGTCGATTTCGGTGATGACGTCTATTAGAAGGGAGTAATCTTATGAAAAGCCGACGGATGAAATTCACGCTCCTGATCGTGGCTGCCACACTGATCATTTTCGGTTGGCTTACCATCGGGATCGAAGAGGAAGCGGTGCCCTATGTAACGGTGGCAGAGCTCCAGGCAAAGCAGGGGACCCGGGAACAAGACCGCTTCCGCCTGGGCGGGCTGGTGAAGGCAGGCTCTATTGCCTATTCCTCCGACCGGCTGAGCGTCGATTTTGTTGTAGTCCAGGGTAGTATGCGCCTGCCGGTCCACTACTCCGGATTGACGCCGGACCTGTTCAAAGACGAAGCTGAGGTCATCATTGAGGGCGTATACCACGATAGTATTTTTTCGGCGGACAACCTTATGACCAAGTGTGCCTCGCGCTACGAAGCGGAATAACCGCAGAGCATGCAGAGCACGCGGAGGTGGGATTGGATCATAAGAAAAGACCCGGGAAGGAAATAGTAACCACAGAGGTCACAGAGATCGCGGAGAAGAAGGAAAATCAGACAGGATAGCAAAAGAAGATTAGTTAATGCTCTTGATGAAAAACAAACTCTGCGTTCTCAGCGCCCCGTCGACTACGCTCAGGGCAAGCCTCTGCGGTAAAATTAAGACATGGCCCTTTTAGGCTCCACTTCCCTGCAGTTGGCCCTGATTTTCTGCGGCCTGGCGCTGGTTTTGAGCCTTGTCTGTCTGGCCCGGCCGTACCGACCGCCGGTTGAGGGAGAAGCTGGCATGATCCGTATTGCTCTGGTACTATCCCTTATCCTTCCGGTGTCGGCTGCCTTCGGTCAGGAAGGCCAGTTTACTCCACCGACCGGGACGGTCGGCAAGGACGCCCTGCAGCGGGAGCTGGAGTACGAGATCATGGCCCCTTGCTGCTACGGCAGTCCGGTCGGTGATCACGATTCGGAAGCCGCCCGGCAGGTGAAGGCCCAGATTGCCCGGCTGCTGGCGGAGGGTAGGACCAAGGAGGAAATCCTGGATATGTATGTGGCCATTTACGGCGAGCGAATCCTGGCCCGGCCCCGCGCCCGGGGTTTCAATCTGCTGGCTTACGTCATACCGCCGCTGATCCTCCTGGTCGGGGGACTGCTGTTCGTCTATTTTATCAGCCGTTTCAAAACCACGGCCGCCCAGAAGGTCCCCGTCGAGCGCAAGACCTACAGCGATGAGTTTCTTGAGAAGATCGAGCAGGAAATGCGGGAGCTGGACATCTGAGATGGACACGTTCCTGGCGCCTGTTATTCTTTCATTGATTTTTATCGGCGCTGCCTACTTCGTATTGGTACCTTTCCTGTCAGAGAAGGCGGCGTCGGGCGGAGGAGACGAGACCGCACGAACCACCGCCATGGAGCTGCGCAAGGTCAACCTTTATCAGCAGATTTGGGAAGCGGAGTTCTAGCGGGAAATGGGTCTGATCAATGAAGAGGATTTTAATCGCACTAAAGCGGATCTCGTAGCGGAGGTGGCGGAAGTCATGTGTGAGCTTGAGGGTGCAGCCGGTGTCCTGGCTCCGCTTGAGAGCGGGGTGCCGGCTCCCGGTTGTCCGAACTGCGGGGTGCCCGTTGTACGGGGGGCCAGGTTCTGTACTCAATGCGGCAGCGAGGTGGGGAAGGTCTGCCCCGGCTGCGGTGCGATAGTATCGCCCGGGGACCGTTTCTGCGCCAGCTGCGGCCGGGATCTGTCAAACTAGTTGATAAACCAATTGGCTGCCCTTTTCACCGCAGAACATATCGGCAAATCTTTTCACCTGCGTCCGGTGCTGCGTGACGTATCATTTTCCCTGTCGGCTGGCGAGACCGTCCTGCTCTTTGGCCGCAACGGCAGCGGCAAGACCACCCTGCTCCGCATCCTGGCAGGCATCATGCGCCCCGAAAAGGGAACAGCCCGCCTCAACGGGTTGCCACTGTTCACCACGGAGAGCCGCTGGCGGCAGGATATGGTCTATCTGGGGCACCGGCCCAACCTGTATCCCGCCTTCACCGCCCGGGAAAATCTGATGCTCAGCACCCGCCTGCACGGGCAGACGTGGGACAAAAAGGCGTTCCAAATCCTCCTGGCCCGCTATGGACTGGCGGGCCGCGAGGACGAGCCGGTACGGGTATACTCCGAAGGGATGCTCCAGCGGCTGGGCCTGATCCGCCTGGAGCTGGCCTCGTGGCGGGTGGCCCTGCTGGATGAGCCTTCCGCCGCCCTGGATGTGGATGGGGCACAGATCCTGAGTGAATCGGTCGCGCGCTGGCGTTCGCAGGGGCAGACGGTGCTGTTTACCAGCCAGGATATGGGATGGGGGGCGGCCCGGGCGGACCGGGCGCTCCTGCTAAGTCAGGGAGTTATCGGCAAGGAGGTGGCTTCACCGGCAGAGAAAGATCTGGTCTCGTATATATGTGGTACGGATTAATGGCGGCTGCCTGGACTATATTTCTCAAGGACCTGCGCCTGGAACTGCGCACCAGGGAAAGCCTGTCCGCCATGGTTGTCTTTGCCGCAGTGGTCATCCTGCTGTTCGCCTTCGCCGTTAAAGCCGCCCCGGCCCGGTTTAGCGCCTTCACCCCTGGCCTGATGTGGATGACCTACTTCTTTACTGCAGTACTTGGCCTGCTCAGGTCCTTCGGGCAGGAGAAGGAAATGGAAGCCTATTCCCTGCTGCTCAGTGCGCCGGTGAGCCGCAGCGCGATCTACCTGGGGAAAACGGCGGCCTTTTTTGTCTTCCTGCTGGCGGCCCAGGTGGTGAGCCTGCCGCTTTTCGGCCTCTTTCTGGATTTGCCCCTGCTGGCAGCCCCCGCCGGCCTGGTCCTCATCCTTGTCCTTACAGACCTGGCTATTGCCGCCGTGGGGACCCTTATCGCCGGCATGTGCCTGCGCAGCCCCGCCGGTGAGACGCTGCTGCCTGTTCTGCTGTTCCCCCTGCTCACACCCCTGCTGATCGCCGCTACCAGGGCCACCAGCGCTGCTCTTGACGGGCGGCCGCTCCGGGAATGGGACTTCTGGCTGATGCTCCTAGTTACCTTTTTTATCTTGTTCGTCTTAGCGGGCACCTTAATCTTTGATTATATTACGGAGCAATAGATGAAAGCCTTCCATGCTATACGACGTAATCAGGTCTTGCTGGTGATGACCCTGGCGGCCGCCATCGCCAACCTGTGGTTGATCTACAAGGTGGCTCCGGTAGTGCCCCAACAGGAGATGGCCCAGAAGATCTTTTACTACCACGTGCCCCTGGCCTGGAACGCCTTCCTGGCGTATCTCCTGGTGGCCGCGGCCGGGGCCGCCTACCTGATCACGCGCCAGCCCCGGTGGGATCGCTGGTCCCTGGTGGGTGCCGAGGTGGGTACGCTGTTCGCCCTGCTGATTCTAGTGACCGGGCCGATCTGGGCTACCCCCATCTGGGGCCGGCCGTGGAGCTGGGAGCCGCGTCTCACCACGACGCTGGTCCTGTTCTTCATTTTCGTGGGGTATTTCATGGTCCGGGCGTTCGGGGGGCCTTATGAGCGGGCCTCGCGCTATGCGGCGGTTATCGGGATCCTGGCCGTGATTGATATCCCCCTGATTCTCACGGCCGTGACCTGGTGGGTCCCGGAGGTACAAAGCCATCCCCAGATGGAGATGGCCCGGCAGCCTTCCGCTATCCTGCAGATTTTTTTCTTCTCACTCTTCAGTTTTACCCTTATTTTAATCCACCTGCTTCGCTATCGCCGCCACGTATGCGAGCTGGAGTTCAGGCGGATTGCACAAGCGGGGGGGATGAGCGATGCATAAATATCACGGCTATCTGCTGGCCTGCATCATCTGCGTCTGGGTCGTGGTGCTGGCCTATGTGATACGGACCTGGCTGCGGGAGCGCAAGGCCCTCTCACAGCGATGAATCTCTACTTAACCATGGAAAACGGATAGAGCGCCATGGCACGAAAAATCATTCACATTGTCGGGACGGGTACCATCGGGGAACCCCTTATTGGTCTATTGAGCGATTACAGTGAGCAGCTCGGCATAGACGAGGTCACTTTTCAGAAGACCACGCCGCTGACTAATGAGCGTTCCAAGGTTTTAGACCTGAAGAGGCGCGGGGCCCGGTTGGCAGTCGGTCCCGACGCGGTGGACGGGTTCAAGAGTATCGGTCTTGACCCCGATTTCATCACCGAGGAGGCCATCGAGCGTGCCTCGGTGATCGTTGACTGCACTCCCAAAGGCAGCGGCCACAGGGATAAGGCGGAATACTATAACCGATTCAAAGATACCACGCTGGGCTTCGTGGCCCAGGGCAGTGAGTACGGCTTCGGGAAGATGTATGCCCGGGGGATCAACGATGATGCGCTGACGCACGGCGAGGACCAGTTCATCCAGGTAGTTTCCTGTAACACCCACGGTCTGGCCGTCCTGGTGCAGACACTGGCGCTGCAGGACGCACCGGCCGATAACCTGGTCGAGGGGCGGTTTGTCATCATACGGCGGGCCAGCGATATCAGCCAGGATTCCGCATTTGTGCCCGCTCCTCAGGTGGGGAAGCACGACTGTGATAAATACGGTACCCACCACGCCCGGGATTGCGCCGCACTGTTCGCCACCCTGGGCCTGGACCTGAATCTGTTTTCTTCGACAATGAGGGTCAATTCACAATATATGCACGTGGTACACTTCAACATCAGATTAAAGAAGCCCACGACCCTGCAGAAGGTCATAGACCGGCTGGACGCCAATTTCCGCATCGCCCTGACCGAAAAGGCAACCGCCAACCAGGTATTCTCCTTCGGGCGGGACCATGGGCACTACGGGCGAATCCTGAACCAGGTGGTGGTAGCTGTTCCGACCCTGCAGGTTAACAACGAATACGAGGTCACCGGTTTCGCCTTTATACCGCAGGACGGGAATTCCCTGCTCAGCTCCATCTCCATCATTGAGTGGTTCCTGTATCCCCATTCATTCGGAGAAAAGATTAAGGTTCTGAGGGAGCTGTATTTCAAGGAAGTCTAGGGCATGCGGGTAAAGACCATCGTCACGGGTCCCTTTCAGGTGAATACACTCCTGGTATGGCAGGAAGGACAGGCTCTTTCGGCAGGCTCAGGACAAGTTCAAGCAATCATCATCGATCCCGGCGATGAAGCCGACCGCCTGATGGTGGCAATCGCCGCGGAGAATCTGAGCCTCGGCGCTATCCTCGCCACCCACGCCCACGTCGATCACGTGGGTGCGATAGAAGAGCTGCGCCGATGGAGCGGAGCGGTTGTCTGCTTCCCCGAAGGTGAACGGGAAGCGCTCGGTTGGCTGCCAGATTCATGCCGCTTTTTCGGTCTGCCTGAGAAACCCATCCCCCGGGTGGATTACTGGCTGAGTCCGGAGCATACAGATCTTGCCGAGGTACTCTCCCCGGATCATCTTGGCGGCCTGGAGATCACCGTCCACGCCATGCCGGGGCATTCGCCGGGCGGGGTCTGCTATCAGATTGAAAACCACTGGTTTGTGGGGGACACCCTGTTTTCCGGATCCGTGGGTCGAGTTGACCTGCCCGGAGGCGATTGGACTGTTCTCCAGGCGTCCCTGCGTTTCCTTATGAGTCTGCCCGACGACACGATGGTCTACCCGGGTCACGGTCCCTGCACTACTATTGGCCGGGAGAAACGGACCAATCCTTTCCTGCTGGAACTGGGTCAACGGGATACGGCCCATGTCTGAAGACAAGCGGTCCTTCCTTAAAGCCCTGGAAGAGCGGGTGCTGCTCTGCGACGGCGCTATGGGCACAATGCTGTATCTTAAGGGTGTTTTCGTCAACCGCTGCTTTGACGAGCTTAATATTGCCGAACCGCGCCTCATCGTGGATATCCACAGGGAGTATATCAACGCCGGGGCGGAGGTTGTCGAGACCAACACGTACGGCGCTAACCGCTTCAAGCTGGAGAAATTCGGTCTTGAGAAGCGTGCGTCGGAGATTAATCGGCTGGCCGTTGAGCACGCTCGAGCCGCTGCCGGCGGGAAAGCGGTTTTCGTCCTGGGCTCGGTGGGACCTCTGGGGCGGCCCATCGTGCAGAACAAGGGTATTACCCCTCAACAGGCCCATGAGGCTTTTGGAGAGCAGGTGTCGGTCCTGGTGGAAGCCGGTGTCGATGGGATTATCTTTGAGACCATCTCCCACCTGGGTGAGATGGCCATTGCCCTGGAAGCGGCTCACGAGGTAGATCCTGAGATTCCCATTGTCGGGCAGTTTGCCTTTGCTGATGAGAACAGCATCCTGGCGGGTGCCTCCATGCAGGAGGCCGTCAACGTGCTTGAAGAGAAAGGCGCGGATGTCGTGGGTGCCAATTGCGCCGTCGGACCCAGAACCCTCCTCGATGTTGCAACGCGCATGGTGGCCCTTACCGACCGGCCCGTCTCAATTATGCCTAACGCCGGGAGCCCGGAGTACGTGGACGGGCGGCTGTTTTATTTTGCCACCCCCGATTATTTTGGTGTATACGCCAAGCGATTCATTGACGCCGGTGCCCGGCTGGTGGGTGGCTGCTGTGGTACCACCCCTGAGCATACTCGGTCTATGGCCGGTGCCGTCAGGGCGCTGGGAAAGGGCGAGAAGGTGGCCGTCAAGGCGCAGCCGGTGGAGGATGAGAGCCGCCTGGAAGAGGTGCCTATGGCGGAGCGTTCCCCTCTGGGTCGCAAACTTGTCGAAGGCAAGTTCGTTGTCAGTGTGGAAATCGATCCCCCCAGGGGACTGCGACATGCCAGGGTGGTTGAAGGGGCCCGGGTCCTGAAAGGGGCGGGTGTGGATGTGATCAATATCGCCGACGGCCCGCGGGCTACCGCCCGGGTGAACCCCCAGTCCATAGGGCTGATCTTCGAGCGGGAGGTGGGGATCGAGACCATCCTGCACACTTCCTGCCGGGACCGGAACCTCCTGGGGCTCCAGTCCGACATGCTGGGGGCCCACACTAACGGGTTTCGCAACATCCTGGCGGTGACGGGCGACCCGCCCATAATGGGTGACTACCCCTCGGCCACCGGTGTCTTCGATGTAGACGCCATCGGCCTGGTGACACTGTTGAGGAACCTGAACCAGGGGCTGGACATGGGCGGGCGCTCTATGAAAGACCAGACCGCTTTCGTCATCGGGGTAGGCGCGAACCCGGCGGCCCAGAACCCCAAGCGAGAAATGGACCGTCTGGAAAGGAAAATCGAGCACGGTGCTGAATACA
>CAZQOY010000085.1:0-10081 GCA_964595095.1 uncultured bacterium | reverse complement strand
AGCAGTTCATGTCCATTCACCCCTGTACCAGCTGCAACGGTGCACGCCTGCGGAAGGAGAGCCTGGCGGTGATCATCAACAGCAAGAGCATCTGGGACGTGGCGGAGATGTCCGTAAAGGGGCTCCAGGGGTTCATCCACCGGCTTGAACTTACTCCCACCCAGCAGGAGATCGCCGCCCAGGTCCTGAAGGAAATCAGGGACCGCCTTGGTTTTCTGATCAACGTGGGTCTGGACTACCTTACTCTTTCCCGTTCCGCTGCCACGCTCAGCGGTGGCGAGGCCCAGCGCATCCGACTGGCCACCCAGGTGGGCAGCCAGCTGGTGGGAGTGCTCTACATCCTCGATGAGCCGTCCATCGGCCTGCATATGCGCGACAACCGGCGACTTATCCAGACCCTGTACCGACTGCGGGACCTGGGCAACACGGTGCTGGTAGTAGAGCACGACCGTGAGACCATCGAGTCGGCCGATTGGGTAGTGGATCTGGGTCCCGGTGCCGGGGAAGAGGGAGGCTGGCTAGTGGCAACCGGCCCGCCGGGCAAGATCAAAGCCAACCCTACCTCCCTGACGGGTCAATACCTGGCAGGCCGCCGGGAAATCCCCGTGCCGAAGAAGCGCCGCTCCAGGCCGGACCGCTTCTTCCGGCTGGAAGGGGCCTGCGGCAATAATCTCAAGGAGATCACCGTCAATATTCCCGTTGGCCGTTTTGTCTGCGTCACCGGAGTCAGCGGCTCGGGCAAGTCAACCCTTATAAACGAAACCCTCTATCCCATCCTCAGCCGGGAGTTCCACTCCAGTAAGAAGAAGCCCCTCAAATACGGTTCGATTCACGGCCTGCTCTACCTGGACAAGGTTATTGACATTGACCAGTCACCCATCGGCCGGACCCCCCGTTCCAACCCTGCCACTTACACCGGCGTCTTTACCCATATCCGGGACCTGTTCAGCCAGCTGCAGGAGTCGAAGATCAGGGGTTACAAGCCCGGGCGGTTTTCCTTCAACGTGAAGGGGGGCCGCTGCGAAGCTTGCCAGGGGGACGGTATCATCAAGATCGAAATGCACTTCCTCCCGGACGTTTACGTGCGCTGCGAGGAATGCAAGGGAAAGCGGTACAACCGTGAGACCCTGGAGGTTACCTACAAGGGCCGCAACATCGCCCAGGTGCTGGACATGTCTTGCGGGGAAGCGCTGGATTTTTTCAGGAATATCCCCGCCATTGAGCGTAAGCTTCAGACGCTTTGCGACGTGGGTTTGGGTTACCTCCGGCTCGGGCAGCAGGCTACAACGCTTTCCGGCGGGGAGGCCCAGCGGGTTAAGCTTTCCGCCGAGCTCTCACGCACCGGAACCGGCCGGACCATTTATATTCTGGACGAGCCTACCACCGGGCTGCACTTCGCAGATGTGGAGATGCTCCTCAAGGTACTTAACCGGCTGGTGGATAAGGGCAACACCGTGGTGATTATCGAACATAACATGGACGTGATCAAAACCGCCGACTGGATATTGGACCTGGGTCCGGAGGGCGGTGACGACGGCGGCTATGTTGTGGCTGAAGGAACCCCGGAAGAAGTGGCGCAACATACAGGCTCGTATACCGGACAGATTCTCCGGGAAATTATTCCTGGAAAGCGAGACCGCCGGCACATATCACTGCCCGCTCGGGATAAAAATCGTGTTGAGACTGAAGTTGCTTCATAATCAACCGGCAGATCCCTGCTTTAGAAGGAGTTAACCTGCTATGAGGCTGCCTGCAATCTATCCCCTCACCCGGCTGAAACAGGAATTCACATACTACGAGATTATAAAAGACCTGATAGACCAGTGCATTGACATCATGCTCAACCATCGCCAGAGCGGCCACCCCGGCGGCTCGCGCTCCAAGGTCCACATGCTGGTGGTCAATACTCTTTCGGGTGCCATGCGCTGGGATATTCGCGATCCCGGCAAGCGCTTCGCCGACCGTTTTGTCCTGTTGGGGGGGCACACCGTTCCCCTGGTCTATGCCATGCTGGCGGTCTACAACGAAGCCCTCCGCACCAAGTACGAGCAGACTAATAACCCCAGGTACCTGGTAATGGATTTCGAGCAGCGGGCGCTGGTGTGGGAAGACCTGCTCGACTTGCGTCGTCAAGGGGGGTTGCCCGGCCATGCCGAAATGAGCGGCAAGACCTTGTTCCTGAAATTCAATACCGGACCCAGCGGCCACGGTTCCCCGCCCGCGGCCGGCATGGCCCTGGCCTATAAACTGGCTGGCGTTCCCGAGGTAAGGGTATGGGCTTACGAAGGCGAGGGTGGGCTCTCAGCCGGCTCCAGCCATGAAACCAAGAACACCGCCTATGGCCTCGGTCTGGCCAACCTGATCTATGTGCTGGACTGGAATGATTTCGGTATTGATGACCGGGCCTTTTCTTCGGTCATCAACGGCGCACCGTCCGACTGGTTCAAACCCTACGGCTTTCACGTGGTGGGAACCTATGAAGGCGAAAACTGGGAAGAGATCGCTAAGGCCTTTATCCTGCTTAACAGCCCTGATGGCGAGGACAAGCCCAAAGTGCTCTGGACCAGGAACCGCAAGGGTCGGGGCTACGGCGTTTATGACAACAAGTCTCATGGCGTACCCCATAAGGCCAACAGTGAACTCTTCTGGGTCGGGCGCAAGGAGTTCGCTAACAATTACGGTGTGGCATTCGAGAACTTCGGGGAGCCGCGCCCCACTGATGACCGCCAGTTCCGCGAGGAGTCGGCCAGCCACCTCTCACGGGTCATGTCGGTAATGCGGAATAATCAGCAGCTGGTGGACTTCCTGGCCGAAAGGCTGGTGGAACTGGGTGATTCGGTGCCCGAAGAACTGGAAGGGTATATTCCTGGAGCGAACTTCAAGCTGCCCAAGCAGATCCTCAAGAAAGTTGAGGATTACCCCGGGGAGCTCTTTGTAGAGCCCGGACAGAAAGCACCGAACCGGGCGGCACTGGCCAAATTCGGGGCGTGGGTCAATAAGCTCAGTCACGATCGTTGCGGGGTACCCATCTTTGTCGCCGCCTCAGCGGACCTGGCCGATTCCACCAACATTTCCGGTTTCGCCAAGAACTGGGAGAACTTCGAAGGCTTTGGCTGGTACCACCGGGACGACCACACTCACGGTGCCCTGCTGCCGCAGGCCATCACCGAGTTCACTAATGCGGGTCTGCTGGCGGGCATGACCACGGTTAACTTTTCCGGAACTCCAGATGAAGACTTCAAGGGTTTCCTCGGTGCCTGCAGCACCTACGGTTCCTTTTCGTACCTTAAGTACGGTCCTCTCCGGCTGTTCAGCCAGGTAGCCCAGGATTCAGAGCTCAAGGTAGGTCGCATCCTGTGGATCGCGGGCCATTCGGGACCGGAAACCGCCGATGACAGCCGTACTCACTTCGGTATCTTTGCGCCCGGCGTTACCCAGCTGTTCCCCGACGGCCAGATCATCAACCTGCATCCCTGGGAACACAACGAGGTAGCCCCAGCCTTAGGAACCGCGCTGGCCACCGATGTACCCATCATTGCCCTGCACCTTACCCGCCCCCCAATTGTAATACCTGACAGGGAGGCCCTGGGCATCCCCTCCTATCTGGAGGCTGCGAGGGGAGCCTACATCATGAAGGACTACGATCCCGGCAGGCCTAAAGAAGGAACGCTCATCGTCCGGGGCACCAGCGCCACCAATAGTGTAGTAACCCTCATCCACCGCATCCGGGACCGGGGGCCCAACCTCAAAATAGTGGCCGCCGTCAGCTACGGGCTCTTCCAGCTGCAGTCAAAGACCTACCGGGAGCAGGTCCTTTCACCGTGGGACTGGGACAACAGCATGATCGTCTCCAATCAGGCCTACCGGCTCATGCAGAACTGGGTGGGGCATCGGCGCCTGCGGGAATTTGCCCTGACACCGGACTGGGACAACCGCTGGCGGACCGGCGGCACGGTGGAGGAGATCGTGCAGGAATCCCACATCGATCCCGAGCATATATGGGAGGGGATCCAGGCGTTTGCTCAGCGGCCAACCGAGTAAACGAGCCCGGCCGGGATGCGGTCTGGCCGGTGAATGACTTCTTTGCCGGGCATCCTCGTCGTATTTTCCAACACTATTATTCAATGGTTTTATTTCGAATTACGCAGGTTTACATTATCCCAGTTGAAATAACCGGGGAGGAACGATAATCATGCCAAAGCTACAGCGTCAATTTTGCACAACTGCACACCGGGCATTGCTATTGATTGCCCTTCTGACATCAGGGACCTCCCTTTTAGCCCAGAAGACCACCATTGCCGTACTGGATTTTCAAGGACGGGGGATCAGCCAGACGGAAGTGGCCGCTCTAACGGACCGGCTTCGGAACGAGCTTTTCCGCCTTGAGGTATTTCAGGTGGTTGAGCGGGGGATGATGGAAACTATTCTCACTGAGCAGGACTTTCAACTAACCGGCTGCACCAGCGATGAATGCCTGGTGGAAGTGGGCCAACTGCTGGGAGCCCAGATGATGGTGGGGGGCAGTATCAGCAAAGTAGGGGACATGTATACCGCCTCGGCCCGGATTGTGAACGTGGAAACGAGCCAGGTCATCATGGTTGCCGATTATGATCTTGAGGGCAAGATTAACGATATGCTTACGATCGGGATGCGGGCACTAGCTACAAGGCTGTCGGGCGAGGAAAAGCCGCCCCCACCAGATGTCGAGGAGCGTGTACCGACTCCTGCCCCGGCTCCCATACTGGCTCCAGGCCTCTATGCTCGTGGTAAAGGCGGACTCGGGCCCTGCCTGGCCAGTGCCTGTATCGGTCCCCGCGTAGGGCTGGAAATGAATGAGGGAAAGCAGATAGCCTTCAATGAATGGCTCGGTATTCCGGGAGCGGCTTTGGCAATTTATACCGTTGGAAATCCCATATCGGTAATTATAATGGTGTTGAGGAGCTATATGGCCTTAGGTACGGGTGGGAAGACTAACGGGGTCCCAGGGTTTTTCGCTAGCTGTCTTGGGCCGAGGATAGGTACCGAATTGGGTGAGCGGAGAATCCGTGATAAGGAATGGCAGTTACTTATACCCTGCGTTAATATTTCTCCTTTTATTTCGATTTCAATGGAAGCCTTCCAGGGCAGGACCATGACGGAGATCGAGGTTGCCGAAGGGCTCCGGAAGTAAACCAGCCCTGAGGGTGGCAACCTTTACTCTGTTGCTCCTTGAAAGCCTTCTCGCTCAACTGCCGGCGCCCGCGAACCGGTACTGGGAGGCACCCCCTGAGCGGGAAGTCCAACCAGAGATGCCCCCGGCGGGAACGCAATCTGGTCTCCTGGAGGACGCCCTGAAGGTGTGGGTCCGCATTTATCAGGAGGCGATTTCCACCCAGGACCTGCCGTCTTGTGTGTTTCACCCGTCGTGTTCACGTTTCGCCATTGCTGCCCTCCGTGAGTTTGGGAGTGTCAAGGGTTACCTGCTGGCGGCTGACCGGCTCCTGCGGTGTAATCCCTTTGCCTATTTTTATTATCCCTTCGATGGCGAAAAATTTGTTGATCCGTTGTCAACCTACAGGTTCGAAACCGCTACGGTCGCAGCCGCCAGGGAGAGGGACCGTTAGCCCAATCCTCCTTCATGCGCCTTATTTTACTACTGCTACCTACCGTTGTCTGTTTTAATGCCCAGCCTGAAGCAGACCTCTTCACCCCTGCCCGCCTGAAAGCCTTTGGTAACTACCTCTTTGCCAGGGGTGACTACCTGCGGGCGGCCAGGGAGTACGAGCGGTATCTTTATCTGGTTGAAGGGAATGACGACTCTACCCGGTTTAAGGTCGGGCTGTGCCACGAGCTCCGCGGGCGTCATGACCTTGCTGCCCAGGCCTTTGAAGCGCTGGCCGCTGAAGCCAACGGCCGGCTGGCAGCCGGTGCCCGGCTGGCCTTGCTGCATAACCTGGCCCGGGGGGAGAATTGGGAACGGATTACGGCAAGTGGCAACCCGGAAGAGGAAACCTTCTATTACCATTATGCGGCCCGGGTGGCTCTGGATTTCGCTTCCTTAGATAGTGGTTTTTTTGATATTGTTAAAAATGACAGCCTCAGGGTGCATTTCTTGACGCTGGAAAAGGAACGACAAGGCCTGCGTCCCAAGCGGCCCTGGGTAGCGGCGACGCTGTCCACGGTGATCCCCGGCCTGGGGAAAGTATATAACCGAAGGGGCCTGGACGGGCTATACGCTTTTGTAGCGACGGTCCTCAGCGGCTATGTAGCCCATAATGCTTTTGCCCATGAAAGGGTGATTTCCGGTCTGGCTACCACTGCGCTGGCGGTGTCCTTTTACCTGGGGAACATCTACGGCAGCTACATAGGGGCCAGGATCGACTTCCAGGAGCGACAGGCTCTATGGCGGGCCAGACTGGGGCAGCTGGATCCGGTCCTGGAGCACCCTTATCCGGAGCAATGGCTCGCCCGGTAGTTCTCGCCGGATGGCTCCTGCTGGCAGGTCCCCTTTACGGCGCCAGCCTGGGGGACTATTTATATCGCCAGGGGGCTTACTTTGAGGCGGTCACCGAATATCAGCGCCAGTTGTATTTCGGAGGGTATGACAGCGAGGATCAGCTGTTGCACCAACTGGCGCGGGCCTATCATGCCGGGGGACGGGGCGGCCAGGCCGCAGAAGTGCTGATCCAGGCCGTGTCCAACGATGAAGCCTCCCCGCATGACCGTGATAACCTGATTCTCCTGGCCCGGATCCGCTGGGAGGCTTACGACTACGAGCAAATGCGCCAAACCCTTACCCTCCTTCGGCCTATGGTTACCTCCGAGCAGGCTCAGCAGCTGATTTATATCCAGGCTTGGTCCTACATCTATCAGGGACACTGGGCGGAGGGGCTGGAGCAATTGGGCGCCTGCGAGCTGGAGTGTGCCCGGGAACTGGCTCGGGATGTCGAAAGGATCAGCGAGGTGCCCCAGAAGTCGGTGATTTTGGCCACAGGTATGTCAAAACTCGTTCCCGGACTGGGGCAGTTTTATGCCGGTGATATACGCAACGGCCTGAACGCATTCGTCCTGGTTAACACTATCCGCTTCTCGATTCTGTGGGACCTCTACGGAGGGGCATATTTTCTGGCGGTGGTGAAGTATTTCTTTCTCCATACCCGTTACGCAAACGGCGCCTTGCGTAATTTGGAGCACTATATTGAAAGCCACAATGTAGACGCCCTGGGAGTGTACTTAAAGCAGGTCTCGGACACTTATCCAAAACCGCTGGTATTGCTTGAGCGCATGGGTTCGAGGGCCCCGGCCCCCATAGATGAGGGCTTGTCGACTCGTGAATAAACATCTGTCGGTTAAGCACCCTCTGTCTATCTCCCAGGGGAGCTTCACGGGCACTCAAAAACCGATGGATTAGCCGGCAGGCCCTATTTCACTTTCTTGAGAATTTTGTCCACGGCTTCCTGCCCAATTAACTCGCTGGGCACCAGCCGCGGCAGCAGTACCCGCCAGTTTTGATCCTGCCGGAAAATAGTCCGGAAAAGGGGATAGGATTCCTCCAGGCGGTCCATATTGACCAGGGCCACGGCCTATTTTAGACTTGTGGTGCTGTGCAGTTCAACCGGAGTAGGTATAGATTAGACCGCGAAAGTCTGGAATTGGCTGTAAATCCAGCGTTATGAGCCCTCACTCTCTACTTCATGCTTGGCAATGATTTCACGGATAATAGGAACCAGCTCGTTGGGAACCTCCATTGCGGTTTGGCTTTGATTTTCAAAGGCAGCCTCATCTTCTGCTACTGCTTCCTCTTCGGTCTGCTCTTCATAGTGTTGAAGAACCCTATGGACTCTCTCCTCATCCCACCCTGATGGAAACTTATTGTGCTTCATTGTCCTCTCCTGCGCCTGCGGCGCCGATAAGCGATTAGAGGTTTACCTGTTAGCTCATATGCTGTGATGACAAAAACACTATTTGGTTCCGGATCAGGCACGTAAATGACTCGCACATATCGCCTGGCTCTTGTCAAGCCAATGGCGACTCGAGAACCCTCACGTCCCGGCCGATCCTCCTCCGATCTGTTCAGAACATCCTCAATCTCAGTCTCATCTACATTGTGTTTGTAGATGTGAGGCAAGCCCGTATCCGGGTCGATATAATAGCGAATTTTCATCCTGTGTACTCGAAGATTTTGTTGAGGTGGCGGAGAGGGTGAGAGGAGCACCGTCTTCGCTCTCTCACCTCATGAGTTGTACCTATTTCACTTCCTTGAGAATTTTATCCACGGCTTCCTGCCCAATTAACTCGCTGGGCACCAGCCGCGGCAGCAGTACCCGCCAGTTTTGATCCTGCCGGAAAATAGTCCGGAAAAGGGGATAGGATTCCTCCAGGCGGTCCATATTGACCAGGGCCACGGCATGCCAGAACTTCATCTCCAGATTGTCGGGGAACAGCTCCTCCGCGGCGCTGTATTCTCTTAGCGCGCCTTCATTATCGCCCTGCTCTACGGCCAGGTCTCCGGCATTCATGTATTCATAGGCGCGGTGAACCTTGATCAGACGTCGCAGCTCGCCCAGGGGATCGGGGTGATCCTCCACCCGCAGCTCCATAATTACTCCCTGCCAGGATTGCTCCTGTTTTTCGCCGGAGACGATGAGCATAGCCGCCGACTGCCGCCCGCGGATGTCCCCGCCGACCGATTCGGCAGCCTCCAGGGCAGCCAGCATACGGTCAGCCAGGTCCCCGGTGGTGTTTTCAAACGCGGTCTTCATGCGGGGCCAGACCTGATCGCTGAGCATAAGGTTGGCCTGGACGGAAAAGTCATCGCCGACATAGTGGCCGGCCGCTTTGATGCACCGCTCGCCGGTGTGGGCCGCCACGTTGCCGGCGGCGTCAATCATGGCTACCTGCCGCACGGCCCGGCCTTCGTCCCCTTCAACTAGCCGGGCCAGAGCTTCCGGCGCCGCCACATCCGCTTCCATGAGCGCCAGTCCGTCGGGACCATAGTCCACCAGCACAAACGACTGGGTAGCCACAGCGCCCACGCCGGCCCGGGCCCAGGTTACAAGCGAACCTACCGAGAACCAGTGGGACTGCACGGCCACACCCAGCTGTCCGGTGGCCGAATCCCGGGCCACGATGGAGTAGGTGGCCACGGGCCTCAATTTGGATGGTTCGGTACCGGCGGCAAAGATAACTGCGCCTGAAAACAGGATGACTAAAATGCCCGTGATATGTCTAAGGTCCTGCATGGCGTCTCCTCCCGGTGAAATTAGGATTGGGTTACAGGCATAAGTTAGTGAGTAGGCAAGGGTTGCCCCCGGTTTTTAGGGAGCGTGAGCAATAATCACGGCAGACTTCCAAGGGAGGTCCTACACTAACATGGCTCATACCCCAATGGCAAGTGGAAGGGGGCTCTGTTTGAGTAGTCCGAAGTCCTAGCTCAGCTCCAGGCCGACATACCGGGACATCTCCCCCCGGACAACCCGCAGCAGGACATTATCACCCTTTTTATACCCTTTCAGGGCCTGGCGATAGTCGCGCAGATTCCTGATTTTCTGGTCATCGATTTCCACCACCACATCGCCGGGCCGTATGCCGCCCCTGGCCGCCCTGCTGCGCGGGCTGACTCTGGTCACCAGCACGCCGTCATCAACCCGTAAATCAAATCGTTGTGCTTCCCGGCTGTCCAGGTCGGCAACGGAAAAACCCGTACGGCTCGGTACTGTTGCCTCTTCATCCCGGTCATCATCCCGGGCTGCGAGGGTTTCTACCAGTGGCAATTCGTCTAATTTTACAGTAATGGTTTTTTCCTTACCGTCACGGATAACCGTAATCCGGCGCCGATCACCGGGCCGGGAGGATGAAATCACATTCCTGAGGTGCGAGTTGTCACGGATGGCGGTGTCATCCACCCTGATGATTACATCCTTCACCTTAATGCCCGCCTTTTCCGCCGGCGTATCGCTTTGTACCTCCTTGACTATGGCCCCTTCAGGGTTCTTCATACCCAGGGCCTTGGCCATGGACGCATCTACATCCTGAATGATCACGCCCAGGTAGGCGCGGGTTACCTTCCCGTGTTCAATCAGGTCATTCACGACCCGCATAA
>CAZQOY010000084.1:0-10093 GCA_964595095.1 uncultured bacterium | reverse complement strand
GCCAACCGCCGCCGCCGATCATCAGACCCTGAACGCCCAGGTCCTGGTAAAGAAACGGGCCGCCCGGCTGGTCCCTCAGAGCGAGCTGTCCCGGGGTACGCTGGAGAAGCAGGTCGAACGGCTCATTAAAAACCCGGACTGGCTGGAGGCCATGGGAAAACGGGCCCAGAGCCTGGCCCAGCCCGATGCCACCGAAACCATCGTGAAGCATATCCTGGAGTTGGCTGAGGAATAATGTTCGGTCGCATTAAAAAGATTCACTTCATCGGCCTGGGAGGTATCGGCATCAGCGGCATGGCCGAGTTGCTGCATATCCTGGGCTTCAAGATCTCCGGCTCTGATCTGCGCCGCTCGGAAATCACCGACAAGCTGGAACAGGCCGGCATCCGCTTTTATAAGGGGCACCATCCGGAAAATATCGACGATTGCGATATGGTGGTATATTCTTCGGCGGTCAGACCTGACAACCCCGAGATCGAAGCTGCCCGCAGCCGCAATATCCCGGTCATCCGGCGGGCCGAGATGCTGGGCGAACTCCTCAAGGTCGCCGAAACCAGCATTGCGGTAGCAGGAACACACGGCAAGACCACCACTTCTTCCATGATCGGGGCGATGCTCACCACCGCCCGCCGTGATCCTACCATGGTCATCGGTGGCATTGTGAGAAGCCTGGGCACCAATACCCGCCGCGGACAGGGAGATATCATCGTCGTGGAAGCCGACGAGTTCGACCGCAGCTTCCTGTCCCTGCGGCCCACGGTGGCGGTGATTACCAACATTGACCTGGAGCACCTGGACTGCTACGAGAACCTTGACGAGCTCAGCCAGGCCTTTGCTTCATTTGCCAACGCCGTGCCCTTTTATGGCCGGGTAGTGGTCTGTCTGGATGAACCCAACATTCAGGCGCTCCTACCGCAGCTCCATCGGCCTGTTACTACGTATGGTCTGGCACCCCAGGCGGACGTTCAGGCGCGAAAGGCGGCCTACCATGAGACCAGCGTTGAGTTTGAACTGGTCGTCCCCGGCGAAGAACCGGTCCAGGTACAGCTGCAGGTGCCCGGTGAGCACAATGTCAAGAACGCGCTGGCCGCCGTGGCGGTGGGCCTGGAGCTGGAAGTGCCTCTGGCAGAGGCCCTCGCAGGCCTGGCCCAGTTCACCGGCGTGAACCGCCGTTTTGAGATCACCGAGACCATCGGCGACGTCATCTTCGTTGACGATTACGCTCACCATCCGCGGGAAGTGGCCGTAGTTCTCCAGGCGGCCCGCCAGGGATGGGACCGGCGGCTGGTAGCTGTCTTCCAGCCTCACCTTTACACTCGCACGCGGGACTTCCACGAAGATTTCGCCCGCAGCTTCCTGGCCAGCGACGTAATGGTTGTTACCGATATCTATCCGGCCAGGGAAGACACCATCGAGGGGATCACCGGGGAGTTGATTGCGAACGATACGGTAGGCTTCGGCCACAAGCAGGTTATCTATGCCCCGGACAAGAACGATTTGCCCGGAACGGTGGCCGGCCTGATCAAGGCGGGTGACATGGTCATTACCATGGGTGCTGGCGATATTACCCGGTACAACCAAAAAATTCGAAACGCCTATGCCGAAGTTATCGCCCGCGGGGCAGCAACCGGAACACCGGATCAATAATGGACCCGAGGCAGCGTACTGCGATCAGTGACTGTGTCAGCAAAGGCCGAATACTGTTTGATGAGCCTCTCAGCCGACATACTACGTACGGGATCGGTGGTCCCGCAGAGGCCTTTTTCCAGCCGGGAGATCGCGAAGAACTGGCTCGCATACTCAGGCTTGCTTCACAGAAAAATTTCCCGGTGACTTTCATGGGTTCGGGTAGCAACTGCCTGGTGAGTGATACGGGAGTGCCGGGTATCGTTATCTCCCTGGCTGACCGCCTGAACGACTTCCATATCGAGGGCGGCAGGGTGACGGCCGGGGCCGGGGTTGCGCTCGGCTACCTGGTGCGCCAATGCTTTCAAGCCGGGCTGACCGGGGTCGAGAACCTGGTCGGCGTACCGGGGACCATTGGCGGAGCCCTGGTAATGAACGCCCGCGCCTTCGGCGGGGAAATCTCTACTTACCTGGACCGGGTACGTACCTTGACTCTCGATGGAAAGGAGCAGGTTTATCGGCGGGAGGACCTGCAGTTCGGCTACCGCAGCTCCGGCTTCCACCAGGACGAGATCATCCTGGAAGCTGAGTTCCATTTTAACGCCGGCTCCCCGGAAACCATCGCTGATCTACAAGAGCGGTTCCTGAACGAAAGGGAAGCCCGCCAGCCTTTGAAACAGCGGTCAGCGGGAAGTGTCTTCAAGAACCCGGCGTCAGATGTGGCGGCTGGTATGCTTATCGACAAAGCCGGACTGAAGGGTACCAGGCGTGGCGATGCCGAGATATCCACCAAACACGGCAACTTCATCATTAACTGCGGCAGAGCTACCGCCGAAGATATTGCCTTCCTGATCAAGCTGGCCGCCCGGGCGGTCAAACAGCAGTTCGGCACTCAGATGGAGCTGGAGATCAGAACCCTGGGATTTCAACCCGGATACTGGGAGGACGCAGGACTTGACGGATAAAAATCCATACAGTCTCAGACGCCTGGGGAAATGGGCCCGTCTGGTGGTGACAGCGTCGATAATATCGGTAGTGGGATGGTTTCTGACTACGGGTATTCTCGGCTACACCCGCGCAATGGGGTTGTTCGATTTGAGGCATATTGAGGTGCGGGGCAACAATATCCTGACCCGGGCCGAAGTAGTGGACGCCATGGCTCTCCCTCTCATCGGGAGCGTATTCGAAGTTGACCTGTCTGCTATCCAGGAACGGGTTGAGGTGCTCAATTACGTATACGGCGTCAGGCTGGGGCGAAAGCTCCCTCATACCCTTTTCATCGACATAATCGAAAACCAGCCCATGGCCTATGTGGCTGCACCGGAATATTACATCCTTACCGCCGAAGGGGAGGCCCTTCCGCTCCGTCACCGGCGATTCGACCTGGAACTGCCCACCGTTTCAGGGGCCGATTCAACCCTCAACGCCCTGGCAGCCGGCCATGTTAGAGAACACGAGCAGCTCAGGCAGGCCTGGGAGATCCTCAATTACTTCCACGTGTTCTTTCCGAACCTGTATCGGGATCTCAGTGAACTGGTTTTTACTGGTAATGGAGAAATCACCCTGTATATGGCGGAAACCTCAACGGCGGTTCATCTGGGTGGTCAGGATCTGGAGCGGCGCATCGCCATGCTGGATGCGTTCATACTCACTATTTCGGGAAAACGGAGCCTTAGGGACTATTCCTATATCGATCTACGTTATGAGCGGCAGGTAATTGTACGTGAACGGGCTTAGGACGATGACAATGCATGAGACACAGCAAAGATTGATTTCTGCTCTGGATGTGGGTAGCAGCAAGGTCTGCGCTGTTATCTCGCGAGTAGACGACAACGGCAAGCTGACGCTCCTGGGTGTGGGACATGCCCCTTCCACGGGTATACGCAAGGGCATGGTGGTGAACGTGAAGGAGACCATCGCCTCCATCGAGGCAGCGGTCGAGGAAGCGGAGACCCAGGCTGACGTGAAGATGGATGGTATCTACGCAGCCCTCTCCGGTGAGCAGGTCCGCAGCATTAACAATACCGGGGTCATCACCGTGAGTCGCGGTGAGTCCCGCATATCCGATATTCAGGAGATTTCCGAGGACGATGTAGAACGGGTTCTGGAACAGGCGAAGGCCATCACTCTGCCCAGTGAACGGGAGATTCTGCATGTACTGCCCCAGGAATTTAAAGTGGACCAGCTGGGCGGCATAAAGACCCCGCTCGGTCATATCGGCCATCGTCTGGAAGCCAGGGTTCATCTGGTAACTATTGACAGTTCGGCGGCCCAGAATATCATGCGGTGTACGGAAGCAGCGGGCCTGTACGTAGAAGCTCTGGTTCTCGCTCCCCTGGCATCGTCCGCCGCAGTCCTGGTGCAGACGGAGAAGGACCAGGGGGTAGTGCTGATCGATATTGGTGCCGACACCACGGAGCTTATCGTCTTCTATGACGGCGGGGTGCGTCATACGGCTGTTATCCCGTTCGGCGGTAACCGGGTCACCAATGACATTGCCCAGATTCTGCACACAACCTTCCAGAAGGCGGAGGAGCTGAAGAAGGAATACGGCTATGCCAAATTCCCGGCCATGGTGGAAGACAACGAGATCACTATTGAAGGCATTGCGGGCCGCCAGCCTCAGAGTACTACCCGGCGCGGCCTGTCAGCCATCATTGAGCCTCGTATGGAGGAAATCCTGCAACTGTGCCGCAATGAGGTTCGCAAAAGCGAGGTGGGCGATAAACTCACGTTCGGGGTTGTGCTCACTGGTGGCGGTGTGCTCCTGAAGGAGATGGAGGAGAAAGCCGGTGAGGTGTTCAACGCCGATATAAAGATCGGCTATCCCCTGCACGTGGCCGGTCTGGAGGACATGGTAAGTTCACCGGATTACGCCACCGCCATCGGCCTGTTGCTCTACGGATTGGACTACGAAGAGACCTACGGCATGTCCAAACGCCCCGGAGGAGTCGCCACGTTCCTCAGAAACCTGGGAAGCCAGGTGAAAGGCTTTTTCAAAGAGTTGTTTTAACCGAGGAGAGGAGACCGATCATGTTCTTCGAATTTGACGATTACGACCTGATGAAGGCCAAGCTCAAGGTAGTGGGAGTAGGTGGAGCCGGCGGCAACGCCATCAACCGGATGATTGAAGACAACCTGATGGGCGTGGAGTTTATCGCCGTGAACTCCGATGCCCAGGACCTGGACAACAACCTGGCCGAGGTAAAAATCCAGATCGGCAAGTCCCTCACGAAGGGTCTGGGTGCCGGAGCGGATATCGACATCGGCCGCCGGGCTGTCGACGAGGACCACGAGTTCATCGAGAAGGCCCTGTCGGGTGCCGACATGGTATTCATCACCGCGGGTATGGGCGGCGGCACGGGCTCCGGCGCCGCACCGCGCATCGCCCGCATTGCCCGTGAACTGAGCACCCTCACTGTGGGCATTGTTACCCGGCCCTTCCTCTTCGAGGGACGACAACGCGCCCAACGGGCGGAGGTAGGCATCGAGGAGCTGCGCCAGTACTGTGACACCTCCCTGGTGATCCCCAACGAGACTCTCCTGCGGATCACCGATCCGGATACCACCTTTTCCGACGCCCTGAAGCTGGCCGACAGCATTCTCCACCAGGCCACCAGAGGCATCTCCGATCTCATCAACATTCACGGCCTGATCAACCTGGACTTTGCCGACGTGCGGACGATCATGTTGAACATGGGCGATGCCATCATGGGCACCGGCATCGGCCGCGGCGAAGAGCGGGCTATCCTGGCGGCCCAGCAGGCCATCTCCTCTCCCCTGCTGCAGAACTGCAATATCCAGGGTGCCCAGGGACTCCTGGTCAACGTTACCGGCGACTACAGCATGACCCTCCACGAGGTGAATGACGCCACTTCCATCATCAACGAAGAGGCCGGCGCGGATGCCAATGTCATCTTCGGCGCCGTTATCGATCCCAACCTGTCTGATGAGTTCCGGGTCACCGTTATCGCCACTGGCTTTAATCTACCCCAGGACCAGCTGCCGGCTGCGGCGAATGTGGCAGGCATTGTCCCGGAACAGGCTAATCTATCCGGCATCCACGATCGGCGCGATCTAGAACCTTTCTTCAGCCTGCGCCGCAGGGCACCGAAGGATGGTGAAAATATGGCCGTGGTAGATGGCGAGGAAGAGGAGGTGATGGTGTTCGGCGATGATCTGGAAGTGCCGACTATCCTGCGGTCACAAGCTTCCTCCCGAGTAGGGAGCCAACCGTCTGTGTGAATGGGGCAGACGGGCTCCCGATAAGAAAGGCCCCCTCATGCCAGGTCGAAGCGTGAGGGGGCCTTTTTGCGTTTAACCGCAGGGGCGCTGAAGACGCGGAGATGATTTTATTACGTAGAGTGCATCAGCATCTTCTTTTATATAAACGACCGGAAGAAATAGACATTGCGTTTGCCTGATTAGACTTGTTCAGCTAAATATTATATAATAAATTCCGCCCTCTATCGCCGAAAGGCAGGTAGATATGGGCTGTATAAACCAGTGCCGCGATTACCTATCCACTAATCGCAGGGAGGTTAATAGCCTTGGAGGAGCTCAATTGGGGTGACCGCGTGGGATAAGGTATATGTGGATGCAAAAGGAATATAGTATCATGAATTGGAAGACTATATCCCTGGTCACGCTTTTCGCACTGGCAGGGCAGCTAAACGCTCAGCATGGCCTGCATATCAGCGGCTTCGTAGACGCCAGCATTACCATCCCGACCGACTCGCTGACCAGCCTGGGCTTCAGTTTCGACGTGGTGGGCCTGGACGTGGAGAAGGAACTGGCCAAAGGGGTCCATGTCCAGGCCGACCTGGGCTTTTTTCAAGAGCATGGGCAGCCTATAGCCGAGGTAGAGCAGGCTTTTGTTTCATTCAAGATGTTCAACGTGAAGGGCGTGGCCACCCCCGTCTTCACCCTCGGCCAGTTCAACGCCCCCATCGGCTTCGAGCTGCTGGACCCCCCGGACATGTACCAGTTCTCCCACTCGCTGGTCTTCGACAACGCCCTGCCCACTAACCTCTCCGGGCTCTCGATCTCGCAGACCCTGCTCGGCGGGTTCGATGTAGTCATGTACCTGGCCAACGGCTGGGACGTCAACGTCAACGAGGACGGCAATCTCATCTTTGGCGTGCGTGTGGGTTTTGAACACGATAAGGGCATCGCCGACGGGCTGTCGGCCATCCAGAACGACAATGACGACGCTCTGGTCCTGGATTTGGACGCCACGGTCACCATGGTCCCCAACCTGACTATTGGGCTGGAATTCAACCAGTGGCTGGGTAAGACCTTCGAGGACAACGCTACGACCAAGATGGGCTGGCTGGTGATGCTCAACTACGGCATAAGCGACTTCGGGATCACCTTCCGGCAGGACGCCTGGGGCAAGAGCAGCTCCACCACCTTTTCCCCGTCCTACGGCATCGCCGACGGCGCCGGGATGCTGTTCTAGTTCCGCATGGATAGCGATTACGATTATGCCACCGGGGAAACCATCAAGTTCACCGGTGCGGCGCTAGAGTTCACGTTCAGCTTTTAAATTGGGTTATTAACCTTGAAAGGTGCATTGAATTTTCTACCTCACCCCCCTTCCCCCTCTCCCCGCATACTGCGGGATAAACCTCAAAGAGAGAGAGGGAGTTACGGAGTGAAGGGGGTGAGTGCTTCAGAGCGCCCTGAATACATAACTTCAGGTATGAACTACTTACAGAAAAACAAGCGAGCAAAAATGAAAGGGTACCATCATGGGTAAGGTACTTTCCATCTTCAAGAACATGAAGATCGGCAAGAAGCTGATCATCTTCTTTCTCACCGTTGGCGTCATCCCGCTTGCGGTAGTGGGGGTGCTGCCCTATTCCACGTACTCATCCGCCCTCAGCGAGCAGGCCTTCACCAACCTGGCCGGCATTGCGGAGTACAAGACCCAGATGCTGGATCAGTGGGTTAACGACCGCATGGCCGACGTACACACCATATCGCTGACACCGAACTATATCAAACTCTGCAAAGCGGCGCGACGGCGCAGCAGTGAGACCGTTACGCTGGCCCGGGAGGTCCTCATCGATTTTCAGAACAATGCCAAACTGCACCGCTTCTACAACGAGATGAAGATCCTGGACATGCGGGGCAACCACCTGATCAGCCTCAAGGGCCTCAGGGTCAACGAGGCCAACCAGAGCTGGTTCAAGGGGGCACTGGCCGCAGCGGAGAAAACGGTCAAGGGCGGCGAGTGCCACGACCTGTACGTCAGCACGATCGAACACTGCGGCGAGCTGGACCTGCCCAGCGTCCACATGTCCCACGTGATCCGCGACCGTGACACCTGGGAGCCTATCGGCATGTACGTGGTGGACTGCAACGTGGATATGATCGAGCACATCATGGAAGAGAGCATCGGCCTCGGCGAGACTGGCGAGAGTTACCTGGTCGGCCCGGACCACATCATGCGGTCCAACTCACGCTTCGAGAGCGAGCCTACCATCCTCAAGAAGAAAATCGAGACCGACGGCGTCAAGCGCATTTTCGAGCGGCGCGAGACGCAGCGCGGCGCGGATTTCTGCGAGAACTGGATCTACAACGATTACCGCGGCCTGCCCGTACTTTCCCATAACCACTACCTGGAAGCCCTCGACCTGGCGGTTATCACTGAAATCGGCAAAGAGGAAGCCTTTGCCGCTGTTTACACCCTACGCAACATCATCCTCATCATCGCCTTTGTGATTGCCGCGCTGGTAGTGTTTATCGCCATTGCCATTTCCAGGAGCTTCACCAATCCCATCCACGAGCTGATGACGGGGATGACGGCCCTGGGAGAGGGCAACCTCACCGCCTCAGTGGTGGTGGAGACCGGGGACGAGATCGGCACCATGTCCAAATCCTTCAACGAGGCTTCCGGCAAGCTCCGGA
The DNA here is from genome assembly GCA_964595095.1 of uncultured bacterium. Classification (GTDB taxonomy): domain Bacteria; phylum Fidelibacterota; class Marinisomatia; order SCGC-AAA003-L08; family TS1B11. Next base: position 1,552 of record CAZQOY010000084.1, on the reverse strand, counting down.
ATGTGCTCAAACAGATCCTCACCAGTTCGGGGCAGGTGGAGGACGCTGCTAACCAGATCGCTTCCGCCTCCGAGCAGCTGGCGGCCGGGGCCGGAGAGCAGCAGTCGCAGCTGGGTGAGGTGGCCACTACCATGGAAGAGATGAGCGCCATGATCCTGGAGGCCAGCAAGAACGCCAACGAGACCCGCCAGAACGTCCAGCGCACCGGCAACACCGCCGGCGAGGGCCGGGAGGTGGTCTCCAGGACGGTCACCAGCTTTGAGACGGTGGCCACTACGGTGGAGCAGGCGGCCAAGCAGTTCCAGGAGCTGAGCAAGCGCTCGGGGGAGATCGGCAACGTTATTCAGGTGATTGAGGACATCGCTGACCAGACCAACCTGCTGGCACTCAATGCGAACATCGAGGCGGCCCGGGCCGGTGATGCCGGAAGGGGCTTCGCGGTAGTGGCCGACGAGGTGCGCAAGCTGGCCGAGCGGACGGTGAGCGCCACGGGCGAAATCGGTCAGATAATCGAGAGTATCCAGGGCGACATCAATAACGCCGTGGAGTCCATGGATACCATCCAGACCCAGTCCAATGAAGGGCTGGACTTGGTGGGCCAGTCGGACCGGTCGCTGCAGGAGATCTCCGAGGCCATCACCAAGGTAGTTGGCGCCGTGGAGCAGATCGCCACCTCCTCCAACGAGCAGAGCAGCGGCGCCGAGGAGATATCCAAGAACATCGAGGGGGTCTCTACGGTAGCCAAGGAGTCGGCTTCCAGCGCCCAGGAGCTGGCGGCCTCGGCGGAAGAGCTGAGCCGGGAGGCGCAGAGCCTGAACGAGCTCATCGGGCAGTTCAAAGTGGAGTAGCGGATCAGGACTGCAACCCCTCGTACCCTACTATAGAGCTCGCTATTGTGAAAGATCGGCCCCGGGCGTGTTCCTGGGGCTGGTTTTTTTATCTCACCCCAACTCCCTCTCCTCAAGGAGATGGGGCATCCGGCAGCTGCCGGAAGGGGGTGAGGTAATAAACCAGGGCTGACGGATCAAGGGGCAGATTTTACAGGGAAGTTCTGACTTTCACGGCCTTGGCCTGGATACCGTTACCACGTAACTTCCCCCTTTGATTGGGGATGAACGCGTGAAGGTTATAAGCCGCCGCCATACACGACAGGTCATGGTGCGGGGTCTTGCCATCGGGGGTGGGGCGCCCGTTCCGGTGCAATCCATGACCACCACCAGGACTAATGACGTGGCTGCTACCATGCTTGAGATCGAGCGCCTGGCGGCGGCGGGCTGCCAGATCGTCCGCCTGACAGTGCCCGATGAGGCGGCAGCCAGGGGGTTTGCCGATATCCGCAAGCGGACGGACCTGCCCCTGGTGGCGGACATCCACTTCAACTACCGCATGGCCCTGGCCGCCGTGGATGCGGGGGCCGACAAGATCCGCATCAACCCCGGCAATATCGGCTCGAAAGAGCGGGTGCGGGAAGTCATCGCGAGACTCAAGGCCGCGGGGCTGCCCATCCGCATCGGCGTGAATGCCGGCAGCCTGGAGAAAGAGCTCATCGAGA
>CAZQOY010000083.1:0-10192 GCA_964595095.1 uncultured bacterium | reverse complement strand
AAACCCTACCGCCTTCACCTCCCCTGGGATGAATGGGGGCACTCAGACCTGGTAGCCACTGCCGCCAACCCGTTCGTGACGGCTGATCTCCAGGCAGGCGCCGCCCGCCTGGATGGAAGCCTGGGCCAACCCATTTTTTCAGCCATTATTCCGTCAGCGGTAGTAGAATCTAACGGCACTTCCCACCCCGACCAGACTGGCAGCACTCCGGAATCGGAAATGCTGCCACCATCCGACCTGCCTGCTTTTATCATCGCGCCTTTGCAGGACCAGAACCGGAACAACCAGACTTACTTCTACTGGGACCAGGGCGATTACTCCTACCAGGATGTACAGGTAGGGAGCGCGGTGGCGCTGGACGAAAGCCGCAATATCATGATTGCCGGGCACGGCCGCAGTCATCCCGGCCAGCACCGCCTGGCCGGCCCCAGCCTCAGTCGCAATGAGGGCAATGTCCTGCAGAATTACCTGCTTGACTACCAGCGCCGCATCTGGCCCTCACTGGATTTCAATTACACCCTTCTGCACCAGCGGGAACAGGTAGGGCTGCCGGTAATTGAAGGGGGTAATCTCACCGCGGATCGCCGGCGCAACTACACCTGGGTCCAGGGCTTTCGTCTGGAAAAGTTGTTTACTTCCATTACCATCCAACTTTATGGCTCCAGCATGGTCAGTGACCTGCGCACAACGACCGATGGCTCGGATCAAGCTCATCTGAGCCGCCGCAGTTTGAGCATCTGGGGCGGGGCTGATATCATTTACCGTCTGACATCAAACTGGCACCTTACAGCGAAATGGGATACCAGGCAGCGGCATATAGCCGACAGAGTCCTGGGCTACCAACCCGTGAGCATAAGTCACAGTCGCCTGGGAGCCAGCCGGGAAAACAGCAGAGGGTCATTGTACGGTGGTCTGGCCCTTATTAACGGGCAGCTCGAGCCGGAAGCATGGCTGACCGTGGGTTCAGATCGTCGCAATATTGCCTTCGGGACCGAGGCCACCAGCTTCTTCGACTATCCCCACCTCGGGCGGCGTATAACCCTTGACTCCACACCTTGGCTGCCCGGCCCGATCTTCCTGCGCCGTACCACCCTGGCCCTTCAGGCCCGCGGCTCCCGGGGTCTTGTCTCCACCCGGCTGGCGCTGCTATCCACCGGGGATAGTCGCACGGCCACTACTGCGGGCGCGGCACTTGACTGGACACCCTGGAAGGAGGTGCTCCGTCTGCGCGGCAGCGTTACCGCCGTCAGCTCCCCCGATGCTATCCTCTTTCCCACCCGCGTCAACGCCCAGGCCGGGCTGACTTTTACCCTGCCCCTGCGCCGCGCACGAGCCCGCCCCTTCGTGAGCTTGAACACCTGCTATATCCACAATGACTTTGACTGGTGGAACGACCCGCGCTTCGCCGACATGGCCCCGATTGACCCCGCCTACGCCGGCAGCGTTTCTAAAGTCTCCTGGCTGGATGTAGAGTTCGGCCTTAAGGTGGCCAACTTCGAGCTGCTCATCAGGCTTAATAATGTGACCGGCTCCACTATCCAAAACTCACCAGAATACCTTGGGGTAAACCCTCTCAATCACTACAGCCTCACCTGGCGCTTTCTGCCGCAGGGGAAATAGGGCTGGCATGGTTACTTAAAAGTTTCGAGTTGCGAGTTACGAGTTTCATGTTCCAAGCAACGGACGACGGACTACGGAAAGCGAACAATCTAAAATCCCCTTGTATTTTTAGATTGACACAACGAATACATATGAATACATTAGAATACAATTAAGGGGGTCCTTATGGGCAAAACCGTGACCATCCGTTTAAACGACGATGTCTACCAGACAATAAAATCTGCCGCTCAAGCTGAAAAAAGAACCATATCGAATCTGATTGAGTTCGCTACTGTTTCCTATCTGGAAAGCAGCAGTTTCGTTTCCGATGAGGAAATGCAGGAAATACTGGAAGATAAAAATCTTATCCGCAGTCTTCAGGATTCGTTGAAAGATATCGAGGAGGGAAATTATCGAGTCGTTGAATGATTTCAAGATCGCTGAAACCCAGACTTTCCAGAAGAAAATGGAATCGCAGGAGCTAAGGAGATATTATAACAAGATAAGCACCATTATATACCCGATTCTTAGACAGAATCCATATCATGGGCCGAATATCAGGAGACTAAAAGGAAAGTTAAAATCAATTTATCGTTATAGAATCGGCAATTACCGATTGTTTTATACAATTGATAAAGAAAAAATGCTGGTATTTATTTTAGATTTTGTCCACAGGAAAGAGGCTTACAGGTAATAAAATTCACCACACCATGCGCATCTACTTCTCCGCTAGTATAACCGGTGGTCGCGAGCAGGCCCAGATCTATCCCCTCATCATCGAGCATCTCCAGCAACACGGCGAGGTGCTCACCGAGTTCGTGGCCGACCAGGCCTACACCGCGCAGGGCGAGCAGCAGCTCACCCCGGAGGCCATCTACCGGCGGGACGTAGACTATATCAACCAGTGCGATGTGCTGGTGGCCGAGGTAACCATCCCCTCCTTCGGTGTGGGGGTGGAGGTGGCCCGCGCCTCCGTGCAGGGCAAGCCGGTCCTGGCGCTGTACCAGCCCTCAGGTGGCCGCCGCCTCTCGGCCATGATCGCGGGCGACCCCAACGTCACCGTGGCCGAATACCATACGTTGGAGGAAGCGCAGGCGGCAGTGGAGCGGTTTTTCAATGGACTGGTCTCTGGTACTTCAGCGCCGTAAGTTTATTTAGATCACCAATAAAAGCGTAGAGAAATCCTGTTGCACATCGGCCCCCTCCATATCACCCACCCCGTCTTCCTGGCGCCCATGGCCGGGGTGACCGACCACCCCTTCCGGGTACTGTGCCGCCGCTACGGGGTGGGGCTGGTCTACACCGAGTTCGTCAGCGCCAACGGGGTGGTGCGTGAGGGCGCCAGGACGCTGGACCTGGCACGCTTCACCCCCGACGAACGGCCCATCGGTATCCAGGTCTTCGGCGAGGAACCGGAGACCATAGCGAGGTCGGCGGCCGTCCTGGCGGAGCGGTTCAGGCCCGACCTCATCGACCTGAACTTCGGCTGCCCGGTGCCCAAGGTGACCCGCAAAGGCGCGGGAGGGGCCATGCTGCGGGACCTGGACCTCATGCGCGAAACGGTGCGGGCCACCGTCCAGGCGGTGCCCCACCTGCCGGTGACGGTAAAGATGCGCTCCGGTTGGGACAAGACCAGCATCGTGGCTGTCGAGGCCGCCCAGATCATCGAGGAGGCCGGTGGCGCGGCCATTGCCTTGCATCCCCGCACGGCGTGGCAGGGCTTTACCGGCCAGGCCGACTGGCCCCTCATCAAGGCGGTAAAGGAACGGGTCTGTATCCCGGTCATCGGTAACGGCGATATCCACACCGCCGCCGACGCCCTGCGCATGTTCGAGACCACCGGCTGCGACGCGATTATGGTAGCCCGGGGCGCCCTGGGCAGCCCCTGGATCTTCCGGCAGATCCACGACCTGCTGGAAGGTCGACCAGCCACACCCATCACACTCCCCGACATCGCCGGGGTATGCCGCGACCATTTCGAGCTCATGCGCGCCGAGAAATCGGAGCGAGGAGCGGTGAACTACACCAAGAAACACTTCAACTGGTACTTGAAGGGCTTCCCCGGAGCTGCCGGGTGGCGTAGGGCTTTCATGGGGAGCCAGTCCACCGAACAGATCGCCAGCCTGCTGGACGAGTTCAACGCATTCGTGGAATCCGCCGGGGAGGGTTCCCCTGCAACGATAGATAAAGCCGGGCACACCATTGCCTGACCTTCAAATGCCAAACCAAGCCACCCGATGAAGCGCCCTATCATCTACCTGAGCCTCTTTCTGGCGGTGATCTTCGTGGTGATTATCGCCGGGGCGGGAATTCCCCTGGTACAGCTGGCCACCCGTCTGCACCCGGCCGCCGGCTGGCTGATGGGGCTGATCCTGGCCGCTGTTCTGCTTATTGGTGTGTTGTCGGTCGCCTGCTTCCTGATCCCCGTTACAGGGCGATTCAGTCCACCGAAACCGGGCAGCTGGCGACACCGGCGTTATCTCACTCGCTTGGCCCGAAGGCACCGCCGCCACCCGGTTACCAGCCTGAACGACCTGCCCGACGGTGATGCGGCCCTGGTGGAGGCGATCTATCGACGTCTGGATAGCCAGACTACTACCATAATAACCTCCACCGCCGAGACCGTCTTTTTCCATACGGCCATTTCGCAGGCGGGATATCTGGACGCCCTCGTAGCAATTGGCGCTCAGCTGCGGCTGGTACGCAGCCTGGCCCGGCAGTATCACCCGCGCCCGGGCATGCGCGTGCTTCTGCCGCTTTATATCGCTGTGGTTCAGGCAGCCTTGAGGCCCGGCAGCCGGAAGGAGGTGGACCTGGCAGCCCAGATCGGACCCGCAATCGTTGGGGCATCAGTGGTAGGGGCCATTCCGGGGGCCAACCTGGTCTCCCTGATTATCGCCGATGCCGTCATCCAGGGGTCGGCCAACGCCCTGGCCGCGTTTCGCATTGGCCTCCTGACCCGGCGGTATTTTCACCACAAGCTGCAGGGCAGACCCTTTGATCCGGCTGCCGAGCGGCAAGCGGTGAACCGTGAGGCCCTGGACCTGCTGGCCGGCCTGGTATCGGCCGCCTCGGGAGTTCTCTCCAGGGAGATCTGGGACGCCGCCAGGGACAGCCTCCGCCGTGTACCGGCCGCCACCTACGACAGCCTCAAGTCCCTGGTGTCCCGCTCCGTCCGCGGGCTGGGACGGATGAAGGGGGATCAGCGGGATGATGAGGGTGAAGGCCAAGAGAACCCGCTGCCCCACAAAGATTGAAGCCATCATTACGAAAAAGCCTTCAGCCAGGTTCAAGTATTAAGGTAAATTCCCGATCAGAATAAAGCCAGGCTGCCGCGCCGGGAAGCTCAGAAAGAGCCGCAGCAATAATCAGTCCCCGTATAAGCGGCAGGTATCTCATTTGGGCCGTAGCATAATAGGCAATGCATCCGGCTGTTAACCGGACGATTGTTGGTTCGAGTCCAACCGGCCCAGCTCCGTAGTGGCGACTTAAGCCTCAGATTAGATTCTGGGGCTTTTTATTTTAACTGCTGCACTCGCCAGCCCTTGTATTGAACCCCAACGGGGTGGTTTCATCCTTAGTCCAGCAGTGTGTAGAACTCCATAGTCTTGTAAAAATCTCCCATAATACTCACTTTATCAAAGTTCTCCCATATGATTATTTTACGGGGATTCTCACTTTGTACTTTCCAGCCCTGCCCGACCAATTTTGGTGCACCGATACTGCTCTGCTCGGCCCATGACGGGTTTTTTAAAATGGCTACGGCTGCCATATCAAATAATGGCCGGTATTGAGGATGCCCCTCAAACTTCTCAAATAACTCGATGGAATAGTCACCAAAATTTGTGAACTGTCCACCGTGTCTGCCCGTAACCGGTTCGGTAATGTGTGGTCCTTTGCCCGGCATAATTCTTCTGATATCCTCGAGATAAGCGACAACGGCCGCCGTCCCCGTGTCCTCGTCATACCGCACGGTAACAATCTCAAGTTCCGCATCCGATTGCAGAACGGGATTGACGGCCGAAGTATCGGCTACCAGATTATATTCACCCGCTGCCGGAAAATTGGACCCCAACCACACAATGCGAACTTTATCCCCGATGGATGGGTCCTTCTTCAGGGCCAACGCAACATTGGTGAGTTTGCCCACGGCCAGCAGCACCAATTTTCTATCGTCCTTCGCATTTGCCTGCCTGATGATGAAGTCAACAGCCTCACTGCCATCAAACCTTTTTTTATCTACATGCCCCGCAATATTCTGATAATCGCCATCAGCGCCATTATATATTTTCATCTGCGGGTATAAATTGCAGAGCTTTACTATTCTCTCCGCCTCGTCGAAATGCTTCGCAATGTCTCCGCCGCCAGAAGTTGCGTTTACTGTAATTCCTTCCACCTCAAACAGATCGCCATTAAACAGCATGTAGGCAATTGCATGCTGGTCATCCAATTCGTTATTGGCATCAGTATCCAGGATAATTCTTATTTTATTGCTTGGCGATTCTACCGATTGCTGCCCCCCAGAGCTACTACAGGCAAATATTGTGCAGATGATAAATACATTTAGGATGATACGATAGAGATTATGCATGGTAAGGTCCTGGTTATTCTTACCGCCAAATATACATCCTTATTGAGGAACATTCACTACTGTCATAGATGTTGGTACTGCTCGGCCTTACTGACCAGGCCAGGAAGAACTACCGACGAATTACGACCGGTATCTCAACCACGAAAAAGTTCGCAAACTTGTTGGTTCCGCCCAGCATTTCCTTCAATGCAAATTGCAAAATGCAAAGTGCAAAATGCAAAGTGCTCTCGATCAGGTGAACACTTTTTGCCGTAGCATAATTGGCAATGTCCGGTGGTTGCCGGATTAACCGGACGATTGTAGGGCCTCGGCGTAGATGTAGGCCATGCCTACGGCGAGCCTCCGCCCCGCCCCGCTTTCAGCGGGATTTAAGCACTTCCAGCGGGATTCAGTCCCGCCAAAAGTCCCGCAATATGCGGGGCCGCAGGCGAGGAGCCTGCCCGACGTAGCGAAGCGTAGCCGGGTCCTACCGATCCAGCAGCACCCTTTCAAACCACCGCCGCTCCTGGGCGTCGATCTCTTCGCGGCCGGGGCTGATGGTTGCGCCTTCCGGGTTCGGCCCGTAACCGTGATCCGCGTTTTTCACCCGCACAAGCTTCGTTTCAACACCCGCCCCTTTCAGCGCCTCGTACAGCAGCTCGGACTGGCCAATGATCACCAGGCCGTCCTTTTCGCCGTGGATGATCAGGGTAGGCGGATCAGCGCTATCGATATAAGTAATCGGATTGGCTTTGCGCACCAGGTCTGGGTACTCTCTGATAGGGTCGCCCACCCACTGCGACTCCGGCGAATCGGGCGCAAAGTGGTCGATACGCCCTTTCACGTCGTTCATCCGCATAAAATCCGTGGGGCCGAAATGGTCCACCACCGCCTGGACGCGGCTGGAATAATCCGCATAAGGGCCGTCTCCCTCCAGGTACGGGTCCCCACCGGAGGTTCCCATGAGGGCTGAAAGATGCCCCCCGGCCGATGTCCCGGCTACGCCGATCCGCTCTGGATCAATGGAGTATTGTCCGGCGTGCGCCCGCAGCCAGCGGATAGCCGTTTTGCAGTCATGGACACCCGCCGGGAACAGGGCCGTGCCGCTCAGCCGGTATGTGATGGAGACCCCCACGAAACCCCACTGGGCGAATTTCTCTGCCCATTTCGTGCTTTTCCGCCCGTCACGCCAGCCGCCGCCATGAATATGGACAATGGCCGGTGCCGGCGAAGACCGGTCTTTTGAATAGGCCAGGTCCAGCGTGAGGCTGTCGCCGTCGATCACAGCATAGACCACATCCCGCTCCACTTCGATATTCTCATAGATGCGCTCCCGCTGTGCACACCCCATGCCTGCGACCAGGACAATGAGTACCGGGCCAATACATAAGCGGATATGCCGCCCTCTCATAATCGTCCCTTTCACGGTGTTTGTTATTATTGATTTTGTCTTAAAACCCATTGGGCGGCTGAGATTTGCCCTGAGGTCCACCAAGGTTACTTCCAGCGGTAATTTCCTTCGCCAACGCTATGGTAAGCTTGCCCCCCTCGTCTGCCGCCCTGGCTCACTCCCTACCCTCCTTGGACCAGGGACTACGGACAATCAACATTCATCATTCATCAATCGATATTGACAAAGTCCTCACTTAACCCCAACCATCTGATCGAACTCCACCCGCGACTGCCTCAGGGCTTTATTCCGTATGCGGTTGATGATGCCGTAAGCCCTGGCGGTTGGCATGTCCGAAAAACCGGCGAAATCGAAGGTCTTGAACAACTCCAGGACGGCAAATTGCTGCTCCATGCGGTCTTTCCCGATATCTTCCATTCGCCAGAACAGGAAATCCAGCCCCTGGTCCAGTATCTTGCGCCGGCTGCCCCGCCTTGGTATATAGTGTTCGTACTGCCGCTTGGCGACGGCGATCTTACGCTCCAGGTCGCTCCGGCCCATGCCCAGCCAAACGTAGAGCGTCTCGTTCTTGTACATGCTCTCAAGGTCATCCAGTATCTGCTTCCACTCATCCTTGAAGTGCTGCGCGTCCATCTCGGAGATTTTAGGCCGTTCGTCGGGGTCCGAGCACAGGTAGGGCGCGATCCAGGCCGCTATCTTCTGCATCTCTTCCCGGTCGTTGCCCAACCCGGACCGGTCGATCCACCGGTTTATCTTGTTGTAGATCTCATCGAGATGATCAAGCCACCGGACATAGAACCTGGTGTGGGCATTTACCTTAAGGATTTTCTCGATGTGAGCTGGTACTTTAGCCATTGTATTGCCCCCTTCGGATTGTCGCTGGAAAGAATGGCGGGATCGGACTTGTGATGTTCAATCACCCGCACCGTATAATACACTAACTCCTTGAAGGTTTCAAGAGCAAAATCAAGTTAATTGGGGTACCGCGGCTGAAAGGTCCTGGCAATAAAGGCTGAAGGCCGCCTCCTTCACCTCGCAGCTGTACAACATTACTGAAGCCATCCTTTAAGCAGTGCCCATAGTTGCCGGCCTCCGAGGTCCGCCACTGCCGCTGCCCCCAACACCACTCCCGCCGCCAGCGTGCGGAACGGGTGTTCCCGCATCAATGCTACCAGCCCCCACCGACCCTCGTTGGCCGCATGGTAGCGGGTGTGTTCCAGCTGCCACTTGAGCACGTCGGCCCGGAAGGCATGAAGGCGGACCTCCAGGCGGGCCAGCCGGGCCTCGATACCTCCCGCTGCCCTGGGCACCGGACGTTACTCCTTGCGGAGGTGCTTCAGTGTCGCTGCGTCGGCTTTCTTGCCGGCCAGGCGCACCCGCTCCTGGAAATACTCCAGCAGCTCCTGAACCGCCGCCTGGAAAGTGTCGCTCAAGTCCTTCTCTTTATCGGTGGGATTCATTACCTCCAGCAGCTTCTCCAGTAGAGCCTGCTGCAACCTGGCCTGGGCCTGCAGGGTGGCCAGTAATTTCTCCACGTCCGGCGACTGAGCACGAAGCAGGGCCTCAGACTCCTTCGCCAGGGTCTTGATAACCCCCAGCTTGTCGAACAGCTTGTTATGGGCGCGGTTGGATGCCATGTGTCAATGCCTCTAGCGGCTGGTCGTTGGTTTCGACTTGCCGGATTCCATGGCGGCGATGGCCTTGCGAATGTATATCGGCAACAGCGGCGTGACCACCGTCAGGAGGAAGGCCAGGCTCAGCTTGATCATGGGCGCCAGTACCAGCACTCCCTGGGCGTGGGACTGCAGCAGCAGCGCGCTCACCAGGGCCACCCCTGACAGAATGTAGGTCCGGGTGCCGGGTTTGAAGAAGGGTATCATGCTTTTGCTCCTTTCGTTTTGCTGGTTTTAAATAGCGTGTGAAGATTACACAAAGGAGCGGGGGGCGTCTTTCGCCGTATGCGCCGGGTGCGCGGAATCTGGGGACTGGGGCTTTGAGGCTTGGGGCATTGTCGATTGACGATTGGCGAATGTCGATTGAAGATTGAAGATTGGATATGGGATGCGGTTACTGGATACTGGATGGAATCCCACCAGTCCCGCTTCCTGCGGGACCAATCCCGCCAAGCGGCGGGGCGGCGGGGCTGGATGCAGGATACTGGATTGGAACGAACCACGGACCACTGACGGCTGAAACTAGAAACTAGAAACCCGTCTACGGCTATCGCCTACCGCGGACAAGCCTGGAACTAGGAACTCGAAACCCGTCTACGCTGCGCTACCCGGCTACACTACGTTACGCTGGACAGGCGCCGGACAAGTCACCAATGACAGATGATCAATGACCAATGACCAGTCACCAGTGACCAATGACCAGTCACCAGTGACCAATCACCAATGACTACTCACCAGTCACCAATCCGTCTACGCTACGCTACCCGGCTACACTACGTTACGCTGGACAGGCGCCGGACAAGTCACCAGTCACCAGCTATCGCAGGAACGTAATGGAATACTTCAGCAGCACCGCCCGGGTGCTTGAGAGGGGCAGGGCCGGGTCCTCGCGCTGGCGGTCGGTGTTCAGGTTGTCGTTGTAGACCAGGTACAGGTCGG
>CAZQOY010000082.1:0-10248 GCA_964595095.1 uncultured bacterium | reverse complement strand
AATACCGGCACCCGCGTGGGGGTAGCGGCCAATATCTTCGGGGATGTCACTCCACCCAGAGTGGTGCCCTCCTTCGCCTGGGGCAACGATGGGAAGGTTAAGTACGACCTGGAGAAGTGCCTGGAGACCATGGCCACCGTGAAAGGCCGCCGGGGCCAGGAGCTGACCGAAGCGGAAAGGGAGCTGTTCAGGCGGCTGTATGGGGAGGGGGAGTAAGTTACCAGTGCTTCCTTTACGGAGAAAATTATGGCGCTGAAGTTATCGGACCCAATCTAAATCGCGACCAATGAGCAGCTCGGTCATTCGCACATGATGGTTGCTCTTCATGGTGATTTCCTGGATATCAAAGTTGTATCGCTGTGCCAGTTCATGCACTATTTCATCATTACTATAGGTCATTAAGAAGTCACCGGAGAGTGTATTCGTTACTCTAAACAGTTCTTCGTGATCAAGCTGGTGGTGGGTGTATAGTCTTCTTCCAGCCTCTTTTCCCCCGGCCGTATATGGTGGATCGATGAAAAACACAAAATTCGTGCGGTTCGCATTTTTCTTGAGCACCTCAATGCCATCGGCTTTGATAAACGTGATGCGATCCTTCATCCTGGCGATTTCCAGAATACGTTTCTTAAGTACTTCTGGGTACCACCGCGATTTAATGCCCTTCCCATTCTCGCCGTAGCATAGCATCCCAGCTCCAGGTGCCATAATACCGCTGTGATTAACTCGGTTCTTTAAAACAGCCTGAAATGCCTTCTCCGTGAGGTTACGAGGAGTCGTTTCTAGTTCTCTCTTGGCAGTGTCGAGAGTGAGATGGAAGGCGGTAATCCTATCTACTAGGCCCTTTGCATCTCCCCTGAGGATGGTCTGCCAGACAGCGGCTACCTGATCATCTAATTCTACAAGAGTGATGTTACCGGCAAGTAGTTCAGCAGCTACTGTAAGACCAACAACTGCCCCACCAGCGAAAGGCTCGATAAACTTAACTGGCCGCGTTCTTAGGTGGGACAGCCATTGCTTGATTCGTGGTATTAGCCAGGTCTTGCCCCCGGGATACCGGAATGGGCTGAGTAATTTAACTGATGCCACATTATGGGCAACTATTGAATCAGATTGCTTTCTCATTGTATTACATTCTCAAGCACGTTCTTAATCCACGCAACATGACCATCATAGACTGACTGTTCCTGTCCATGTGCTAAAGATGCGATCCGGCATCGGTCGAAGAAGACACCTCCCTGTCTAGCATAATTCTCCCACCTAGCTGTCTCGACTCTATAGGGGATAAAAAATGATCTCAACGGCTCAGGACTTACTAGTGGTTTTTGCATCCAATTATCCCAAAAGACTCTTGGCTGTAGCTCGTTAAGTTTTCCTGACCAGTGCTTGCCCGTAGCACATTGTCCAAACATTAATACCTTACTAGAATTTTTATCCGCAAAATCTTTCCAGGCTACCAAATCAAGTTTATCATCCTTCGCGCTTAGCGATGGTTGATCCCGATAACTTTCGCCTTCCCCTAATAGCTGACATAGCTCAGTGACTGCATCGGGGAATGAAGCAGGGAGCTCCGTCCGTGGAGAGCCGAAACCTAATGCTTCCCCGCGTAGATAACCTTTAGCGGCCAAACAAGAAAGTTTCTCAAATAGTCTAGGCGCCCGATGATCTTGCTGTAGCTCAATATGGGATAGACAAAGACAAAAAGTGTATGCAGGGTAATTTACCCATTTCGATTTAACTTTGAGTGTTCCATTATCAAGACTAAAAGGATATGCGTCTTCAGCGGCCTTTACACGCTGGTCCAATTCTTCGAAGGTTTCCAGAGTCATACGTTCGATTGCTTCGTCGTCAGATAACTCCACAAGTGCAGCTCTTCTAAGAGCTCTCTCTAGATCGCCACGGCTCGAAGTGTGATCGTCAGCGAGTATGGCATCTAGTTCAAGCCAGTCTGCTAACTTCAAAGGATCAGTGGGGTCGTCCGGAAGTCGAAACATATTAAGTCCTTGCCCGCCTAAGCAAAGCGCTGACTTGCTCGAGTACTGTGGGATCTAATCTAGATTCCATTTCATTTCTAATTGTATCTGCATACAAGACGATATCAGATATTATCTCATATAAGTCTTTTTCACCGGCATATCCAGTCGTAACTGTCGCCTTTGCGTTTTGTAGCTCTAGCTTTGCACTACTCAATGCATCGCGGAATCTTTGACAATCACCGATTGCAACTTTATAAGCGGTATCTAGAGAATGGCGTTTTCGAAGAACCGACAAAGAATCTGGCTTACTAATCACCTCCCTTAATGTGTTCAAGTCGGGGTTCTGCTTACGAACAACTGGCTCAATGCCTTGTGACTTCTTCCCGTAGAGCCATACCATAAGTTCCGCAAGTTCCGTAAGTTTTGGCTTAGGGACTGGGTTGCGCTTTAAAGACTTTTCTGGGTCAATCCCAAGGAATTGTTGGAACTCGTTCTGGTCAGCAGCCGTATAGAGATGCGAAAAGTAGAAGCGGTTGCGAACTCTATCTTCTCTATCAAACCTCGCTTGATCTTCTGCCTGCTCAAGTAGCTTGGCACCTCGATATAATCTTTTTACAGTTGCGTGTCGGTCTCCAATTTTTCTGGCAATTTCCTCTAGGGGCACATTGTATTTTTCATGTACTTCTGCCACGTATTTTGCTTTACTGAAGCTGTCCCATGGTTTGATTCCGTTAATATGACGAAAAGCAAGAGAAGTCCAGAGACTATCACGGCTCGCGTAGACTATCACTGGCAGATCATCAAGTCCTGCCCTTTTCTTTGAGTCAATGAAAGGCAGTTCAGTTGCACCAATTCTTTTCCTGAGGGTCTCGTCCCGGAGTAGACGCACTGCTACTAATCTTCGATTGCCTTCAACAACTATGTATACTCGTTCTCTCGGGTCTTCTTCTTCTGGATTCTTTATGATGACAAACAACGGCTCTGATCGGAAATATCCATTCTCAGCAATGGACCAGGCGACCTCATCTACAGCCATTTCGCTCCATAAAATCTTAGCCAAGTCAAATTGCGTCTCGCCATTAACTCGCCAAACAAGGCGAGGGTTCTCAGAGTCTAGTAGGAGTTGATCTACAGGTATGTCAATAATCTTACCAGGATCGGGTTTTGGCAGTTCTTGCTGTGATTCTGCCTGTGCCATGTATCTCTCCTTTTGGTTCTATGGGTTATACCTATAGAGCTATTTTACTTTATAAACATTCGCATTGCAATCAGTTGAAGCATCACTTTGAGCTGATTGTTTGTATTGAATACCTGAATAACAGAGAATTACCTATGTATCCAACCGAGATGCGCCACCTTATTAAGATATGCAATCCATCCTAGTGAAATTAATACGATACTCCCCACATTCCCCACACCGATTGTAAATTTTAGCCCATAGGGGCACGATGCGTGGCTCTGCTCGCAGCCAGTCGCACAAATTGGAGGCAACATGACGAAGAAAGAGTTCCTGAACGCGGTGGCAAACGGAAAAACGGATGTTCTGCAAGTATTCCTTGATGCTGTATCCCAACTTGGTGCGGACTACTGTGTTGTCGGGGGACTTGCCGTTAACGCCTATGCTGAGCCGGTCGTAAGCCTTGATTTGGACATCGTTGTGGCCGTAGCTGACATTGATGCCGTCTGTAAGAGCTTGGCAGAGCATTTTAAAATAGAACATTTTGCACACAGCGTGAATCTGAGCAGCAGCGAGTCTGATCTCCGGATACAATTACAGACAGACGCCAGATATCAGGAGTTCATTCGCAACGCAACCGTCAGAAGTGTACTGGGGTATGAGATGAAAGTGGCAACCGTGGAGGATGTGCTGAGGGGCAAGGTCTGGGCGTATTCTGATGAACAGAGACGGATGAGCAAAAGACAGAAGGACCTGGCGGATATAATGCGCCTGGTTGAAGCCTACCCGGAGCTGGCCGACAAGGTTCCTTCGTGGATACGTGACAAGCTCAGATAGAGGCGTACGACGCAAGCAAGCGGCTGAATATGTAGGAGCGACTCGCCGAGTTGCCCCTACATTGGAACGTAGCAAGAAGGCTATGATCCAGAATTGGCCCCACCGCTTGTAAATTTCCCCTTGTAGGGGCATAAGGCGTTATGCCCCTACCAAATAAATACAAGAGATCATCAAGGCCGAGCGGTAGCTGTGCTCCTACACTATAGAGATTGGAATCTTTTGCACTTGACCTGTACACAGATTGTGCATATATTTGAATTATTAGTTATCGATGGGATCAGAGGAAAGCCGCCTCAAATCTGGAAAAACACGGTGTAGACTTTGCCGATGCCGTTGGTGTCTTCGAAGATGAATGGGCGCTAACTATCAAAGAACAATACGTCGCGGTCGAACAGCGTTTTGTGACATTGGGAATGGATTTCCTAGGACGGGTGTTGGTAGTGGTCTACACCTACAGAAATGACGACATTCGCTTGATCTCTGCACGAACTGCAACGAAGAGAGAAATAAGAGCATATGAACAAAAAAGAGTATGATTTTGACAATGCCGAACGTGGCGCTGTTGTGAAAATCCCTCCTGGAAAGACGCGCATCACTATTCGTATCGATACCGATATTCTGAACTGGTTTCGGAACCAGGTTCATGAAGCGGGTGGTGGCAACTACCAGACGCTAATCAATGAAGCGTTGCGAGAGTACATTCGGTATCACGACGAAATGTTCGAGAGTATTCTACGAAAAGTGATACGGGAGGAACTGCAAACCGTTGCCAGGTAATTAGCTTCTTTGGGTTTTGCTTTGGTAGTTGTTCAAGTACAGGAGAGACTCAACCCAAGGCTAAACACTGCCTGACTTCTCGGTGACGGAGACCCCAAGGACTGACGAAAATCGGGATTCAACCAAGGGCACTCCCTGTACGCAGGGTGAATTTCTACAAAATTTAGTTGCCCTCCCTGATATTCCCTTCAGGTGATTCCTTCGCCGGAAGGTAGTAAATTTTACTGTTATGATCCTCACCGCGGTTCAATGGCACCGGCTCCCGGTGTTTGTACTTATCCTGGCTGCAGGTCTGGCTCCTCTGATAGGTTATGCCGGAGAGGCCGGCTTCCTCTATGCGCCCCAGAAGAATACCACCGACCTGGATTTCCAGGAGTGGCCTGCTGCAGCTTTGCCAGGGCCGGAGCTCAGCCCCAGTACCGATCAGCTGTTTTTCGATGAGATATTGCCGGGTGAGTCGCGCACCCTTTTCATGGATCTGGCCAACCTGGGTGAGGGGGTGATCATCCTGGATTCACTGATATTCCCTGAAGGGATAGTACGGGTAGCCCTGCCGCTTCAGACGCTGCTCCCGGGTCAGTTTATGCGCTTCCCGGTTTCCTATACCCAGGCCGACCTGGAGACCCACGAGCTGGAGTTGGTGATACACTGGAAGTCGCCGAAATTCAATCTGGCTGAGACATTGACCATCACACTGATGGCAACGCCCAGACCGCCGCTGGCTGCTTCGCCGTCGGATGCAGTCTGGCACCGTAGCTACGTAGGTGCGGAAAACACGGCCCGTATCGTACTGCAGAATATCGGCACCCGCCCCATCACTTTCCCAGCACCCCGGGTGATGCCCGCCGGTGTGAAGTTGTCGCCGCTGCCTCAGATATTAGTGGGAGAAACCGCTGTAACGCTTGCCGTTACCTGGTTACCGGAATCGGCTGGTGTCTTCAGCTCCCGGATAAACCTACCCTACCGGACGGGGAAAGTGGAGGGCTTGATAGGAATAGGATTGCAGGGCGAGGCACTACAGCCAGCCTATTTTATTGAGGATACACTGATCCTCCGTATGGATCCCTTCGGGATCGGCTCGGTGATCGCCGGCGGCAGCTATCACCGGCGCGTGGCAGTTGGTAATGGATCGGATCAGACAGTTGTCCTGAACCGGCGGCAGGTCGGTGGGAGTGAAATGGAATTCATGGAACGTGGGGGGGTAAAAGGCCCCGCGCAGTGGATCGAAACAGCTCCTGGTCCGGAAGTGGTCCCCGGCGATACGGCCTACCTGGACCTGGTCTTTTCACCGCTCAGGGCCGGACCATTCCAGGCAGAGATCCCTTTCCGTCAGCAGTTTAAGTCCGAGCGAGACTACGGACTGGAAAGGCTGCCGGATCTGATGCTGCCTGTCAGGGCGGAGGTGGTCCTGCCCCTCTCCGCTTCGACCGCCCATATGGACTTCGGCCCGCAGCCAGTCCTGGAGACCGCCATGCAACCCCTGGCTGTGATAAACCGGGGCGCTGCGCCATTGAGTATCTCCCTGGAGCTGGAGGAAGGGGAAGCGGCATTTTCCATACCGCCGCTGGTTTTCGGCCTAGCTCCCGGCGAAGAGCTTGATATCCCGCTCTATTTCCGTCCCACCGACATGCAGGACTATTCCGATACCGCGGTACTGCACTTCACTATCCTCGATGAACCACAGGAACTCAGGGTGAGCCTTAGCGGCAACGGTCTCGACCAGCCACTCCTGCGGCTGGACACTATCCCTGACGTTGCCCTGGCAGAAGATTTTCCCGGCTGGTACCTGCTGGCCGATCTGACCAGGGTCTTTGCCGACGCCAATCACCAGGTAACCTATCGTGTTTCTCATCCCTTTGCCCGGTATGTGACACTGGCAGTCGAAGATGACGGACGGCTCAGGGCTGCCAGCAGCCCTGACTACCACGGGATTGGTGAGGTGATAGTGCAGGCAGTCAACGAGCTGGGGCAGACAATGGCCGATACCTTCCAGCTGGCCATTACCCCTGTCAATGACCTGCCCCGGCTGATAGAACCACTCCCCGACCTGGTGCTGAAAGAAGACGCCGTCCCCTCCGTTATCGGAAGGCTGTCTGAGATTTTTATTGACCCCGACCAGGCCCAGGACACCGTTATTACCCAATACACTATATACAGTCCCGCCGAGGACGATACGGTCCGCCTGGTTAAAAGGGGTGATGAGCTGGAGCTGGTGGTTGCCCCCGACTGGCACGGCAGCCGGTCGTTTGTGGTGTCCGCCCGGGATGCCGGCGATACCAGCGTAGTGGTCTTCGATAGGTTCAAAGTAACCGTTCTCGCGGTGAACGATCCACCTGCTCTGGAGCGCCTGCCCGATCTCCGCCTGGTGGAAGACGATACAGTACATGTCGATTGGCGTTCCTATGTCCACGATGTGGACGACAGCTACAAGGATCTGACCTTTCGGTTTGCGCGCGTGGGCGGTGGTTCTCTGCCCCTTACCTTTGAAAGGGAAGGACCTGTTACCGTAGTGCGTCCCAGGCCCGACTGGTCCGGGAAGCTGGTTTGCATGATGACGGTCATCGACCGGGCCGGAGCTACCGCAGTCCGCAATTTTCCCGTGACCGTTATCCCCGAAAATGATCCGCCAGGCCCCTTCCTGGGAATCGGCCCGAACAACCAGGAATGGGAAGAGCGCCTGCGCTTCGCCGGAAAGGATACCCTGATCAGTTTCGAGTGGGCACCGAGTCCCAACCTGGATTCCGGTGATGACCTTGTCTATACCTGGCAGCTCCTGGACACCACCGGACAGCAGGTGGTCAAAGAGCTGCCGGCGGGCCCCTCTACGAAACTAACGGCTTATCTGGATACTTCCGGCATCTTCCTGTGGACGGTGGTAGTACGTGACAACGAAGGGGCCACGGCTACCAGTGATACACTCACGCTGATGCTGGAATCGATGGGTCCCGTCGCGGCGGAGAGCGAGGGGGAGCTGGTTTTTTCGTTTGGCCCAAACTATCCCAATCCGTTCAGCGATAATACGCGCATCATATATACGATCCCCAGGTATTCCGATGTCATGATCACCGTGTACGATGCTATGGGCAGAAAGGTGAAAGTGCTGCTTGCCGAGCCGCAGTACCGGGGCAGCTATATAGCGCAGTGGGACGGCCGCGACAATAATGGGCAGCGGGTGGCATCGGGCCCATACGTGGCAGAGATCCGGGCGGGGACAAATTCGGCTTATCTGAAGCTGGTGGTGGTCCACTAAGCCATCCTGTCCCTATGGCAGTCTTAAAAGGGCTGCCTCGGAACATGCTGAAGTGTGATCTGTATCATATAAACATGTGACCTGTATCACAAATGTGGATAATTCTATACTATTTCACTAAATAACTCTATATTCAGGGACAACCAAGAGGACTGCACGGTAGTCAATAATCACGTTATGCGCAAGCTGAGCTTCCTGTTACTGATCGGTATTACGGGGTTGTCGGCCCAGTCTATCACCAAGGTGGACTTTGATGTGCTCCCCGGTAATCTCATCGAGGTTACCTACACCATATATGATACGGAGCCCGGTGCGGTTTATGCCATAGACCTCTATGCTTCTCCAGATGGCGGTTACGCCTTCCCCATTCATGCCGGTAGCGTTACTGGTGACGTGGGCCGGCACGTGGTTGGTGCGGGCCGGAAAAGCATTCTCTGGAAGGTGCTGGATGATATACCAGCCCTGGTTTCCGATAACCTGGTGATCAAGGTAGTAGGCCAAACGCGCCAGACGCTCTCAGGATTCTTCCGCTCCCTGGTGGTGGGAAATCGTTTCACCAAGCGATTAAGCAACGGCATCACCTTTTACGGCGGCGGCGGTTATTACTACCTCCTTAAGGACATCTCTTCCGCGAACGTAATGAATGACAAGGACCTGGTGCCAAAACTCAATGGCCGGTTTGGTCTGCGCATCACCGCCGTGCCGTTCGTTTATCGCTTCAACCTGCTGTATCGCAACTGGTACCTGAAACTTACCGATATGGCTGACCAGCAACGGCTGGAGTACCTGTCCTTCGGCGAACCGATGTTCGAGGGCGAAGATATCATGCTCCACTATGCTGGAGTCTCCTTCTCCATAGCCTATACACCCTTGCCGGTGTTTGGACTATTCCTGCTCCAGGTTGGTGGTGGTATGAGCTTCAACCAGTTTCGCATCGGCAATGCCCGGGGAAGCACTACATCATCCCTTAATAACCCGGGCCTGTTTGCTGAGGCGGGTGTGCAGGTCAACCTCTTTCGATGGATTAAGTTGAACGTAGGCGCCAGGCAGTATTTCCTAAGCCCGTGGGCTAACTTTACCGAGGCTTTCTTTGAAGTAGGATTACATATTCCAACC
This sequence comes from uncultured bacterium, assembly GCA_964595095.1. Classification (GTDB taxonomy): domain Bacteria; phylum Fidelibacterota; class Marinisomatia; order SCGC-AAA003-L08; family TS1B11. The sequence continues at coordinate 1,118 of CAZQOY010000082.1, read as the reverse complement.
CAATGAAACCAACCTATTTACTTATCATTTTTCTACCGTTTATGCTGTGGCTGGCGGGTTGTGAGCAGACCAGACCCGGGGTCATCAAGAATCTCATTTTTTATGAAGGTGACCAGTGGCTGGAGCGGGATGTTCAGGAGGATCCCTACGAACTGGTTGGGGGCCAATGCTGCAACGACTACTACCCCTATCCCCTGCCTATCGACACTTCCATCCATGCCGTTATCAATCCGGCTGACGACCTGGACTATTTTAATATCCAGATTACCGACGGTTACGCTGGGCGGCTGGTGTTGGCGCCAGAGGATGAGGACATTACCTTTCGGATTTTCAGCCGGGGCCTGAATGAGGAATACGCCGCCCTGGTAGATACCTTCTCCAATCCATCTGGTGACATGATGTCGCCCGATTTCTGGACGGTCCTGTATGGCCCTTCCGCCACCTTCACCGTACAGCTGGCCGGCGATAAGGGGCACTACAACCTGGGCTGGAATGGCGTCATTTTGGAGGATGGCTTGAAAATCATATATCCCAAAGCGGGTTATAGATGGAGACGATCCAACTCGGAGACTATCAGCTGGGCCGCCGTACAAAGTGAACCTGTGACGGCCGCACTGTTAAAAGGGCCAGTGATCGTACGGTTCCTTAAAAGCGGCAGCGACGCTATTTACGACGATGAGCAGGCTCAGCTGGATTGGCGTATTCCTGATGATATCGAAGTGAGCACTGGTTATCGCATAATGATTTACTTCACTGCTACCCCTGAGAAAATTAACATTTCCGATGCGTTTGAAATCTATTAGTCTGCTGGTGGTGCTGGGCTGCGTCTGGTTGGCCGCCCAGGATTTTGAAGGGGTGAGCAAGCCCGGGAAGGTAAAGATCGTGCCGCCGGGATACACCGCACCGGCCGCTCCCGAGCCTGGACCGGCGGAGGTCTATCCCACCAGCGATGTGGACATCGACATTCCCGCCGCAGCCGTTCCCCGGCCCGACGCGGTGGGAGTGGTCATCGGCATCACCGAGTATGCCCACCAGGACGTCCCCCGGGTGGACTTTGCCCGGCGCGACGCCCACCTCATGCGGGATTACCTGGTGAAAGCCATGGGTTTCCGGGAGGA
>CAZQOY010000081.1:0-10412 GCA_964595095.1 uncultured bacterium | reverse complement strand
TGGCGGGGTTCAATAACCGCGGCGTCAACCTTATCCCTTTACTAAGAAAAATGCTTGAATAACCCTTCCCAAGTTCCGGTTAGTGCAACTCTCATTGGAAATTACCTGAATCTATTGTTACCCCCGGTACCCAAAGCCTGGTTAATTTTCTCTGCCATGATCGTGCACTACGACTGCCGCCCTTTCAAGGGCCATATCCCGTGCAGGTATCACAAGCTCGAAGGGGTTCATTGTGAAGACTGCCCCCACTATGACCGGGTGACCGAACGAATTCTTATCATCAAGCTGGGAGCCCTGGGAGACGTGATCCGCACTACGCCCCTGATCGAGGCCTTGAAGGCGGCCCACCCGGAAAGCCAGCTGTTCTGGTTGACTTACTCCCCTGAGTTCCTGCCTTCCACCGTTGATCGGAAACTCCCCTTCACACTGGAAAGCATCACCTATCTTGAGCAGGTCCCGTTTGATATCCTGATCAACCTGGACAAGGACGTGGAGGCCTGTGCCCAGGCCCGGCGGCTTCAGGCGGAAAAAAGGTTCGGCTTCACGCTTAAAAACGGCGTCCCCGCGCCAGTAAATGAACTGGCCGAACCCAAGTTTCTAACCGGCCTCTTCGATGATATCGGCCGGAGCAACACCAGGTCTTATCCCCAGGAAATCTTCGATATGTGCGGGTACACCTTCAACGGCGAAAAATACGCCATCGCTTTCGAGGAAAACGCCTTCCAATGGTCCCTGCCCGAAGGGGGCGCTCTGATCGGGCTGAATACCGGTTGCGGGCGCCGCTGGCTCACCCGCCTGTGGCCCGAGGCCTACTGGGTGGAGCTGGCCGATGATCTGCTGAAAAGGGGCTATCGGGTTCTGCTGCTGGGCGGTCCCGATGAACACGAGAAAAACCTGCGCATCCAGGCAGCCTCGGGCACCTTATACCAGGGAACCTTGCCCCTCAAGCAGTTCGTGAGCCTTATCAATCAATGCGACCTGGTGGTTACTACCGTCACCATGGCGCTGCACATGGCGATCGCCCTTGAAAAAAAATTGTGCTGCTCAACAACATCTTCAACCGCCATGAATTCGAGCTGTACGGGTTGGGACAGATTCTGGAGCCTCCCAACTGCTCCTGTTACTTCGCTCAAACGTGCGACAAGGACTGCATGAAGGACCTCAAGGTATCTGAGGTGCTGAATGCGGTGACCTCGCTCCTGCCTGCAAGATGAAAATCGCTATGCTAGGGATCTTCCCGCCCTTCAGGGGAGGCATCCAACATTTCAACACCCTGCTCTACCATCATCTGAAGGTTGACCACCAGGTTTCGGTTATCAATTTCGCCCGCCAATACCCCCACTTGCTGTTTCCCGGAAAGAGCCAGTATGATTCTGCGGGCGCTGTCGATCCGGCCTTTCGCCACCGGCTGCTGGATCCGGTCAATCCCGCTACCTGGTTCAGGGCCTATCAGCGGCTGAAGTTCCAGGCACCCGAGCTGGTCATCTTCAAGTACTGGATGCCCTTTTTTGCTCCCACTTTCGGCACAATCGCGTACCTGTTGCGAAAAAACACCCGCTCCAGGTCTCTGTGTATTATCGATAACTTGGCCCCTCACGAGCCGCGGCCGGGTGACTGGTGGCTGAACAGATTCCTGGTATCCAACACGGATATGTTTGTCTGCATGTCGGCGACGGTGGAAGCGGAGCTGCGGCAGCTGAAGCCCGGTGCCAGGCTCCGGCACAATCCCCATCCATTGTACGAAAACTTTGGCAAGCGGCTGCCAAGGCAAACCGCCCGGCGCCGCCTGGGCCTCGGCAAGGAACCCCTGCTCCTGTATTTCGGCTATATCCGCAGATACAAGGGTGTGCTGACGCTCCTGGACGCTCTGCCCCAGGTGGTGGAGCGGCTGGGTGCCAAGGCCATCATCGCCGGTGAGTTTTATGAAGATAAGGAACCCTACCTGGCGAAAATCAAGGCCCTTGACCTGACACCCCACGTGATCCTTGCCGACCGGTTCATCCCCGACGATGAGGTGAACCTCTACTTCTCCGCCGCCGACGTGGCGGTCCTGCCTTATCTGTCAGCCACCCAGAGCGGCATTGTCTCTATCGCCCTCAACTACAACCTGCCTTGTATTGTTACCAATGTGGGTGGTCTTCCCGAAATAGTACATCACGAGAAGACGGGGCTGATAGTGCCCCCCGACGATCCTCAGGCCCTTGCCGAGGCTATCGTGGGTTACTTCGGGGAATCAAACCGGAAAGCCATGGCCCGGCATATCACCAATGAGAAGCGGCGCTACAGCTGGCAGGCCTTTGTTGAAACGATCACTGATCTGGCATCCGAGGGATCTCAGGATTAATCCCCCGGCAGGGCGCTGAAAAGTCCTACGAGGAAGTGCGGGCCGTGTCTCCGGGGGGATAAATATCCTTCATCAGCTGCTGTTCCCGGTGCCGCCGTTGAACGAAGAGTTCCGCCAGAAGCCCCAGGGAGAAAAACTGAATGCCGACGATGATGAAGAGTATTCCCAGGAAGAAGAGGGGCCGGTTGCCGATGGGAACGCCCGTAAACCAGTTGATGGTCAGGTAGATAGATATGACAATACCGGCTGCTGAGAGCAAGAGTCCAATCATTCCAAAGAAGTGGAGCGGGCGCTGAAAATAGCGGCCAATGAACAGGACGGTGAACAGGTCCAATAGGCCGTGTAAGTAGCGAGCCAGGCCGTATTTGGTTCTGCCATACTGGCGCGGCCGGTGCTGAATGACCTTTTCTGTAATTCTTTTATAACCTTTGTACTTTACCAGGGCCGGGATGTATCGGTGTAATCCGCCATAGAGGTCCACGCTTTTCGCTACTTCGGCCCGGTAGACTTTCAGTCCGCAGTTAGAATCGTGGATGGGAACACCCGTGATAAGCCGGACGACGAAATTATAGAATTTCGACGCCAATCGTTTGCTCAGGGGATCGTATCGAGCCTTCTTCCAGCCGCTTACCATATCCCACCCCTGGTTGAGCAGCTCGATCATGGCCGGGATCTCTGCCGGGTCATCCTGCAGGTCTGAGTCCATGGTGATCACCACATCACCGGAGGCGGCCTCAAATCCCGCCGCCAGAGCCGCGGCCTTACCGTAATTGCGGTAAAAAGAGATGACCTTGATCCTGGCATCCCCATCGGCGAGCCCCTTAAGGGCCGCTGCCGATCCGTCGCTGCTGCCATCGTCGATATAGATGATCTCGTGCCTGCCGGTAGCGGGAAGGACGGCGGCGAGCTCCCGATGCAGTTGATGCAGGGAGTCAACTTCGTCATAGACGGGCACGACAGCGGATATATTCACGGCAGGATCTTCCCGCCAGGGTATAACGGCAACATGTACAACTTACTCCTCGTTGACACGCACCATAGAGGACTTCTCCTCCTGACGGAGCCGCTCAGCCTGCTCAAAACACTCTTCCGCCCGTTCCAGGTCGCCCAACTTCCGGTAAACCTCCCCGAGATGATCAAGCACAACCGGACTATCCGGTCTGATATCAAGACTCCTGGCGATGTGCTTCCGGGCTGTTCGGTACCACTTCAGCCGGTACCAGATCCAGCCGTAAGTATCAAGGAAGGCAGCATTTTTAGGCTGCAGTTTCAGGGACCTGCGGGACAGCTTGCGGGCATACCGCAGCTGTTTCTTTTGCACCTGATTTCGGTCAGCAATACTATAGGCATAATTGTTCATTGCCACAGCATCCTTCCTATCGGTTCTTAGTACTGCCTCATACAAGGAGTCTGAGACGCCGTATTTGCCCATGCTGGACCAGGTGTTTGCCAGAAGGTGCTTAATGCTGCCGGCCGACGGCCTGTGTTTCAGGGCCGTCAGTATATGCCGTTCGGCCTCGGAATATCTTTCAGCGCGGAAGTATAAATTGCCCAGGAGATAGTTGATGTTGTAGTCGGCGGGAAACCGGGGGGCCGCTTTCTCGAGGACCTCAATGGCTGCCGGTTTATCCCCCAAATAGTTACTTGCAATAGCGAGGCCGGTATAGCCGCCGATGCTGTCGGGATAGACCTCTATCATAAGAGTGGAGACCCTGGCGAGCTGTTCGTAGTCGGACAGCTTCTCGGCGACATGCCCCGACAGGCTGAGCACCTCCCATTGCCGATGCCCTTTATCAATCAGGGGTATAAGGATGGTCTGAGCCTTATCGAGATTCTCCACCTTCAGATAGAGCCAGGCCAGCTGCAGGGTAGTGGCCAGCGTTGCTCCGCCGGACTGTTCCAGACGTTCATAAGCCTCAATAGCCTCGGCGAAGCGCTCGGTTTGAACACTGATTTCGGCGTAGGTCCGGGTTACCCGGTGATTTTCCGGCCGCAGCCGGTGCAGCCGCAGGTAGACCTGGTAGGCGCGCTCAAAGTCTCCCGTAGTGAGGGCGATTTCGCCGGCCTGGGGCAACACCTGCTGCTGGAGTGGATCGCGGTCATATATAGCCAGATAGGCATCGACGGCCTCGGCGTACTTCTTCTGTCGCAGCAGGAAACCGGCCTTATGGAACAGCGGGGCCAGGTCGGAGGAGTCCAGCTCGGCCCATTTGTCCAGGTACCGGATTGCCATGTCCAGGTCTTCCCGGGCGGCTGCGTTGCGGGATAGGAATTCATAGACCAGGGGATCATCCGGCTGAAGCCGCTGGGCTTTTTCGCCAGCATTCTTCGAGCGCTCCAGCAGGCCCCGCCGCAGCAGAGCCTTTCCCAGGCTCAGGTAAATAGTCGCTGAACTGGAATCGTATCTCAAGGCAAGCTTATAAGCGTCAGCGGCGGCCCGGTAGTCCCCCTGCATCATGTACAGGTCACCATCCAGGTAGTGGGATAGGGCGCGGCTGTCATATTGCCTTGCTTCAGGCTCTTTTTCTTGCCCACCGAGGGGTGTCAGTATAAGGAAAGCCGGCAGCAGAATCGCGGCGCAACGCTGGAACAGATGCATCATAATATCAGGCAATTTAGACGCAACCCCGTCGGGAAACAACATTGAATTGTTCCTTGCGGGGCAATGCTGGCAGTTGGCAGGGAAAAGAGAAAAAGAGCAAACCGCAAAGGCGCAAAGGTCGCAAAGAGAAAAGACAAAGAGGGGAGAAAGTGGCAGTGGCAGTTGGAAGGAAAAGGGAGGGAACCGCCGGGAGCAGACCGGGGAGCAAGGACCGGCGCAAAATTAAACAAAACCTATACAAAATTTCGTTTTTTTAGGGGTACTCCCCGACGAGAGCCGAAAATCGCCCTGTTTAAAAATATTTCCGCCCCAAAGCTAGCAGCGGGAGAGGCAGCGGGGCGATATGGCGGCGGCATTATCATAGCGCCGGAATATAAGCCAGCAGCGGCGGTTTGTCGTTCGCGTGGTGCGTCGGGTGCGCGAAGTGTAGTAGTCAGTCGTCAGTCATCAGTTGTCAGCCAAGAAGAAGAAAACCACAGAGGACACAGAGGGGAAGTGGCAGTTGCCAGTTGGCAGTAGGCAATTGGCATAGTGAAATCGCGGAGAGCCAGGAGAGCGAAGAGAAAGAAGATGAGACTTGGGACTGGGGGCTGGGAGAATAACCGCCGATGGCCCCGCTGTTAGCCCCGCCTGCGGCCCCGCCCCGCCCCGCTTCCAGCGGGATACGATCACTTTCTGCGGGATTTCACATACTGCGGGACTAGGAGCCACCGCCTTCGGCGGGACTGTTAGCGGGATTTAGTACGGGACAGGCGGACTCAGGGCAGGCCCCTTCGACAAGCTCAGGGCAGGTCTCAGGGTGACATCATCATTTCATGCTGAGCCGAGCCTGCCAATGGATCGCACTATTTGAATGCCTGTTTGTACTAGAGAGTTTCGGAAAGATAGCTTATATTATCAAGGGTAAGAGCCTCCTGATGTCCCAGCCACCCGTCTGGCAGGTCTCCCCGTAGCCGGGAGCCTCGGCGAGGCCGCCACGGCGAGCCCGGCCAGGTAAATGGCTGGGTGACACTTAAAGGGCTGGGGGACGAAGGAATCTGGATCGCAGGTGAGGATTGGCAATTAGCCCAGTCGCCCGTCTGGCCCGTCAGGATGCCGGACAAGCCGCCGGACAGGTTCACGACTGGGCTAATAGAATCAAAAGGGAAAAAAGAAGGGCATTTGCCGCAGGCATCCCTTCGGGATATGCCCTTACTGAATTTTAATGTTTTTCTTAAATAAACATTTTTTTAAACTTCCTGCTATCCATATAGCGGAAGGAATCATATGAGCTATAATTCTATTGTCCTGGTAAAACAGGTTCCGGATACGGCCAACCTGTCCGGTGAGGTCATGCGGGAGGACGGTACCGTAAACCGGGCCAAGCTGCCCGCGATTTTTAATCCCGAGGACAAGGTCGCCCTGGAAGTGGCTTTGCAAGTCAAGGACAAGTACGGCGGGAAGGTCAAGGTTATCACGATGGGGCCGCCCAAGGCCTCCGATGTACTGCGCGAATGCCTGTACATGGGCGCCGACGAAACCTTCCTGGTCAGCGACCGCAAATTCGCCGGGGCCGATACGCTGGCGACTTCCTATGTCATCAGTCAGGCCATAAAAAAGGTAGGGGGTTATGACCTGATCTTCGCCGGGCGCCAGGCTATTGATGGTGACACCGCCCAGGTAGGTCCTCAAACCGCTGAGAAACTGGGGATCCCACAGATTACCTATGCCGAGGAAATTGTAAATCTACAGGACGGCAGGATTACCGTAAAGCGAAGGATTGATGGGGGGCATGAAGTGTTAGAAAGCCCCTTGCCTGTTCTCATCACCGTAATCAAGAGTGCGGCGAGACCCAGGTCTTTCAAGGCCAAACGGGTCATGGCGGTAAAAAATGCCCGGTCGCTACCGGAACTGGAACGAATAACCGAATCCAATTCCCTGCTCAGTATCGATGATCTCAAGGAGGAATATCTATCAAACAACCTGTACATCCCGACTTATACGGTCGATGACCTGGACGTTGATCCCGACCGCTGCGGACTGGCCGGCTCGCCGACTAAGGTTCACAAGGTTGAATACGTGATCCTGGAAGGCGGTGAGCACGAAAACTTCGAACCGACCAAGGCAGGGATCGGCCACTTAGTAGATAAATTGATGCATGATCATATATTTGGATGATATCACAGTATGAAGAAATTATCAAAAGAAGTCTGGGTATTTATTGAGCAGCACGCGGGAAAGCCCGCTGACGTAAGCTTCGAGCTGCTCTGTAAAGGTAGGAAGTTGGCAGAGAAACTGAGCGGCACGTTAAAGGCTGTCGTTATCGGCCATAATGTGCGATCTATAGCTACAGATACGTTCAGCTATGGGGCTGAAGAAGTCCTGCTTACCGATCACCCGGACTTGAAGGATTACAAGACCATTCCCTACAGCCGCATCATGAGCGATTTGGTGAGCCGGCACCAACCCAGAATCGTACTCTACGGGGCAACTTTCGTTGGCAGGGATCTGGCACCACGGGTGGCGTCATTTACCCGCAGCGGGCTGACCGCCGATTGCACCGACCTGCAGATCGCCGATGTCACCTACCTGCGGAAAGATTACCCCGACCTCCTGCTCCAGATCCGCCCCGCTTTCGGCGGCAACGTCATCGCAACCATCATTACTCCCGACGTGCCGGTCCAGATGGCCACGGTACGTGAGGGGGTTATGGAGAAAGTCGCCACCGAGCCCTCCAGCGAAGGGAAAATAACCAACATCCCTTTCACCCCCGATGAAATGGCCGCGGTCATCAACATTATCGAACGCTATCATGAAGAGAGCAAGGTCAATCTGAAAGCAGCCCCGATCATCGTTGCCGGTGGCTATGGAATGGGCTCCAGAGGCAACATCAGCCTGCTTCACGAGCTGGCGGACCTTATCGGCGGGGAGGTGGCCGGGAGCCGGGCGGCGGTGGATGCGGGATTTATTCCCCCCAACCGGCAGGTAGGCCAGACCGGCGTTACCGTACGCCCCAAACTGTATATCGCCTGCGGGATATCGGGCGCCATCCAGCACCGAGCCGGTATGAAAGACACCAAGAAAATCATTGCTGTTAATACCGACCACGATGCGCCTATCTTTGATATATGCCATTACGGCATTATCGGCGATGCCATGGAGGTTATCCCGATGTTTATTGAAGCGTATCGACACAAATTGAAGTAGAGGAGCAGATGCCAAATTATTTTGCGGACAATAAAGACCTGCTGTTCCACTTTGAAAATCTGAATATTGAAGAGGTTGTTGCCGTTGCCGAGGATAATTACCGGGAGGCGAAGGAATATGACTATGCCCCGACCGATTATCAGGATGCCATCGAGAACTATCGCCTGGTCCTGGAAATCGTAGGCGATATTGCGGCGAATATCGTTGCTCCGCGGGCAGCGGAAGTGGATGAGAAAGGCAACACCTTTGAGGACGGCAAAGTTACCTATGCCGAAGGAACCCGTGAGGCCCTGAACCAACTTGCACAAGCGGACCTGATGGGCTTTACCCTGCCTCGGGAATACGGCGGCCTGAACTTTCCCGCCTCTGTTTATGCCATGGCAGTTGAAATAGTCTCCAGGGCCGATGCGTCTTTAATGAATCTATTCGGGCTGCAGGATATTGGTCTAACAATCTGCAAATACGGCAGTGAGGAGCAGCGTGCTGAATTCCTGCCCAAACTTGCCAGCGGTGACTGCACGGGCGCAATGGTTCTCACCGAACCGGACGCGGGCTCGGACCTGCAGGCAGTCATGCTGCAGGCATATCAGGATGACAAGGGGGATTGGCGCCTGCGGGGGGTCAAGCGCTTCATCACCAATGGTTGTGGCGACATACTGCTGGTGCTGGCGCGCTCCGAACCCGGTACCAGGGACGGGCGGGGCTTGAGCCTGTTCGTCTGCTATGGCGACGATTCGGTCAAAGTCAGGCGCATTGAAAACAAACTCGGCATCCACGGATCGCCGACCTGCGAGCTCCAGTTCAACGACACCCCGGCCCAACTGATCGGGAAGCGGAAATTCGGGCTGATTAAATACGTGATGGACCTCATGAACGGCGCCCGGCTGGGGGTTTCAGCTCAAGCCCTGGGCATTTCACAGGCTGCCTACGAGGAAGCACTGAAATATGCCCGGGACCGTGAGCAATTCGGTAAGAAGATCTATGACATCCCGGTTGTAACGAACATGCTGATCGACATGCGGGTCACGCTGGAAAGCAACCGTTCCCTGCTGTACTCTGCCACGAGGTGGGTTGATCTTCGAGAGCGGCTGGAGGAGCAGATATCCAGACTGAAAGCGGAAGGTAAACCTGTTGATGAGCTCAATGCCCGCTTCAAGGAGGCGTCCCGAATTGCCGCGCTGCTTACCCCGATAACCAAGTATCTGCTCTCGGAATCCGCAAACCGGATCTGTTACGATGCCCTGCAGATTCACGGCGGCGCCGGATATATGAAGGAATTTGACATCGAGCGGCTGGCGAGGGATGCCCGTATTACCAATATCTATGAGGGCACCTCACAGCTGCAGATCGTGGCTGCTACCGGAGGGGTAATCAACGATGTTCTGGCGACATATTTCAAAAAGAAAGCGGAATACGTTTACAAAGGGATCCTGACAAAGCTGGCTGATTATCTAAAGGAAATACGCCAGATATTTCTTGAGAGCCTTAAATATGTCCTTGATAAAGATGACAAACATTTTCAGGATGTTGCCGCCAAAGAACTGGTTGAGATATACAGCTTCATTTACACCGGCTATCTCCTGCTTGATGAAGCCGAGACTGAAAGCCGTAAAGTCTTTATCGCAAACCGTTACATTGTCAGCGCGCTGGCCAGGGCTCACGGACACGCCGAAGCTATCAAAAATGAACAGTTTTCCGATTTACTGCACGCTGACGAGATTCTGATATGATACCTCACAGCGTACTTTAATCGTTCAACAGCTTATTTTCGCGCTCCTATCATTTCACTTCACAACCCAGGAACGGCAGCCGAATGAGGCGGGCAAAAGCCTGCCCCGGCATATTCTGATCCTTCCACCCCTTCCAATCCACCTTATGGCCCCCCAGCAGCGGGAATCGGTCTCATGACCCCGGAGAGCTGCCTTGCCTGATCCCGGATCGGCCAGGGATTGGCGGAGTGTGCACAGTCTCCTTCTCTGGCTTGCCGTTGCCCTTGGAACATGGCCCCTCCAAGGCCAGATTCGCCCGTTGGGCTACCTGTCCGGTCAGGACGCCCAGAGGGAACGATTTTCCATCCATATGCTGGAACTGGAAGCCCACCGCGGCGTGGTAGTGGACTATGCCCGTGCCGACAGCATCGCCGCCGCCCTGCCGCCGCCGCCCCTGCCGCGGGCGCTTGCGCCGGTAAAGGAAATCGTGGGCTACCTGCCCTACTGGAAGTACAGCAGCTATCCCAGCCTGAATTACAATCTCTTGACCCAGATCAACTACTTCTCCGCC
>CAZQOY010000080.1:0-10421 GCA_964595095.1 uncultured bacterium | reverse complement strand
GGGGCGGTGGTCGCCCTGGCCCACGATGTCCTCATCACCCTGGGAGTATTCTCCATCCTCAACCTTGATCTGGACCTGGCCATTATCGCCGCCTTCCTGACCATCGTGGGCTATTCCCTCAACGATACCATCGTGGTCTTCGACCGCATACGGGAAAACGTCAAAATCCACCGCAAGGGCGATTTCTTCACCACTGTAAATACGTCGATTAATGAGACCCTCAAGCGCACCATCATTACTTCCTTAACTACGTTCGTCGTGGTGCTCGTTTTGTACCTGATCGGCGGCGAGGTCATCAAGTATTTCGCCTTCGCCCTGATTATCGGGGTCCTGGTGGGGACCTACTCTTCTATTTATGTTGCCAGCCCGCTGATGGCCTTTCTGGAGGTGAGAGCCCAGGCCCGGAGCGGCAAATAAGTGAGCACTGCCAAAGCAGCAGTTCTCTTTGCCACGCCTTACGGCTTGCGGCAGCATTGACATGCCGGTAACAGCCGTAATAGGAGGGCAATGGGGCGACGAGGGCAAGGGCAAGATCGTCGATCTGCTCTGTGAAGACATGGATATAGTAGCCCGCTACCAGGGGGGTGCCAACGCCGGCCATACCGTCAAAGTTGATGGCAATACGATAATCCTTCATCAGGTCCCCTCGGGCATCCTCCGCCCCGACTGTATCTGCATCCTGGGGCACGGCATGGTGGTTGACCCGATTGCCCTCTCAGAAGAACTGGACGCCCTGGCCCAGCACGGCATCAATACGGAAGGTCGGATTCAGATCAGTTACGCGGCCCATATAGTCACTCCGATACACAAGGCTATGGACCGGGCTACCGGCCATATCATCGGGACGACCCTCCGGGGGATTGGTCCGGCCTACGCCGACAAAGCCCGTCGGCTAGGCATCCGGGCGGTGGACATGCTGGATATCACCCGCCTGGGCCAGTACTTCGTCGACCGGCTGAAAATCGGTATCCAGCAGGGGGAATTCAAAGCCGATGAGCTGGAGGTAATACGCGACGAGATGCAATCTTTCCTGTACGCCGCCGACCGGCTGGCCCCTATGCTGACCGATACCATTGCCTCCATCCACCAGGCCCTGGACAGCGGCAGAAACATCCTCATCGAGGGGGCCCAGGGCACACTTCTGGACCTTGACATGGGCACCTACCCCTTCGTGACCTCTTCTCATCCCACCAGTGGCGGCATCGCCACCGGACTGGGTTTGCCCGTGCAGAAAATTGACCGGCTGATAGGAGTCTTCAAAGCCTATACCACCCGTGTCGGAGAGGGTCCCTTTCCCACCGAACTGAACGATGAAGCAGGGCAGCGGCTGCAGAAAGAAGGTGCCGAGTTTGGCGCCACCACCGGCCGTAAGCGCCGCTGCGGCTGGTTCGATGCCGTGGCTGCCGCCTATGCCTGCCGGATCAATGGCTTCACGGAACTGGCCCTCACCAAAATCGACGTCCTCGATAAATTCGACTCCATCAAGATCTGCACCGCCTACGAGCTGGACGGCACAACGCTGCCCGGATTTTCGGCAGCCATCCACCAGCTCGACCTGGTAAAGCCGGTCTACACCGAACTTCCCGGCTGGCGCACCGATACCTCGGGCCTCAAGTCCGCCAAGGCGCTACCACCCGAAGCGCGAGATTACATCCAACGGCTCGAAGAACTCATTCAAGTTCCCTTCGCCTGGGTGTCCGTCGGAGCTGAGCGAAGTCAGATCCTCACTCTATGAACCCCCGGCCCCGGGTCGGGCCTGTCTTTGTCGGCATGTGCCTCATATGGGGTTCTACTTTTGTAGCCCTGAAGACCGGTCTGAAGGGAACGCCTCCCCTGCTGGGCGTAGCGCTGCGCCACCTGCTGGCATCCCTGCTCCTCTTTCTCATTATCTACTGGCGCCGGCTCCCCATACCATTTGATCGCCTGGCCCGCAGACAGTACATCATCGTAGGACTGCTCAATTTCTCCCTCAGCTATTCCCTGACCTATTACGGAACTCAGTATATCTACAGCAACGTTTCCGCTCTGCTGTGGGCTTCCATCCCCATCACCACGGCCATAGCGGCCCACTTTGCCCTGCAAAATGAGCGCCTGACGGTAATGAAGGGGCTGGGCATCCTGGTGGGCTTCGGCGGTGTGGCCCTTATCTTCCTGGGTTACGGTTTGGGTGCCAGCGAGAACCTGGTGCTGGGCATGTTCCTGGTCATGGGGGCGGTCCTGGCCGGCACCTGGCCCAGCGTCTACCTGAAACGCCACTCGGCCCGCGCCAACCCCATCGTCCTCAACGCCGTGGCCACCGGCATCGGCGGGCTGACCACCCTGCTGGGCAGCCTCGCGCTGGAGTCCCCCTCTCGAATGGTGTGGAGCCCGCTGAACCTCGGCATCATCCTCTTCCTGGCCGTCTTCGGGACGGTACTGGCCTGGGTAGCCTACTTTTACTTGCTGGAGCACATGGAGGTGGTCAAACTCTCTTTTGTAGGTTTCATCGCCCCGGTCATCGCCATGTTCATGGGCATGATCGTCCTCGGTGAGCTCCTGCCCTCCACGGTCTTCCTGGGTGCGTTCCTGGTCTTGTTCGGTATCTTCATTACTGATGCGCGCCGGTACACGCGGATGCTGACTGGGAGGCTAGGGGCTTGAGGCTAGGGGACTAGGGCTTGTCCCGGAGGGACCCCTGCGGGGGGGGGGACTAAGGCTTGTCCCGGAGGGACCCCTGCGGGGGGGCCTGGGGACTAGGGCTTGGGGCTATATGAGAAGAACCGCAGAGGTTTGCCCCTCTGGGCGTAGATCAACGGGCGAGCCTGAGCCCTTCTCCCGATTTATCGGGATCAGGATAAACCCCGCCGAAGGGGAGCAGAGTTCGCAGAGACTAATAGCTGTAACTCTTGGTGTCCTTGGCGGCTTGGCGGTTCAATAACTAGAAACTCGAAACTCATGATTCTCCGCCTGCTCAGCAATGGCCCCACCGACCTGGCCCACTGCAACCAGCCGGTGACGGAAAGTCAATCGGACCGGGAGGCCTTCGCCGATGGGATCCTTTACCGGGCAGCCCGCATCGCCGGCTCGCCGGTAATTATCCGCGCCGGATCAACAGCCACAGACGAGATCGAGTTCATGGTTTCACCGGCGGAGGATATCCCCCTCCCGCCCGAGGAAACCATCATTGCCGCTCTGCGCCGCAAGTTCTCTCTGGACCTGGACCTGCCCGCCTTTTACCGCTTTTTGAAGCGACTGCCGCCCCTGGCTCAGCTCCCGGCGCGGCAAACGGGATTGCGGCCCATCCTCAAGGACACCCTCCTGGAGGCCCTCTGTCTGGCCATTATCGACCAGCAGGTAAACGTGGCTTTCGCCGCCCGCCTGAAACACCGGCTCCTGGAGGCTTATGGCCGCCTCTACCGGGTGGATGGCCTCGAACTCCGGCTGTTCCCGGCGGCGGAAAAGCTGGCCGCCCTCGATCCCCACGCTCTCCACACCATGCAGTTCAGCCGCAGCAAGAGCAGCTATATCACCGACCTGGCCCGCCGCTTCCTGGCTGAGCCGTGCTGGGAGTCCCTCAGTGGTACCGATGAAGAGATCGTTGAGCGGCTATGCACTCTCCGGGGTGTTGGCCGGTGGACGGCGGAGTACGCCGCGATGATGGGCCTGGGCCTGACCAATACTTTACCCGCCGCCGATATCGGCCTGATGCGCATGGTGCAGCAGGTCTACGGCCTGGCCGAGCGGCCCACCGAAGACCAGGTGCGGAAGATCGGACGGGACTGGTCTCCCTGGCGCGGATTGATTACATTCTACCTCTGGCACCAGGAAGACGCTGAGAATGCTACTACTACCACTGCAATCGCCTTTAATAACAAGAGTATAGAGCAAACACAATGCTGACTTACGACTGCTTCAGTACTCGCATCGGGCGGTTGACCGTAGTGAAAAGTGAACGGGGAATATGTTTTATAGGTCTTCCGTCCGTAACGATGAGCCGGGTGGAGACATGGGTAAACCGGCACTTTCCCGGCGAGTCCTTACACCCCGCCCTTAAGCCTTTTGAGCGGGAACGTTGTGAACTTCGGGAGTATGCCAGCGGCAGCAGGACTGCCTTCACCTTTCCCCTTGACCATCGTAATACTCCTTTTTCCCTTCAGGTGCTGGAAGAGGTTCGCCGGGTGCCGTACGGTGAGACGGCCAGTTATGGAGATATCGCCCGGCGGGCAGGCCGCCCTCGCGCCGCCAGGGCCGTTGGCCGGGCAGTGGCCACCAATCCTTTGCCCCTGGTAATCCCCTGCCATCGGGTTGTAGGCTCCAACGGGTCTCTCACCGGCTTCGGCGGTGGGTTGGTCCTTAAGAGGGAGCTGTTGCGGCTGGAATCGGACGGGGCATGAGCCGGAACCTGGATATCCTCATCCGCGAAACGCGGGTTATCACCCAGCTGCGCAGCGTAGCCGCCGTCCTCAGCTGGGACCAGGAGACCTATATGCCTCCTGGAGGCACCCGGGCCCGCGCCAATCAGATATCCCTAATACTGAGCATGTCCCACGCCCGGTTTATCGGCCCCGATTTCCGGCGCAGTTTGGGCACGTTAGTGGACTTGCCCTCGGGAAAGATACTGATGGACGACCTGGCACCGGAAGAGGTCCGGCTGCTGAAGATGACCTGGCGTGACTGGCGCCGCGCCACCGCCCTGCCTGTGGAGTTCGTGGGTGAACTGGCCCGCCTTACCTCCCAAGCCCAGCACGTCTGGGAACAGGCCCGACGCCAGGATGACTTCGGCCTGCTGGCACCGTATCTGGAAAAGATTATCTCCATGAAGCGGGACGAAGCCGATTACCTGGGCTACGACGAAGTACCCTACAACGCCCTGCTCGATGGCTACGAGCCTGGCATGACCACCGGGCAGGTCCAGGCGTTGTTTGATGCCCTCCGGCCGGCACTGGTCGATCTGGTGGCCCGCATTCAGGACACCAATGTCCCGGATCGGCGCGATATCCTGGCCCGGGACTACGACGAGACCGTCCAGTGGGAGTTCGGAATGGATATCCTCCGCGACATGGGCTATGACCTGGCCCGGGGACGCCAGGACCGTTCCGCGCATCCTTTCACCTCTAATTTCCACCCCTCGGATGTACGCATCACCACCCGCCTCCGTTGCGACGACCTGGCCCTCGGCCTGTTCGGCACCCTGCACGAGGGGGGGCACGCCCTCTACGAGCAGGCACTCGATGAAAACTACTTCGGAACTCCCCTGTGCGAGCCGGTCTCACTGGGAATCCACGAAAGCCAGTCCCGGCTGTGGGAGAACTATATAGGGCGGGGCCGCCCCTTCTGGAAATGCTACTATCCCCGCCTGCAGGAACGGTTCCCCGGCCAGCTGAAGAACGTTTCCCTGGAAGACTTCTACGCCGCTGTCAACACGGTCGCACCTTCAACGATCCGCACCAAGGCCGACGAAGTTACCTACAACCTCCACATCATGCTGCGGTTTGAGCTGGAGCAGGCCCTGATCAACGACCGTGTGGCAGTGGGCGACCTGCCGGCCCTATGGAACGAGGGAATGGAGAAATACCTGGGCATCAGACCGGAAAACGACGCCGAAGGCGTGCTCCAGGACATCCACTGGAGCATGGGGGCCATCGGCTACTTCCCCTCCTATGCCCTGGGCAACTTGTACGGCCGCCAGTTCTACGAGGCGGCGTTGGACCAGATCGCCCACCTGGAGGATAAGATCGCCGGCGGTGATCTGGGAACCCTCCGTGAATGGCTCCGGGAGAACATCCACCGGGTGGGCCGGGCCAGAACCGCCGACGAATTGGTGCGGGAGCTCACCGGCGGGCCCCTGTCAGCCGAGCCGTTCATCCGCTATCTGGAGCAGAAGTACGGTGAACTTTATGGTATTTAAAGCGAGGTTAAATAATCTTGGGATCTAAAATCAGGCGCATCTTCCTGGCGGGCATCTTCACCGCCATACCGGTCTACGTTACATATAAGATCCTGGAAGTTATTTTCCAGTTCATGGACCAGTTTCTCGCACCCGTCGTTCAACCGATCATCAAACACTATCTCGGGTTCAGCATCCCCGGCCTGGGCCTGGTCATGATGATCATTTCCCTCTTCCTCCTGGGCCTTTTCGTCACCAACTTCCTCGGCCGGGCCCTCTACGGAATTTTCGAGAAAATATTGCTCAGAATCCCCATCGTCTCTAACGTCTATAACTTCGCCAAGCAGATCGTCCAGACCTTTTCCCCGGAAAAGCGCAACGCATTTATAAAGGTGGTCTGGCTGCAGTACCCCCGTCTGGGGCTTTGGACCCTGGGCTTCATCACCGGAACCTCGCAATCCGAAGACGGCGAGCCCTACTACAACGTCTTCGTCCCCACCACTCCTAACCCCACCTCCGGTTATGTGGTCTTCATGGCCCAGAAGGACACTATTGAGTCCGACCTGTCCATCGAGGAGGGTTTCAAGCTGCTCATCTCTGGCGGTGCCCTGTCCCGCGGGAGCCATCACTTCCGTCACGATTTAACTAAAGTGAGCAGTGCGCAACTCCCCGAAGCCGCCGGGGAGAGTGGCGGTTAGCAGTCGGCAGTTGGCCGGGATTGTTAAGCTGCGGACTTACGCGGATGGACACGGACAAGAATGAAAAGAAATCATAAAACAAATTTATATGAAAAACAGGAGTTAAGAGAAGGTATCAGCGAAAATCCGCGTGCATCTGCGGCAGAAAAAGTGGCAGCCAGCGATCAGCAACGGACTACGAACAACCAGTATCCAGCCCTTCGGCAAGCTCAGGGCAGGCATCCAGCATCAAGTATCCAGCCCTTCGACAACCCTTCGGCAAGCTAAGGGCATGGCTCAGGAAGCACTGAGTCTAATAGGCACGCAACAGACAACTGACACGAGTCTTTATCTATAGTTGGTTTTCCCGCCAGTATGATTGTACTTTTAACACCCCGTTGCACGATGCCAATATGAAAAATACAATCTTAATACGAAGGATAGGTAAACCTATCATGATTCTTCACTATGCGTAGGCCCGTAAAAACTGAAGACCTGAAAATCGGCATGTACGTCATGCTGGATGGAAAACAAGCCCAGTTGCTTCCTCAGTTTGAAGAAAGATTCATGCTTACCCGTGAGGAGCAGATCGTAAACATCATTGATAAGGGGCTCACACTCATTGACGTTGATACCGAAAAAAGCGAGGTGGAGGTTCCCCTCCCTGACTTCGATCCACTGTTAATGATCAGCGATGAACTACAGAGTACCATCGAAGATAAAAAGGCTCCGCCGAAGGAAAAGGCCAAAGCCGTCTATGACCACTCCATCGAAATGATGAAAAACATCATCGAGGCCCCTACCCACGATAACATCCTCAGCGGAAAGAAGATGGTTGGGGACATGGTGGACCTTATCCTGGCCGATGATGAGACGGCGGACTGCCTCACCCAGATCACCAGCCATGACTACTACACCTATACCCATTCGGTGAACGTGGGGATGTTCGCGATACTGCTGTCAAAAGCCGCCTTTGGAGACAGTGCCGACCACGATATGCGCGAGCTGGGATCTGCGTTTTTCCTCCACGACCTGGGCAAGTGCGAGGTTCCGGCCTATATTATCAATAAGCCGGGGAGATTGACCGAGGAAGAGTGGGAGATTATGCACATGCATCCAGCCTACGGCGAAAAGGTCCTGAGGGAAGCCGGTCATCTCACCAGTGAATGTAACTTAATCGTCATGCAGCACCATGAACGGGAGGACGGCAAAGGCTATCCCGGCGGACTCAGCGGCTACCGTATCCATGTCTACGCGCATATCTGCGCCCTGGCCGATGTCTACGACGCGCTCACATCGATGCGCCCTTACAAGAAGAATCTCACTACCTTCCAAGCCCTCAAGGTCATGCGGGACGAGATGATCAGCCACTTCAACCGGGATTTGTTCGAGAAATTTGTCCGGTTGTTTACGTAGGCAGCCGAGCGGCTGGCTCAAGCTGCATTCGTCGCATAATCCAGTGAACTACAGGCTGAGTCTCCGGCAACGGAGAAAAAAAGGTGATACATGAGTGTACGAGTGGTCATATTGCCCGGTGATGGAATCGGGGCGGAGGTAATGGACGCCGCCGTAGCGGTTATGGAACACATGGCCGGGCACTTCCAGGTGGATTTCCAGTCAACCACCAGGCTGGTGGGCGGTGTCTCCATTGACGACTGTGGTGTTCCCATCACCGACGAGACCCTCCAGGCCTGCCTGGATTCAAATGTAGTACTGCTGGGAGCTATCGGCGGCCCCCAGTGGGATGACCTGCCCCACGATCAGAAACCCGAGCGCGCCCTGCTCAAACTGCGGGAGGCGCTGGGGCTGTTCACCAACCTGCGGCCGGTGAAGGTCTACGACTCTCTGGCGGGGGCCTCCACCCTGAAGCCTGAGGTGGTGACCGGCATCGACCTGCTGGTGGTGCGGGAGCTCACTGGGGGCATCTACTTCGGCGAGCCCAGGGGCTATGACCAGGACCGCGGGTGGAACACCCTGGTCTATACCCGACCCGAGGTTGAGCGCATCGCCCGGGTGGCTTTCGACCTGGCAATAAACCGGCGGGGACGCGTCACCAACGTGCACAAGGCCAACATCCTGGAAAGCTCCCAGTTCTGGCGGGAAGTAGTCCAGGAGGTCCACCGGGAATACCCATCTATTACCCTGGCTGAGATGTACGTGGATAACGCCGCCATGCAGCTGGTACGTGACCCGGGCCAGTTTGACGTGATCGTTACTCAGAACATGTTCGGCGACATCCTCAGCGATACGGCGGCAATGATCACGGGCAGCCTGGGTATGCTGCCGTCGGCTTCGCTGGGAACCGGGCACGCTCTGTACGAGTCGGTGCACGGCAGCGCCCCGGACATCGCGGGACAGAACAAGGCCAATCCCCTGGCCATGATTGCGTCGGTGGGAATGATGTTCGCCACTTCCCTTGACCTGCCACAGGCGGCCCAGGTGCTGGACCGGGCCATTGACCGGACCCTGGCCAACGGCTTCCGTACCGCCGACATAGCCGCCCCTGATTCAATCGTAGTGTCCACTGACCAGATGCGCGACAGGATCATCGAGACCTTTGATGAAGAATACGACCGCTATCGCCAGACAGGATCAGCCAGATAAATCAGGGGGATAAAGGCAGCAGTCCAGGTCCCGTTATAACCCACCTTGGGTACGGGATCGCCCCACCGCCTAGCGGCGGGAAGATTGCCTTGCTGTTGGTATCGTAATCAAGGCAATAGTCGCGGCTAAATAATGGAAAAGGATCGGGAGGGGGCTGGCATACGGCCCGCGGCGCGGAGTAGGGCACTCAGCCCTTGAAGATCAGAACGAACTCCGAAAATATGTCCCGATTGAAAAACTGGATCATCTCATCTTTCATGATCCTGAGTGCTTCGAACGGCGGCACCTTCTGCTTGTAGGCGCGGGTTGAGGTGAGGGCGTCGTACACATCGGCAATGCTGCAGATGCGGGCATAGGGATGGATCTCATCCTTGCTGAGCCTGAAAGGATAGCCGCTGCCGTCCTCCCGTTCGTGATGCTGCATAATGATCAGCCCGCACTCCACGGTGAGCTGATCGGTATCCACTAGAATCTTATTACCACTTTGGGGATGATTGCGCATCATCTGCCACTCATCGTCACTCAACCTCCCGGGCTTGTTGATCAGGTCGTACGGGATGTCGCACTTTCCCAGGTCGTGGAGGAAGAACCCGGCGCCCATTTCCCGCATGTCGTGGTCGTAGCTGCCCTTGAACAAGGACTTGGACAGCAGGACGGACAGCATACCCACGTTTACCGAGTGGGTATAGGTGTAATAGTCATGTGAAGTGATCATGGCCATGCATTCGGCGGTGTCGTCATCGGCCAGGATATGGTCGACGATGTCGTAAACCATTTTCTTACTGCTTTGAATATTCCCGGCCTTGGGATCTTCCAGCACATTGGTCATCATCTTGAGAGAGTGATTATAGACCTCCTTGGCCTTGGTCTGCGGGGGTATGCCGGTATTCTGGATGGTCTCGCGCAATTCCTCCGAGATCTGGTCTATCGGGTTGAATTCCCTGGCCTCGGGTGGTCGTATCTCTGGTCCAAACTCTCTGCCAGGCCGCGGGGCCTCTGTTTCAACCTGGCTGCCGGGCGGTGCAGCCTTCGCCTCAACCTGGCTGCCGGGCGGCGCAGCCTTCGCCTTAACCTGGCTGCCGGGCGGTGCGGCCTTTGTCTCAACCTGGCCGACAGGCGGTGCGGCCTTTGTCTCAACCTGGCCGACGGGCGGTGGAGCCTCCGTCCCAACCTGGCTGTCGGGCGGTAGGGCCTCTGCTTCAACCTGGCTGTCGGGTGGTGGAGCCTTAGTTTCAACCTGGCTGGCGGGCGGTGCGGCCTTTGTCTCAACCTGG
>CAZQOY010000079.1:0-10509 GCA_964595095.1 uncultured bacterium | reverse complement strand
CAGGAGGGTATGGCCCGGTACCGGCAGCAGCAGTGGGACCAAGCCCGAAAGATATTTGATGAGAGCGAGCGCCTGGAGGAAGTCTTCCCCAAGCGACCCAACACCCCCAGCGCGGTGTATATCGAGCGCTGCGACTACTTCAAGGCCAATCCACCCGGCGACGACTGGGACGGCAGCTGGACCCTCACCGCGAAGTAACTGCTCAACCAATCTACCACCTTCTAATCCAAGAAAACCGGGATAAAGATCGGTCACCCGTGTAAATTCGCCCCCATGCGGCGCGCGGCCACTAACGTGCTCATATTCTGCCTGCTCAGCGGCGCAGCTTACGGCAGCAACGGGCAAATCGAGCATATTACCCTGGATATCCCGGATTCGCGGGTAGAGGTGGATGTCGATGATGGGCGCTTCTATCGCCTTAGCAGCGCTACTACAACCATAGAGATTGAGGGCCGATGGGTGGGTATCTACCGCTGGATTCTCTCGGCCCGGGACACCAGCAGGATCACGGCACGGCTTACTGATGATCGATGGGAGCCGGTTGAAGGTGCCGCCCGGTCCCTGCCGGACCGTCCCATCTTGAAGGCCCACTCTACCCAGGTATGGGGACGGGTATGGGTGGTGCTCCTGGACCTGTATCCCTGGCGTGTATCAGGCGGCCGGCTGGAGGTCCTCAAAGCCGGGCGCATAGAGGTGACGATTCGCCACCGGTCCGAAGACCCCGTTGTCGAGTCTGCCGGGCTGTCAATTCCGGTCTCCAGGATAGCCAACCGGGTCCTGATTCAAGCAAAACCCTCTGCCGAGTCCCTCCAGCGGCGGCTCAGGGAGGTTATTCCTGTGGGCGGGTCCTGGCTGAAAATACCCATCCGGGAAGACGGGCTGTATCACCTTACAACCGGCTACCTTGCCGACGCCGGGCTTTCCCCCGAAGTTCTGGACCTTTCTACGCTGCGCCTGTTTGCTCCGACTTCGCTGGGGCGGCCCCTGCCCGATCAGGTCGGAGCACCGCTTAAGGACAACCTGGTGGAAGTGCCTGTCCATATCCGCGATGGGGGTGACGGCCCGTTGGGCGAAGGCAACGACATCCTCTTTTACGCCCAGGGTCCCCGGGGGCTCAAACTGGCGGGCGACAGCCTCACCTTCATACAAAATCCCTATACCGATGAAGCTTATGTCTGGCTGCATATTCCCGCGGCAGCTGAGGGGACGGGAGCCGAACGGATGACCCGGGGACCGGCCTTTAAGTCAGCCGACAACATTGTTGCCACCGGGAGAAATCTCTACCATCACGAGGTGGACGTATTCAACGGCCTTCATTCCGGCCCGGTGTGGCACCAGGAGGCTATAAAAAAGGGTGGCTCCTTCAATATCAGCATAGCAGCCCCCAATCTTCGCAGCAGTGATACTACCTATCTGCGAGTCCGGCTGCGGGGTGGCAATGAGTCGGGATACCACCGGGTCACACTGGCCCTTAGCGGGAATATTATCGCGACATCCCGTAGCGATTGGGACGCCCATGAAGATGTTACCTTGGCCCCCAGTTCCGATGCTGTTCGGGGCACTATCGAATCCGGCCAGAATACCATCACCCTGAATAATATCAGCTTGGGTTCCGACCCCCAGGAAGAAGTATGGCTGGACTGGGCGGAGCTGGACTACGGCCTGAACCTGACCGCCGATGAGGACGCATTGGCCTTCCTGATCAAGCCGCAGGCTGAAGAGGCCAACGTCCGGCTAGCGGGTTTCTCCACCCAACCGATTGTAATAGATATCACCGATCCGGACTCAGCGCTTCTTTTCCTGGGGAGCGGGCAGGTCGATCAGGGAGACGGCTATTGGCTGTTCACCCCGCAGGACTTGGCCGCGGCCCGGCGGTACCTGGCCGTGACCGAGGTAAAACTGAAGACTCCGGGCTCGCCGACCCTTTATGATAATATTGATTTCACCACGCTCCGGCACCAGAACCACCAGGCCGACTATATTGTCATCACGGCTGACACTCTGCTTCCGGCCGCCAGGGACCTGGCCGCAATCCATGCCCGGGAAGTGCGCACCGAGCTGCAGCGGGATACCCTGGTAACCACCGTGGACGAGATCTACGAAGAATTCTCCGGCGGTGTGGCGGACCCCTTCGCCATCCGGGCCTTTCTCAGGTGGGCCTATGAAAACCGGCCGGCACCCGCTGATTCCGTGCTGGTAGTCCTGTTCGGCGATGGGGACTACGACTACCGCAATCTATCCGGGCTCAGCCGGATGCTCGTGCCAACCATCCAGGTGGACGGTTTGTCCGAAATCAGTTCCCGCACGGTTGACGATGCTTTCGTCTATCTCGACTCTATTCCCGTATCGAGTCCCCTTCCTGATATGGGTATCGGCCGCATTGCTGTATCAACGCTGGAGGAGGCCGAGGCCGCGGTGGAGGTGGTGCGGACGTATATGGTCAACCCGGAGCCGGGCCCGTGGCGTCAGCGGGTTCTCCTGGCCGCCGATGACCCACAGCGTCCCAATGACCGGGAGACCAGCTTTATCATCGAGTCTGATAGGTACGCCCGGATGCTGCCCCCCTACCTGCAGCTGGAAAAAATCTACCTCACTGAATACGCTGAAGTTCGTGATCCTGCCACCAACACGGTGGTAAAGCCCGACGCCACCGCCGACCTTATCAGCAGCGTGAACCAGGGGATTGCCCTGATCAACTACGTGGGCCACGGCAGCGCCTCCCAATGGGCTCGGGAACAGCTGTTGGTCATGGACCGCGACCAGGCCCTCCTTCATCCAGGCAAGCGTATGCCGGTCTGGTTCGCCGGCACCTGTACCTGGGGGCGGTTCGACCAGCTGCAAACCCTCAGTATGAGCGAAGTACTCACCACCGGCAGCGAGTCCGCCGCCATTGCCGTGATATCAGCCGTGCGCGCCGTCTATGCTCACACCAACTTCGCGTTCATCAAGCGCCTGTTCGCCGGGACCTTTCCCGAACGGGAGCCCTCCCCGCTGCGAATCGGGCAGATCCTTCAAGGGGCCAAAACGGGAAGCGAGTCGGACGAGAAGTTCCATCTGTTCGGGGATCCGGCGCTCCTGATTGCCTTCCCCAGGGAATCCCTGGCACTCAGCGCCGTCACGCCCGATACATTGAAAGTCCTGGGCACAGCCAACTATGCCGGCGCCACCGCCGGGGGCGCTGTCAACGCCGGTGAATGCCTGGTAACGGTGCTGGATGCTCCCCGCCGGGTCAGGCGCACCTACCAGACAAAGTCCGGGGCGATTGACACCATTGCATATAACCTGCCGGGTGCTCCCATCTTCCGGGGCACGGTAACCGTCGCCGCAGATTCCTTCCATGGCCGGTTTATCATCCCGAAGGACATCACCTACAGTTATAGTGACAGTGCCGCCATAATAGCTTATGCCTGGTCAGACCAACAGGGTTCGCTGTTGGAGCAGATCGGTTATCGCAACGATCTTATTATCAGGGGCACCGACCAGAACATCCAGGACGACACCGGCCCGTTGATCACCATCTACCGGGAAAGCCGCCCCGTAATCTCGGGCGATGCCCTCCCTGAAGAGGCCCAGGTGGAAATCGAGTTGAAAGACCCCCTGGGCATCAACCTGACCGGCGAGGTTGGCCACTCAATTCGGACCTGGGTGGACGATGAATCAGCCGCCCAGGTAATGGACGCCCTGTTCAGGTATGACATTGATGAATACACCATCGGCCGCTTTGATTATCAGTTCGAACCGGCGTTGTCCGGGCGCCACCAGTTCTCCGTAGAGGCCTGGGACGGGGCCAACAACCGTGCGATTTCTACGGTGACGCTCTATCTGACGCTGGACGAGGATCTGGACGTATCAGACCTGCTTAACTTTCCCAATCCTTTCTCCGAGACCACCACGTTCGTATATACCCTTTCCGTCCCGGCAGATGTTACGATCACTATCTACACCCTCAATGGTGTCAAGGTCAGAATCCTGGAAGCCGTTGCCGACCAGGCCGGTTTCCAACGCCTGTCGTGGGACGGCAGGGATGAGTTCGGCGACCAGATCGCCAACGGCGCCTATCTCTACCATCTCCGGGCGGCAACGCTTGACGAGCACACCGTTGCCAGGTGGGGGCGGCTGGCGCGCCTGCGATGAGGCTGATTCTCGCTTCCGTTTCCCCACGACGCCGGGAACTGCTGGCGCGGCTGGAGGTCCCTTTCGAGACCATCCGACCGGAATATGAGGAACAATACCATCCGGAAGAGGATCCGGAATCTACCTGCCGCCGACTGGCCCTGGGGAAAGCGACGCAGGTTGCCCGGCGGTTTCCTGAAGACCTGGTAGTCGGCGCCGACACTATCGTCATCCTGGGCGGTCAAGTGATGGGTAAACCCACCAGCCTTGATGAGGCCCGACGTATGCTGCAAGCCCTGTCCGGGCAAACTCACCTGGTAAAGACCGCCGTGGCCCTGGTCTGCCGCGATCCGGGGCACCAGTCCGGGTTCGTAGAAACCTCCGAGGTTACGTTTCACCTCCTGGAGGAGGACGACATCGAACGCTACCTGTCTATCGATCCGCCCCTTGACAAAGCGGGGGCCTACGGCATCCAGGACTGGAGCGGGGTATTTGTTCAGCGGGTGGCTGGATGTTACCACAACGTGGTGGGATTCCCCCTGGCCCGGTTCTACCGGCACCTGAAAGATAACGGCTTATGGCCCCGTCTTCTAATGCTAAAGCACTTGTAACTGGTAGAATATCTGCCGTAAAATTATTCTTATGGAACAGGCCGAAACTTTCTATCACGCGCTTAAGCAGCTGCGCGTCGCCCAGGGAATCAGCCTGGAGGATATCGCCGCCAGGACCAGGATAAACATCCGTTTCCTGGAGGCCCTGGAACAGGGCGATCTGGAAATATTACCCAAGACCTATATGCGCCTGTTTCTGCGAAGCTATTGCAAGGAAATCGGCGCTGATGTGAAGGAAGCTCTCCAGCAGCTTGAAGAGCACCTGGGAGGACCCGAAGTCCCCCATGTCGCCTTACTGGAAGACCTCAGTGCCCCGCTCCCAAGTCCGACGCAAGGTGACAGCATCCCGGAAACAGGGGCTCGTGCCCCGGTCAGATTACGTCGGGATTTGTTTGCCGGGGCTGTTATTTTCATTTTGCTGATCGTGGTGACGTTCTTCGCTCGTCGCATTTACCAGGAGCCTGCCTCGGTTGAATCTACTAACGCCATCTTACCTGCCGGCACTACCGAGGCACCTCAGGCCGGAATTACACCTCAGACCCAGCCGGATGCATCGCGCTCGGAGGTCCCGATGACCCGTACCACTCCGCCGCCAGCGACAAGGAGCCAGCCGGTAGTGCCCGAGGAATCGGCGGTAGAACTGCCCGACAGTCTCTTCACCCAAGAGCGGATTGTCTCACACCATATGGAACGGGTCCGCCTGACCCGGCCGGTGCGCCTGACCCTTATGGCCCGGGATAACATGGTCATCCAGCCGGTAATTGATGGTCAGTGGGGACCGGTTTTCAATCTTACCGTGGCGGAGGTCCGTATCTGGACCGTTCAAGAGGAGCTGGTCATTCGCACTACCGCTATTGAGCTCCTCCGGGGTGATCTGAATGGCGTTGCCATCAACCTGGGCCAGGCCAGGGGTATCGGAGCTCTACGGGTTACCCCCTCAGGCGAGTATGAAGTATCGTATGAAGTATCCGCCTACGCCGATATCCCCCGGTAAATCCCGTTGATTCCCTGATTGTCCTCACGGCGGTGGTGGTGCCCTGGCTACGCTGGGGATTTACGCTGGCCGAGAACGACCCCGGAACCCCCACCACAGAGTACCCAGAGATCGCAGAGTCTTAAAAAGATACTATTTATCCCAGCGCCCTCTGCGCGCTCAGCCGTCAATCTCTGCTACTACCACCCGGCTACGCTTGATCTACCTGTCTGCCGTGGATGTTATCAAGCATGCACGCCAGGCAGACACCGGATAAACTGCTACTGACCCAGCCCCCAGCCCCACCAGTCCACTTCAGATTCTGCATTCTGCATTTTGCACTTTGCATTTTGCATTCAGTACTGCCGCCGCTCGTGCTCGATCTTGATGCAGCGGTTCTGCACCGCCAGCAGCCCCGCTTCTTCAGCCAGCCGGACGGCCTCGTCATTCATAATCCCCAGCTGCAGCCACAGGGCCCTGGCACCGATGGCGATGGCTTCCTCGGCCACCGGCACAGCGTGCTCCGGTCGTCGAAAGACGTTCGCCACATCAACCGGCTCGGGGATAGCCTTCAGCGAGGGGTAGCACTTCAGGCCCAGGATCTCCTCGTGGACCGGATTGACGGGGATGACGCGGTAGCCCTGGGCCAGCAGGTAGCGAGCCACGCCGTAGGAGGGACGCTCCGCCTTGGGCGAGAGGCCCACCACGGCGATAGTTTGCATGGCTAGGATCCCGTTAATGGCGGCTTCGGTACTCGTGGCGGTGGATTATCTTCGCAGGAGGTTGCGCAGCACATAGCCCGCCAGGTTGGGGTTCTCCTTCAGGCGGCGCAGCGAGTAGTCGTACCACGTTTCCCCGAAGGGGACGTAGATGCGCACCTTATAGTCCGCTGCCAGGAGCGCCTCCAGCTTCCCCTCCATGGGGACGCCGTAGAGGACCTGGAACTCGAAGCGGGAGGGCGGGATATTTAGCTCGCCAATCAGTTCCTCGGCCCAGGCGATGAGGGACAGGTCGTGAGTGGCGATGGCCACGTAGGCGTTCCCCTCAAAAGCCTGTCGCAGTAGTGCCAGGTAGTTGTCGTTGATGGCGGCCCGGTCCTGGATGGCGATCTCCGGCGATTCCCGGTAGATCCCTTTGCACAGACGGAAATTGAGGGGCGACGACATCAGCCCGGCCAGGTCGTCCCGGCTGCGATACAGGTAGGCCTGCAGGACCGGCCCTACTTGGGGATAGTGCTCCAAGCAGCGGCGGTACAGAGTGAGGGTATCGTCCGTATGGGCGGAATTCTCCATGTCAATGCGCAGGAAGTTGCCGGTGTCGGCGGCAGCATTGAGCACCTGATAGAGGTTCCGCTCGCAGGTCTCCAGATCAATGTCCAGGCCCAGGTGGGAGGGTTTGAGGGAGATGTTAGCGCGCAGCCCCATTCGGGCAATGTCCTGGTAAAGCCCCGCGTAGGCCTCCGCCACGGCCGAGGCCTCTTCCAGTGACTCGACGTGCTCGCCCAGGATGTCCATAGTGGTCTCGAAGCCCCGGCTATTCAGCTCCCGGACGACGTTCAGGGCTTTTGCATCGGTTTCGCCTGCCACGTAGCGGCGGGCGACCAGGCCCACCAGGGCCTTCGGCAGATAGGGCAGGGAAGCGACGAGGAAACGGTTTAATCCCTGATACATTATAATATAAGTTACTGCTGGTTCGGGGATTGTTCAACGGCTGTGGGCCTGACGGGACATCCCTCGAAGAAGGGTATGTTTCTTTTTAAACCAGGACTAATGGAAGTATGCCAGTTGACCTCAAGTCTATTCGTAAACGCTCCAATATGCCTAATATATTTAATATTATTGCGTAAATACCTAAATGGTTATTGCATCAAGGGGTGGAAATTTATTATACTCAAACGGCCAATGTTGGATCAAATCGACAAGCAGCTCATTGAGCACCTCCAGGAAAACGGGCGGCAGACCACCAGTGAGCTGGCCCATGAAGTGGGCATGTCCGTTCCCGCTGTGGCCGAGCGCATCCGCAAGCTGCAGGAGAGTGGCATCATCCAGCGGTTTTCCGCGGTGGTCGACCCGAAAAAAATCGGCATGGACGTGGGGGCCTACATCAGCCTCATCAGCGAGAGCTCGGCTCACTACGATGAGGTCATCGAGCGGGCCCAGGCCCATCCCGACGTACTGGAAATCATGAGCACAACCGGAGGAGGATCCCATATGCTGCTGGTGAGAATGGAAAATACCAGCACACTGGAATCCCTTCTCAAGCAGATCCAATCCTGGCCGGGGGTCACCCGTACCGAGACTCGCATCATCCTGTCTTATTACAAGGAACACGGCGTTATCCGGGTACCCGAAGCTGTAATAAAGCACCACTAACCGAATCCATCGAAAGGAGTTTATATGACACCTGCCGACCTAGTCCGTCGCATTGTAGATGAAAACATCGAGTATGTTGATTACCGCTTTATCGATATCCAGGGGACCTGGCACCACTTTTCCACCCCGGTGAGCCAGTTCAACGAGTCTGTTTTCACCAATGGGGTGGGCTTTGACGGCTCCTCCATACCGGCCTGGAAGGAGATCCATGAAAGCGACATGCTGGTGATTCCCGACCCCAAAACCGCCCGTCTGGACCCCTTTTTCAAGTCTAAGACCCTCGTGATGATCTGCGACGTCATTGACGCTGTTACCAAGGATGTGTACCACCGGGACCCACGCAGTATCGCCAAGAAATGCATCGAATATCTCAAATCCACCGGGATCGGTGACCAGGCCTATTTCGGGCCGGAGGCCGAGTTCTTCGTTTTCGATGAGATTCGCTTTTCCAATCCCGCCGACGGTTCCGGAAGTATGTACGTCATCAACTCCAACGAGGCCCACTGGAACAGCGGCGAGGAGTCCGAGCTGGGCAACCTGGCATTCAAGATCCGCGCCAAGGGGGGCTACTTCCCCACCCCGCCAACGGACACCCTGCAGGACTACCGCTCCGAGGTGGCCCGTATTCTAGAGGAGATGGGCATCGAAATTGAGGCCCTGCACCATGAGGTAGCCTCCGCCGGCCAGTGCGAGATTGACATGCGCTACGAGTCGCTCATAGACATGGCCGATAATCTCCAGTGGTTCAAGTACGTGGTGAAAAATACCGCCCGCAAGCACCACAAAACGGCTACCTTCATGCCCAAGCCCGTCTTCAATGACAACGGCTCCGGCATGCATACCCATGTCTCCATCTGGAAAGGCGAGAAGAACCTCTTCGCCGGGAATAAGTATGCCGATCTGTCGAACCTGGCCCTGTATTTTATCGGTGGCCTGGTGAGCCACGCCCGGGCCCTCATCGCCCTGACCAATCCCACCACGAACAGCTACAAGCGCCTGGTGCCGGGATTCGAGGCACCGGTGAACATGGCCTACTCGGCGCGGAACCGCTCAGCGGCGATACGGATCCCCACCTACTCCGACAATCCCAAGACCAAGCGCGTCGAGTTCCGCACGCCGGACCCCTCCTGCAATGCCTACCTGGCCTTCTCTGCCATGGTCATGGCCGGACTGGACGGCATCCAGAACAAGCTCGATCCCGGCAAGCCGTTTGACAAGGACATCTTCTTCACCTCAGCCAGGGACCTGGAAGGAGTGATCACCGCTCCCATGAGCCTGGACCGCGCCCTGGACGCCCTGGAGGAAGACCACGACTGGCTCCTCAAAGGGGATGTCTTCACTACCGACCTGATCAAGACCTTCATCGACTTCAAGCGCCGGGAGGAGGTGGACAACCTGCGGCAACGGCCGCATCCCTTTGAGTTCGAGCTGTATCACGATTGCTAGGGGGGGCTAGAGGCTGGAGACTTGAGGCTTGAGGCTTGGGGCTGGCCTTGGCTGGTAGCAGCGACTGGGTGATTTGTAGCTGAAAAGTGATGCGCGGGGCCAGCCACGACCCCGCCAATGCCCCGGAGGAACCCCTTCACTACCCACCATCAACCCCTGCAAGACCCACCGGATACCCACGCAATGGCCAGCAAATGGCTAGTGCCTGCCGAGGGGAGTGATGAACCAATACCGCGGGCACGAAAAAAAAGTGCGTTGCAGTCAGAAATCATTTCGCGGTCTCCCTGGCCGCTTCCTGTTCCGCCTCCTCCTCAGCCTGCCTTTCGGCGCTGGCGATCCGGCTGCCCTTGCGGATAGCATGTATCATGATACCCGCCAGCTGCTCCTTGTCTGACAGGGCGTTGCGGGCCGATTTAATGGCGCCTTCCACGATCTGATTGCTGGTGACGGCCTCGGCAATCTGTTTGCCGCGCAGCTCATCGGACCGGCGGGCCACCAGCTCCTCGATACGCCGGCGGCGGGCCGTCCAGCGGCCCCGCTCCATCCAGCGCTTGACGGTGGCCGGGGAGGGCGCCCGGTCGCCATATTGCCGGCGCAGACGATGGACCACCTCCGCCCGGGTATGCCCGGCGCAGTAGTAGGCGAAGGCATCCTCCCGGATGTGCTGGGGGAAGCGAGCTGTTCTGGTCCGCGCTTTCGTCATGCCGGGAAGCTAAGGAAAAGGGAAGGCCGGCGCTTTCGCGTGGTGCGCCTGGTGCGCGGGGTGCGCTACCTCACCCCCACACTGCGTGTTTCCCCCTCTCCGTCTACGGAGAGGGGGCCAGGGGGACAACAGTCAGCCGTCAGCGGTGAGCGGTCAGCGCAAATCCAACTCACCCCTGTCGTTTCACGACTTCCCCTCTCTTGAAATAGAGGGGATCGGGGCGGTTGGGGCAACAGTTTTCAAATCCAACTCACCCCTGTCGTTTCACGACTTCCCCTCTCTTGAAATAGA
>CAZQOY010000078.1:0-10562 GCA_964595095.1 uncultured bacterium | reverse complement strand
GGGCCTTCGCCCAGCTGACCCTCATCGGGTTCGCCCTCAAGGTCCTGTTCCAGGTAAACTCGCCCTGGCTGCTGCTGGCGGTGCTGATCGTCATGCTCTCTGTAGCCAGCTATGAGAGTGTTCAGCGCCAGCAGGTGAAGCTCCCACACTTCTTCCTTATAACCTTTGGCTCGCTTTCCCTGGCCCTGGTGGTCTGTCTGGGAGTGGTGGCGGAGCTGATTATCCGCCCGGACCCCTGGTACAACCTGGTGGTGATGATCCCCCTGGGCGGTATGGTACTGGGCAACGGGCTGAACATCGTCTCTCTCTCGGCCAACCGCTTTTTAAGCGACGTGCAGCTGCGCCGGAACGAGGTGGAAGTGGCGCTCTCATTGGCCGCACCGCCGCGAAAAGCGTTCCACCCCTGCTTCAAGAGTGCCGTGACCGGCGCGCTGATCCCTTCGGTGAACGCGCTGATGACGGTGGGATTGGTCCAGCTGCCGGGCGTAATGACCGGGCAGATACTGGCTGGCCTGCCGCCGGTTCAGGCGGTGAAGTTCCAGATCGTCATCATGATGATGTGGATCACCACCGGGGTGATTTCGGGGGTGGTGGCAACCCAGCTGCTCATGACCCGCCTGGTGAATCGCCGCTGGCAGGTGCGCTGGGAGCTGCTTCAGGACGGATAGCCACGCCCTTTTCCCAATAGCAGAACCTTCACTCAACGATAAGGGATGGTTGTTTTCCTGACCATTACCATTCTTTGACAATTCTTTGACAATTCCATGACAACTCACTCCTTTGGACCTGATAAATTAGGGCCGAAGAGTAGAAAATCACATGCGCCCCGACAGTTCAACTCGAATTTGTATGCGAAGCCTTTCGCTGAGGGTTTACCAGAACGTCAGGCACAGTTTTCAGAAAGGAGGGCCAAATGACCGGAACGCGAATCACAATTTGCATCATCTGTGGGATCATCTGCTTAGCCACCTGGACGATGGCTTCGGCTAAACAGCCGGCAACAAAGACGGGAAAATCAGAATTGCGTGTTAGCACCTTCGATTCTCGTGCTCTGGCGATAGCCTATTATCGTTCGGAAGCGTTCGACCGCTATCTCAAAGGGCAGGAAGGCACGGGCACGCAGGAAACCGAGTCCCAGCGGATCTACCGCCGGGCATACGAGGCCGCCATGACCGACAGCGTCATATCCCCGGATGAATTGCAGATGCTCAAGTCCCTTCAACAAACCCTGGGGTTGCACGAGGACATCATCGAAGAGGCCGTGGGCGAAACGCTGCGTCCCCTGCCCCCCGTCCTACAACAGTCCGGCCGCTGGACCCTGGTGGCCCAGAACATGGGCTGGGGTGTGGGACTTTATGGTTGGGGGATTCCCTATGTGCTCAATGTGGAAGATAGTAAATGGACCGTGGGCAGCGAGATGTTATCTCTGGGAGCCACGTTCTACCTCACCTGGAAATACACTGCGAACATGGACCTGCCCGAAGCGCGCTCCCAGCTGCAACGCTATGGCGGCGTGATTGGCCTTCAATACGGCCGCGCCCTGAACAGCCTGCTGGGTTATTGGGACAACGACGACCTGGACCGTGGCGAGGTGGCGGTGCTGATGGGCGCCGTGCCGGTGGGCGTTTATCTGGGAGACCGGCTTTACCGGCGCTGGGGACCTTCCACCGGCATGGCCTACGCTCTGAGCCTTTTTGCGGGAACAGGTTCTTCCATCATGCGCACGCTGCACCAGCAAATTGTCCCAGAGCCGGAAGAATACATAGATGAGTGGTTCGATGAAGAGACGTCTGAGCATCTGGATTGGCGCAAGCAGCGGCTGATGTTCGACATCGCCGGCTATCCCCTGGGCACTTTCCTGGGACATAAGCTCTACGGCCGCCGCCAATATACTTTCGGTGATGCTATGCTGCTGATCGTCGGCCGGGCCACCGGCAGCTTTTATGGAGCAATGGTGTCGGATATATTTGGGCTCAAGCTTGATGAGCATGACATGGCCATAAGTTGGATGGTAACAGCCGGCGGACTGGGAGGCCTATGGGCCACCGACCGCATTATTAAAGGCGAGGACTATACCTTCGGCCAGACGGCGCTGCTGACGCTCGGTGGGATTGCCGGCGGCGCCTTTGCTTTCGGGTTGGGTATCATTACCGAAACCAGTTTTGACAGCAAATACTATGAGGTCACCACTATTGGTGGGAGTCTAGCTGGCTTTTTCCTCACCCGGCGGATCATCACTCCCCGGCTGGAGCAAGCAGCCGCCCGGAGCCTCGGCAAACAGCCCTGGATCAACCTGTCCCTTCAGCCAGCTCTGGTGGGTGGAGAGATCCTGCCCACCCTTGGCATCGAGGCGCGGTGGTAGACATGGCGACAGGGAAAATCCCTGAAGGGCTTCATATTTGATCTCACCTCCCCAATCCCACGGTTGAAACCGTGGGCTAAGCGGCCCCGCCTCTGCGTAAATTCCCGTTACCATGGCCCTGCAATGCGGCATCATCGGTCTGCCCAACGCCGGCAAGTCCACCATCTTCAACGCCCTGACGGCCTCACAGGTACCCGCCGAGAGCTACCCCTTCTGTACCATCGACCCCAACGTGGGGGTAGTGGCGGTGCCCGACGAGCGCCTGGAGCAGCTGGCCCGCATCTACCGGCCCGGGAAGGTAACGCCCGCAACTGTTGAGTTCGTGGACATCGCCGGGTTGGTCCGGGGCGCCAGCAAGGGCGAGGGTCTGGGCAACCAGTTCCTGGCCCACATCCGCGAGGTGGACGCCCTGATCCACGTGGTGCGCTGCTTCGAGGACCCGGACATCAGCCACGCGGAGGGCAGCCTCGATCCGGTCAGAGATGCCGGGATCGTCGAGACCGAGCTGCTCCTGAAGGACCTGGAGACCATAAAAAAGCGCCTGTCCCGAGTGAAGAAGCCGGCGGCCTCCGGCGGTCAGGAAGCCCGGGAGGAGCTGGCGGCGCTGGAAAAAGTCCAGCAGGGGATGAACGAAGGGCGCACGGCCAGCGCCATTGACCTGGCGCCCGGCGAGCAAGCCCTTATCCGGCCCCTGTTCCTACTGACACTCAAGCCCATCCTGTACGTAGCCAACGTGGGTGAAGCGGAGATGGAGCAGGAGGAGCGCTCGATTCAGATACGGGCCTTGTTCGACTTTGCCGCCCGGGAGGGCAACCGGGCCATCCGCCTGTGCGGCCAGCTGGAGCAGGAGATTGCCCTGCTGGATGAAGCGGAGCGGGAGGCCTTCGTGGAGGAGTACCACCTGCGCGAGGCGGGGCTGGCCAAGCTCATCCACGCCGCCTACGACCTGCTGGGCTACCACACCTTCTTCACCTGCAACCCCAACGAGGCGCGGGCCTGGACGTTTCATGCGGGCGTCACCGCCTACGAGGCCGCCGGGATGGTCCACAGCGACTTCCAGCGAGGGTTCATCAAGGCCGAGGTGTTCCACTTCGACGAGCTGGTCCGCCTGGGCTCGGAGAAGGCGTTGAAGGAAGCCGGCCTGGCGGGGCTGGAGGGAAAGGAGTACCAGATAAGGGACGGGGATGTGATTTACTTCAAGTTTAGTTCATAAACCAAGCGTAGCAAGCATATATCCCCATATACCTCATGTATTACTTCATGTATAGTGGCTACCTACTTTCCACCGCCACCCTGATGGGGCTGGCCTCCCCACAAACCGATGGAGCGCAGGATCAGCTTAACCGCCGGCAACTGTATTGAGACAGCTACGCTTTAAGTACGTCCTCATTCTGCTCGTCCTGGTATTAATCTATCTGGCAGCTGATGGCAGGCAGGACTCCCGGCAGGACACTAATACCGAGATTGACAGAGACTACCTCTTCCCCATCGACCCCAAGTCCTACCTGCTGGGGCAATTCTTGCCGGACACCACCCGGGACTTCGTACGCCTTCCCCGGAAGCTGGCCCGGGACTGTACCGCCTACCTGCGCTCCGAGACCGCTGAGGCGCTGCAGCGAATGGTGGAAAATGCCCGCGAGGCCGGCGTGCGCCTGGCGGTCATCTCCGCTACCCGGACCTTCAGTCAGCAGCGGGCCATCTGGAACGGGAAGTTCAGCGGTTCGCGCCGCTCCGGGGGCCGGAACCTGGCCCGCGAACTGCCCGATTCCACCGAGCGCTGCCAGGCTATCCTCCAGTACTCGTCAGCGCCGGGTACCTCTCGCCACCACTGGGGCACCGACGTGGACCTTAACAGCACCAACCCGGCCTACTGGCGGACCGGCAAGGGCCTGGCCGCCCTTTACTGGCTTGATCACAACGCCCATAAATACGGTTTTTTCATGGCCTACCCACCTGACCGGGAACACGGCTACCGCTACGAGCCGTGGCACTGGTCCTATCAACCCCTGGCCCGGCTCCTGCTGCGGAACTACTATCACCGCCTTGTTTCGGATGAGGACCTGGACGGCTTCCTGGGGGCCGAACACGTCCGCCGCCTGCCGTGGAGGGAGTGGTATGTCAACGGGGTAAGTGAGGCGCTCAAATAAGGCTGGATGGTCGGAAAATTGCGTGAGGAGCAGGGGGGATTGCTCAGCGGCAGCGGGCAGGCTTAACGGGCATCTTCTTCGTTATCGTCTTCCTCGTACTCAGCTTCATCATCTTCATCCTCGTATTCATCGCCTTCATCTTCTTCGTCGTCGTCCTCGTCGTCCTCCTCTTCCTCTCCGGCCCACTCTTCACCCTCTTCGTCATATTCGATATATTCTCCCTCACCATAGGTGTCAGGTTCCTGGGGATAGGGGGTGCCATAATAGATTTGTTGCTCCGGCATGGCGGTCGCCGTCGGGGGCTGGGCATCTTCGGGCAAGGCAGTCACCTGTTGCTCCATCCGAGACTCGGTGGGCACACCGGGTTTACTCAGGAGCTGGAGAACAACCAGGGGCATAAGCGTAACCCAAAACACCGCCAGGGCCAGTGCCAGACCAGCCAGATTGAAGGCATAGCCACCCCACATGGTCTGCTCCACACCGTAGGTTATGAAAGCGGAGACGGCCAGTACCCCGCCAAGGCCCGCCACGACTTTGCTGAGAGTCTTCCCCAGGGTTGTCTCTGTCCCGCCTTCGTCACGGCTTGTGCCCAGACCGGCTGCCAGGAGGTAAAGGAACCAGACAAGCAGTCCCCCGCTTACCGTGATAAGGGTAATGAAGAAATCGCCCAGGGCCATGGCCAGCACGCTGGCAATGAAAACAGCTGCGACGATCAACCGGCTGATGACGATTAGTGATTCCCGGGACATATGCATTCCTTCCTGAGTCAAATGGTTAGTGCTTCAGCATCAAGCTGAGGCACGGCAAACGTTTTTAGCTCAATGAGAAAATTTCCATGCCCCTTACGTCAAATGCAAGTTCTATTATGAGCAGTGTCACACTTTCATACGACCGAGAAAATTAGCTGGACTCGGGTGCAAATGTAGTGATGTGAGAGTGGACATTCTGTGACTTCGGTCATAATTTCACCGTCGATGCCGGGAAGCAAAATAAAAACAGCCGTTATCGGTGTGGGGTACCTGGGCCGCCACCACGTGGAACAACTTCTGCAGATACCGGAAGCCGACCTCGTAGGTGTGTACGATGTTAACGCGGAGGTCTTGGCGGAAGTCCAGCAGCGATACAACGTAAGCACCTTCAAGACCTGCGAGGAGGCCTTGTCGGCGGCAGAAGCCGTGTCGGTGGTGGTGCCTACTCAACAGCACTTCGAAATCGCGTCTCAGGCGCTTGAGTCCGACTGCCATATATTTATCGAAAAACCTATCTGCCAAACCCTGGACGAGGCCGACCGGCTCCTTCGTCTGGCAGAGCACCGGGGGCGGCTTCTCCAGGTGGGACACATTGAACGGCTGAATCCCGCGGTTCGGGCACTGGAAAAGTACGCCCTGGCGCCGCGCTTCATCGAGGGACACCGCCTGGCTCCATTCTCCGAACGGGGAACCGATGTACCGGTTATCCTCGATCTGATGATTCATGACATTGATGTAGTCCTCCACCTGGTGAAATCCCCCGTGCGGGAGATTCGGGCCAACGGTGTCAAAGTCATCACTGATTCCATCGATATTGCCACCGCCCGCCTGGAGTTCGAAAACGGCGCTGTAGCCAACCTGACCGCCAGCCGTATCTCCCAGAAACAGATGCGCAAGCTGCGTCTGTTTCAAAGCCACCTCTACATAGGCGTTGATTTCCTTCAGCAGCTTACGGAAGTATACCGACTACTGGAATCGGAAGAGGACTCGGCTGGTGCTCTTGTTACAATGCCATTCGAGTTCAACAACCGGCGGCGGCTGATCTCCTATGAAAAACCGGAGGTGCATAAAGATAACGCTCTCCACCTGGAATTGGGCAATTTCATCCGGTCGGTGGCCGGTCTGGAAGAACCGGTTGTTGACGGCTACTCAGCACGGGCAGCCCTCGATGTGGCTATCCGTATTCAGGAAACGATCGCTCGGAACAACTCCGGCGAGCTGCCACAATCCAGCAGGAAATCATGATTACCGGCGAGAATGGGACACAGGATATATCTGTGCCGGAGGCAGACTCTTCCAGGGACACAATGCGACGCGTGGGCGATTTCCTGTTTCGCTACCGCAGCTACACACCGATTCCGTTGGCCCTTGTGCTGGTCTGGCAGGCTGAGGTGAAATTCCCGGCGGTTCTCTGGGGACTGGTCTTGATAATCGGGGGTGAGCTGATCCGCCTGTCTGCGGTACGATCATTCGGCAGGGGTGTCCGTACGCGGCGGGTTGGCGCCCATCAACTGGTCACATGGGATTTATATGCACATGTGCGAAATCCTTTGTATACCGGCAACCTTTTGCTATGGACCGGAGCCGTCCTCTTCGCAGGGGGACAGTACCTGCCATGGCTGCTCGGTGTGGCAGTGGTTTTCTTCCTGCTGCAATATGCCCTGATAGTGTCGGTGGAGGAGGCTACCCTGCTGGAGCTGTTTGGCGAAACCTATGCTGAGTATCGACAGACAGTGCCGAGAGTGATTCCCCGCCTCCGCAGCTCTCGGAAAGCTACCGGCGCCGCCGTCAATGTCGCCGAATCCACCTCCCATTCCTGGTGTTACGCCTTCCGGCATGAGCGTAGCACGCTCACGGCAATAGCTGCCATCATTACCCTGGCGCTGGTATCCACCTATCTCAAAGCGTGAGCGCACAGGCCACCTCAACTCGTCGTTTCTTTATTGTGGCCGGAGAGGTCTCAGGGGATCATCACGGTGCCGCATTAATGGCTGCCATACAGCAGCTGGACCCATCGAGCCGTTTTGCCGGTATCGGCGGTAACTGTATGCAGGGGCTGGGTATGAAGTGCCTTTTCAAGGCTGAGGAAATGGCACTGGTAGGATTCTGGGAGGTATTCCGGCGGCTTCCTTTTCTCCTGCGTGCCATGCGGCGAACCAGCAAATATGTCCTTAACTGGCGGCCCGAACGGGCGATACTCATCGACTATCCCGGATTCAATCTGCGCCTGGCCCGGCGACTCCATCGGGCCGGCATACCGGTTACTTACTACATCAGTCCCCAGCTATGGGCCTGGAAGGAGGGACGGATCACCACCATTCGCGAGTGTGTGGATCAGCTGCTGGTGATTTTCCCCTTCGAATCGGAATGGTACCGCCAGCGCGGTGTTGAAGCCCGATTCGTGGGGCATCCAATCCTGGAGGAGGCACCACCGGAAATATCCCGGCAGAATTACCTCAAGGATCTCGGTCTCGACGATAAGCAGCCGGTTTTAACCCTCTTTCCGGGCAGCCGTTCGCAGGAGCTGCAGCGCCATATGCAACTTTTTTTTGACGCAGCACGCCTTTTGAAGAAGGAGCTGCCCCGGCTGCAGGTAGTGCTCGGGCTGGCCCATGGTCTCCCACCGGATTTAGTACCGGCGGACGTGCGTCGTGAAATGGTAATTGCCGATACTCAGCCCCGCCTGGCACTGCGATATGCCGATGCGGCTATTGTGGCTTCCGGCACTGCAACCCTTGAGGGAGCCGTGTGGGGTGTCCCCATGGTAGTGGTTTACCGGGTGGCTCCTCTGTCGTGGTGGCTGGGCCGCCGGCTGGTGAACCTGTCTTACACCGGCATGGTCAACATCCTTTCAGGGGAGGAGATTGTACCCGAATTTCTCCAGGAGCGGGCGCAGCCGGGACCTATCGCCAGGGCCATCCTGCCCTATTTTCAGGACGCCGCCCACCGGGAAACCGTGCTCAGGAAACTTGCCGGAGTACGGCAATCCCTGGAAGTCTCCTCGGGTGATAATACCGGACAGGTCCCGGAGCAGACGTTTGCCTCTGGCGGCGGGAATACGGGGGCCTCCTGCCTGGCAGCTCGAGCCATTCTGCATGCTGGATGAAAGCATCTTCCGCTATAGGTCGGCAACTGAAACTAAGGCTGCTGGTGCAGCTGGCGCGAGGGCTGTTTGCTGCGCTTTTTTTCTCTAACCGCTTTGTTGTGCGCGGGGAAGAAATTCTTAAGAAAGCCCTCGCCGGTAACAAACCTGTCTTTATGGGCTTCTGGCACGGTCGGCTGATCTACCTGGCATGGTACCTGCGCCGGTACCGACCTCTAACACTGGTCAGCCAATCCGATGACGGTGATATTATAGCCAGTCTGCTTGAGTCCTGGGACTACGTCCTCATCCGCGGCAGCAGCACAAGAGGGAGTCAGCAAGCCTTGCGAACCATGATGCGTATCCTGGATAAGCCTAATGTCCTGCTGGTGAACACTATGGATGGCCCCGTAGGGCCGGCCAAAGTGGCCAAGGCGGGCGGATTGGCGCTGGCTGCCAGGAAAAAGGCGGTTCTTATCCCCGTCAGTGGCGCCGCCAGCCGACGATGGATCTTCAAGCGCAGCTGGGACCGCTTTCAGATTCCCAGGCCTTTTGGCCGGGTCATTATACAGTTCGGTCCACCCGTCAAGCTGGAACCCGGCATGGATGACGAAGACCTGGCCCGGCATATGGGTCAGCAGATAAACCGGGCGGAAGAGAAGGCCGATGCCCTCGCTGCGCACCTGGACTAAGCTCCGGCCCTTGCTCTGGCCCATCTCACTGCTCTATTGGGTCGTAGCGTGGTGGCGGAATACTTTCTATAACATCGGCTTTTTTATCACCCGCCGGGTATCGGTTCCCGTAGTGTCAATCGGCAATCTGTCGGTTGGTGGCACTGGAAAAACACCCGCCGTCATTTTTCTCGCCCGGCATCTGCTTGACCTGGATTACAAAGTCGGCGTTGTCAGCCGCGGGTACGGCCGGCGATCATCAGGCACAATGCTGGTCAGCGACGGCAAGCGCATCCTGGCTGACTCCGACAATGCCGGTGATGAACCCTACCTGATAGCCACCCACCTGACCTGTGTACCGGTCCTGGTAGATGAAGACCGCTACCGGGGCGCGGCAATAATGATCGGGCGTTTCAAACCCGACGTTCTCATACTGGATGACGCCTTCCAGCACCGGAGCCTGACCCGGGATTGTGATATTGTCCTGCTGGATGCCAGTTCACCGCTGTCGGACTACCACATTTTTCCCTATGGTGCTTTGCGTGAGCACTTTGGTGCCTTGAAGCGCTCTAATCTGGTCATATGGACCAGGGTTAATTCCCGGTCACCCCTCCCGGAGCTGAAGCAGCGGGTGGCCGATCTGGGTATTCCACAGATCCAGAGTGAAATGGAAGTAAACCGGCAGCTCATTGGGGTCGCCACCGGCGAGATGATACCCGCCGAACAACTCCAGGGGAAGCGCATACTCGCTTTCTGCGGCATTGCTCAGCCGTTGTCATTCTACCATGCGCTTATCAAGCTGGGACTGGAGCCGGAGACGGTCCGTTACTATCCCGATCATTACTGCTATTCCAGTGATGACATAGCATACCTGTCAGGATTGACCGAAGATAACCAGCTGACGGTGGTGACTACGGAGAAGGATGCGGTTAAGCTGGATCGCGGTTTTCTTGCTGACCATCGGGTATACGCTGTTCGTATCGAGTTCCGTCTGACCGGCCAGGACCTGAAGACCTTCCAGGACACGCTAGCCCACTATCTCCCACTTCCGCAGCTGGCCCCGGCAGCGGGAGAGGCGTAAGGAGCTGGCTAAGAAACTGATGATGTCGCTGGTTCTTGGAATACGGGCTTTTTTTGATATGGCATTCCCCCCAAAACGTGATTAATATTGTACAGCATAACTGTACAGGTGCCACTATGAAACAATTCACATACACAAAGACAAGAGAAAATCTAAGATCGATTCTTAACCTGGTTTGCGCAGATCACGAGCCGGTTCGCGTTACGCGCCGAAGGGGCGATAATGTCATAGTAATCTCTGAAGAGGACTACGGCGCTCTGGTAGAGACGGCCTACTTATTAAGTAGCCCCCGAAACGCCGAGCGTCTACTGACTGCCAAGGCCCAAGGCGCCGAGACAGCTAAAAACTTGGATGCGGTACTTGAAGAACTGGACCTTTGAGGGATATTTTATTCGCTCCCAATGCCATTGAAGATCTGGGCTATTGGGTTGGCGTGGATCGGAAGCGAGCTCAAAAAATACTGGACCTTG
>CAZQOY010000077.1:0-10577 GCA_964595095.1 uncultured bacterium | reverse complement strand
GAAACGACGCTGAGTACGATCC
Organism: uncultured bacterium; assembly: GCA_964595095.1. Classification (GTDB taxonomy): domain Bacteria; phylum Fidelibacterota; class Marinisomatia; order SCGC-AAA003-L08; family TS1B11. The sequence goes on along the minus strand of CAZQOY010000077.1, from coordinate 10,555 downwards.
TCCATATTACGAGGTCAATATACGGGCAACTCTCTGGCTTTGTCAAGTCAACCGCTGTTCGGCTCATCCAGAGTGTGAGCCTGATCAATGAGCATAATGGGAATGTCGTTCTCCACTGGATATGCCAGTCGGCAAGCTGAGCAGATGAGCTGCTTCTCCGCTTCACGGTAGTCCAACTGGCCCTTGCACTTTGGGCACACCAGGATATCCAGCAGATCCTTGGACAGACTCATATATTATTCTTATCGGTATACATAATGCGTTCTTTAGGTTTTTGTTCCCGGTGGTACCGCATCGCAGATATTCAATCCCGGAGCTGCTCGATCTCGGTCTGGAATTCCCCGATATCCTGGAAGGCCCGATAGACTGAGGCAAACCGGATGTAGGCCACCTTGTCCAGCTCCTTCAGGGTCTCCATGACCAGGTCTCCTATCTGGGCCGAAGCGATCTCCGCCTGCCCCAGATTCTCAATCTGGTCGTGAACCCGGGCTGCGGCATCCATGATCTGCTCAGCGGATACGGGCCGCTTATTACAGGCAATCTGTATGCCCCGTTCAACACGCTGGCGATCGTACTCCACCCGCTGACCGTTCTTTTTGATCACCAGCAGCGGGTGCCGAACCACGTATTCATAAGTGGTGAACCGGCGCTGGCAATCAAGGCACTCCCTGCGGCGGCGTATGGAACCATCGCGGCTGACATTCCGGCTGTCTACCACCTTATTCTCCGCTGACTGGCAATAGGGACAGTTCATAACCTCAGGCCTGGTACAGCGGAAACTGCCGGCATAGCTCCGTCACTTCGTCCCTGACGGCCTGGCGGGTTGTCTCATCCTCCGGATCGCTCAACACCCGGTGGATGAGCTCCGCAATGAGGCGCATCTCGGCCTCTCCCATGCCGCGGGTAGTCACTGCCGGAGTCCCGATGCGGATACCGCTGGTCACCATGGGACTGCGCTGATCGAAGGGAACCATGTTCTTATTTACCGTCAGTCCGGCCGCTTCCAGGGCATTCTCAGCCGCTTTCCCGGATAGATCACGGTCGCTTAAATCCACCAGGATAAGATGGGTGTCCGTCCCGCCCGAAACCAGCTGGTAGCCCAACTCCTGGAAACTCTCAGCCAGCTGGGCTGCGTTGCGCACAACCTGTCCGCAATATTCCTTGAACGCCGGCTTCAGGTCCTCACCGAAAGCCACCGCCTTGGCAGCGATGATGTGCATCAGTGGCCCGCCCTGAATCCCCGGCATGACGGTGCTATCAAGAAGCTCACCGATCCGTTTCACCCGCCCGCTCTTGGGAGCCACTACGCCCCAGGGGTTTTCCCGGTCTTTCTCCATGAGGATCAGGCCGCCCCGTGGCCCACGCAGTGTCTTGTGCGTGGTGGATGTGACAAAATCACAATGGGGCCAGGGTGTGGGGTGGTGCCCCGTTGCCACCAGGCCCGCCGGATGAGCGATGTCGGCCATGAGCAGGGTTCCGACATCGTCGGCCACCTCCCGGAACTGTTCGAACTCGATAAACCGGGGATAGGCGCTTCCACCGCAGACAATCAGCTTCGGCCGGTGCTCGCGCGCCAGGCGCCGGACTTCAGTGAAATCCACCCGCCCCGTTTCCCGGGCTACGCCGTAGGAGACCACGTTGTACAGCTTGCCCGAAAAATTCACCGGGCTGCCGTGGGTCAGGTGGCCGCCATGGGCCAGATCAAGCCCCATCATGGTATCCCCCGGCTCCAGGACGGTAAAGTATACCCCCATGTTGGCCTGGCTGCCCGAATGGGGCTGGACGTTGGCGTATTCACACCGGAAAAGCTCCCGGGCACGCTGCCTGGCCAGTTCCTCCGCCTGGTCAACATACTCACAGCCTCCGTAGTAGCGCCGGCCGGGGTAACCTTCCGCATACTTGTTCGTCAGCACCGTCCCGGCTACTTCCAGCACAGCCCGGCTGGTGAAATTCTCCGACGCAATCAGCTCCAGGGTATTACGCTGCCGATCCAGTTCACCCTCCAGAGCGGCAACCAGGTCGGGGTCCTGTTTTCGAACGCTGTCTGTAATCACGGGATTAGAGCTTTATTTCGACGTAGGAAGCGCTCCCATTAAAGGGAGATCAGTTCGCAGAACTATCGCCCATCTATGACGGGAATAGAAGTGGTTCATGCCCGGAGCGACCGGCGTGATTATGGTCTTTTGACGGTACGCTTGATCCAGCTGTAACAGCTCCCTTCAGGCTTGAACACCCGGAGGTCTGCCGGTTGCAGGAACCAGTCGCCTTTGGAAGGGATCAGGTTTTTCTCCAGGAAATCAGCCCGGGTGCGTGCCCGGCGGTAACCCTTATCCACCGCACTCCGGTAGTCCTCATAAGCCATCTGGAAGACCAACTTATCCTGGAAATTTGGAGCCCCGCTTTCACGGCTGTTTAGGCAGTCGTCGGCAGTTGCATAATATACTTCCGCCCGTTGGTACAGGGCTTCTCCCCCATTGGTGGAAACCCTCAGGGCCGTCTCCGCCCATTCCAACGCCCGGGAGTATTCCCCTTTCCTGAAAAACGCCCGGGATAGCTCCAGGGCTGGCTTTTCATCAGTACGGTTCAATCCAAACAAGCGCTCCAATACGGAAATGGCCCGGTCAACATCGCCGTCATCCAGGGCGGCATTGGCCAGCAATTCGTAGGCACCGCGAGCGGTGGGCGTACGCTGAATGACCCCTTCCAGTACGCGATACGCCGTGGTGTACTCCATGTTTTCCACCAGCTTGTCGGCATAATCAATCCCCCATTGGGCATTGGACGGGTTGTCTTCCCAGCGCTGGCGCAGGAATGACAACGGATTCTTCCCCGCCAGTGGATAGGCATCGATGAGCTCGGTTTGGATGCGGGCATTGCCCGGCTCCACTTCCAGCCATTTTTGCAGGTATATAATCAGGTCATCATAGCGTTCCGCCTGCCTGAGCAGGTCGGTCAGGGTACCAAAGACGCCCACATTCGTCGGATCCGCTTCGAGATAGCGTTCGTAGTAATAGATCTGTTCATCAACATTCCCCTGGCGTCCCAGAGCGTAGGCGATATTCTCGAGTAGATTCTTATCTTCGGGAAGATATCTCAGCCCCTGCTTGAACGCCCAGACGGCGCTGTCCAGGCTGCCCATTTCAATGTAGGCGCGCCCGAAATAGAGGTATACGTCTTGTGCATTTTCTTCACCGCAGCCCAAGTCCACCAGCTTGTGATAATTCCTCACCGAGGACTCGAATTCTCTATTCTTGTAATACTCCCAGGCATTGGACAGGGCAATGTCACATTCCCTCTGACGCCTCTTCAGCTCCTCTTCCGTCAGTGCGGGTTCCTCTTCCCCTTCATCCGCGAGTGGAGGCACACACATCGGCAGCATTATTATCGTCGCCGCAATTCCGAGGGTTGCCAGCATAATCGTTCTGGCGATATTGAATGACTTCACAATACTCAATCCCATTTTTTGTTTGGCCGCATAAACCACACTTCAGCGCTGGTCACACCAACGGAAAGACTGAAGAAGTCCTCGGATTGCACGTTGGGCAGCAGACCATCACGCCGTCCTGCCTGAATGGCAAGGTCAACCCGATGACCGAACTTTGGATGTCGATAACCGATACCGACGCTGATCGCAAATTCGGTCAAAGGATCATTTACTAAACTCGAAATGTAATAATTATTTCGGGATAATCCCATGCGATAATACAGGCGTTCTATTAACGACGCCTCATCGCCGCTTGGGGTTCTGGACCAGCCCACCCGCAACGAATGAGCCGCCTCCAGATGCCGACCAAAAACCATATCGTTCTTTGCCGCCTTCAGCAGTTGAGTAAATCCGACTTCCACCACTATGCGATACTTACGGGCAATATCTAAACCGTAGCCTGCGTTAACAGAAGCAGGTGATCCAATCCCCTCGTGAGGCAGCCGGTCATGCCTCAGCCAACCGTAATAGGTCTGAACTTCGACCAGATTCAACCTAAGTGGCAAAACGGCATTAATCCCCAGCCACCCTTTGGATTTCGGGGGGACGGCGGCCAGCATGCTTAAAACCAACCTCTGGCCATTGAATTCCAGCTCCCGCTTGGCTATTATATTCCCGAACAGGTCGTCCCGGCTGCCTTCCAGTAATCGAAGCGTGTCGTCCTGGACTAAGGAACCGAATAGGATGTCCAGGGAAGCCCCCAGTGAAAAGGCCGGCCCGATCCGCCGGGAAAAACCGAGGCTGAAGGCCGACAAACCCCCTTCGAATGACCGGTGCGTTTCATATCGCAGGGTGTCCGGAGGTAATATCTTAGAATCCGTGTCAATAACTGTCATATCCACTCTGGTCACCGGCTTGATGCCGATACCATAGCTGGTGCGCTGGTTGACGTAAATCAGAAATTGAAAGTACTGCGGCCTCACCCGGTTGAAGACGCCCAGGTCGCCCAGGCGCGACCTGTTAGCTGCCAGGGAAACATGGAGCTGCGTGGCCCGGATCCTGTGCCAGGTAGACGGTGCCGCGTACAGCAATTGTGCGGCTCCGCCGGGTACCGTGACAATACCCCCCATTCCCCGGCCCATGACATCGGGCGTGGACGGCACCATTCCAAAACCGGCTAGCTCCAGACTCGACTGGGCAACCACCGGACCGCTCAGCACCAGCACCAGCACCACAACCCGGATGCAGTTCAGCCGCTGCATCATGGGACCTCCGCGTACGGAAAGCCGTAGACAACGTCCAGGCGCGGTTTGAGACTATCGGGCGCACTTGACCCCCAGAAAACCAGGTGATCAAAATCGTGATTATGCGGAATCACCACCAGGTCCAGGCCATGGTTCTCAACGGCTTCCGCAGCCAGGTACGTCACGAAACTCCCCAGATTCAGGACGAGGCTATCATCCTCCTTCGTGTAGGTCATATTGAAAAGCGCTACAGTTGAGTCCTCCTCGGCCAGAGGCAGCTCCCGCCGCCGCACCTGGAACTCCATTCGATCGGCGATGATCGGGGGTACGTCATGGTTCACATACAGGACGAGGCGGGCGCCAGCGATGATACTGGTGGTGTCGGGGTCGAAGTCAAGGTGGCTGCGGACACCGCTGCTGTGATCGAGGTGGAGCAAGCCTTTAAAATTATCAGGTTGTGCGGCGTCGTAGATGCTGAGATCCCCGGTGGGCAAGTAATATATGGCGTCGGTCGTGTTGGTGAAGGTCAATACCAGGTAGGGTGAGAGGTCATAGCTATCACTGGAATGAAAACCGACCAGCGTCCCTGGATTCTCCCGGCGCAGGAGGAAACCGTTGTTGGCCTTCGACCCCTCAGCCCACCGTCGCAGGAGGAGGGTGTCGATTGGAAACTCCAGATGTTCCAGGACCGAGTCGCTGGCAACACCGCCCACGAAAACGGTGGCCGTATCTTCTAGCATGGGAACAGCGGCATGGAAAGTTGTGTTCTGGAAGTCGGTCAGTGTCCGACCGGTATCCGATTCGGCCCAGATTGTGTCAGACTCACCACCTGGCGTCTCGACAACATATAGGGTAAAGTCGGCCTCGTGTTCGGGCGGCTCATCGGCAAAGGTGCGGCGGAACAGAAACAGTGTGGCCGCCTTCAAGTTGGAGAATTGGGAAGTGTCTACACTGGCGAATTTGATGAGAATCCCCGACTCCCTGATCTCATCAATCGGACCGGCATACAGAGTGAGGCTGGAGCCGTGGCCGGGTGTGCGGATAAAAACCGTGTTGCCAACAGAATAGGAGGTGTCCGATATTTCCCACCGGCTTTCAGGAAGTTCGGTAATAATTGGATTCTGCTCGCAACGGCTCAGGGTCAGCAGCAGACCTGCCGTCGAGGCCGCAGAGGCAAGCCAGACCCATCGGATATGGGATAACGAACGCCTGATCATAACCTGGTACGAACGGAGGGGATGGTCAAAGGTTCCGCAGAATCTGCTCGAAGCGATTGGCGGCCTGGCTCCAGGCCTCATTGGTATCTTCGAGTATTTCCAACCGTTCCACCCCTTTACGGGACTCCAGCAGGCGGGCGAATCCAGACTCCTTTTCCAGATCACTATCCAGACACCCCTCCGGCGTGTGAACAGAGATTACCTGGTCGGCAAAATTGAGCGCCAGCTCCAGGTTATTAAGTCCGTTCCCGGCTTTTGGCAAGCGGTCATCAGAGGCGGGAGCAATATCAATAGCATCATACGCAGCCTGGTTGAAAAAGGCGCTTTCGTTAGCCGAATGAAGCAGAAAAACGGTCTTGATACCCTTATAGAATTCCTGGTCGGCATACTGCAGCTGGTACAGGGCCGGTACAAAGCTCATCTGCCAGTCGTTGCAGATGATGATATCCGGCTTCCAGAAGAGATGCTTGAGATTTTCAAGGGCTACCCGGGCGAAATAGGCATAGCGTTCAGGGTTGTCTTTCAGCATCCGACCATTGCGAGCCTTATACAGCAGGTTGGTGACCGGCTTGAAGAACTGCCTGTCCTCAATGAAATAGACTTGCACCTTGGAATTGGGAATAAACGCCGACTTGACACCGCCTATCCGTTCTTCGCCCGCGAAAATGATCGGCATTTCCCGGAGACGAATGACTTCCCGCAATATGTACTTTCGCTCACTGATATAGCCGTATTTCGGCTGAATGAGACGAATGTCGAAATCCCGCTCCTGAAAAACCGAGCAGACGTGTTTTGAGAACTGTGCCAGTGAATATGTCTCCGAGAACGGAGCGATTTCAGAAGATAAGTAATAGACTTTTAAGGTCATAGATAGCCGCTCGCTGACTGATTAAGTTGATGTTAAGAAAAATTGCAGAGATACCGGACGTGCCTTGTCACCGCGATTGGAGAAACCGGCGTGCCTTATCACCGAGATCGGTATTGGGATATTCATCCAGAAGCTTCCGGAACTCTATCCGGGCCCGATCATGACTGCCCACGTTCCAATAGCTGAGGGCGATTTTATAGCGGGCGTCGTCTCCTTTGTCTGAGGTTGGGTAGTTGGATACACGCTCAAATTCCGTTATCGCCCGCTTAAAATTCTTCGAGGCATAGAAACATTCCGCCAGCCAGTACTGGGCATTATCCGCCAGTTCGTGCTGTGACCCGCCGCTCACCAGATCAGCAAACCGGTCCACCGCTTCGTTATACTGGCCGTTCTGGTAAGTCGTGAGAGCCTCGATGTACCGGCGCCTGAACTCCTCATCGGTCAACGCGGTTGAAGGCGGTGATGTTTCGGCCATCCTGGCGGCCATGATATCGTTGAAACTACTGGTCAGGGAAACAATTTTGTTCTCAAGTAACACCAGCTGGGACAGGATCTCAAAATTCGTGCTGTCTATATAGCTCGCCTTATCTTCCAGCAGCCTGATCTTGTTCATGATCAGACTTAATTGACTGACTAGGGTCAGTTCCGAGCTGTCCATGGCGGCTTTGGCCATTACCGCCGATTCCAGCGATGCCCTGAGTTCTGGTACAACCTCCGTTGCCGCTCGCAGGTTTCTCTCCAGCGCCGTTACCTTGACTCGCAGGCTGTCGTTCTCGCGTTTCAGCACGGCCAGGCGGCCGTTGATCCGTCTGATTTCCTGGCTTATGCTTGACGAAGTAGTACGCTGCGTGGGAGTTTGTTGCCTGGTTTGTTCATACGTCGGATAGGCTCCCGGCGACGGACCTTCAGATGCGGTCACCCGTCCGGGAAGTAGAACAATTTGCAGCAACAGCAAAATTGTTAAGGATAAGCCGATAAATGGTACCAACCGGCGCTTCATCAAACCTCCGGTATCTAATTGATGATAACCAATCTAGATGAATCGTTGAAATTTAATACTTTGCCATCGTAACGGCAACGACGCATAACGATCCTCCCAACACCAGCGTTTTTACCCGGTCCGGTAAACACCGGTCATCAGCCAGAGTTGAAACCACGCCTCAAGGCTCACCGGTGAGCAGATAATGGGTTACACCAACCAGGAGGAGGCACGTCAACAGAAAAGACCCCCCGTAGCTCAGGAACGGCAGCGGCAATCCGGTCACCGGCATGAGCCCCGTGGCCATGCCCATGTTCACAAATACGTGGACCATGAGAATGGTTGCGAATCCTATGATCGTCAGGCTGGCAAAACGGTATTGGGTCGTGGACGCCCGGTCCAACATCCGCAAGAGCAGCCAGCCGAACAGAATCAGAATTGCCAGGATGGCCATCAATCCCACTTCTTCACCAATGACCGCGATAATGAAGTCGGTATCGCTTACCGGGAGGAACCTCAGGTGAGTCTGAGTCCCCTCACCAAGCCCTTTGCCAAAAACACCTCCGGACCCGATAGCCGTTCGAGATTGCAGCACCTGATAGCCGGCACCATGCGGGTCTGCCGATGCATCCAGGAGCGTAAGGATGCGCTGCTGCTGATAGGGCTGGAGCCTGTTCCAGAGTACCGGGGTCAGGGTTCCAAAAAGGGCATTGATAATAAAGATGACAGCGCCCCACCGGGGTTGGGTCCTGGAAAAGTAAAGGACCAGGATCATCACCAGCATCCATGCTGAGAATGTGTAGAAATTGAAGCCGGTGATAAGGCTGACAAGTGGAGCCAGGATAATAAAGAGGTGAAAGGTGGAGATACCCGACCAGTACATCATGGGAATAACCACGGCTAGGTAAATGAGTGCCGTGCTTAGGTCGGGCTGCCCGACAATCAGAATTGCCGGCAATAAGGCAAAAGCGAGCGGTACCAGGGCGTAAAGGAATTTCTCGAGGTATTTTTGGTAATCCGTAAGGTAGCGGGCTATGGCAAACACCAATAAAATTTTGCCGAATTCCGCCGGTTGCAGACTCAAAGGTCCCAGCACGAGCCACCGCTTCCCTCCGGAAAAAGCCGGCATAAAGTAGGTGACCAGCAGGAGAAAGATCAGGGCAGCATATAAACGATAAGCCTGGGCATAATAAATGCGGGGATGAAGCCAGCGGAGCAACCAGATAACCAGTAGGGAGACTGCCAGCCAGACGGCCTGGCGGAGGAAATTGGAGGAGCTGAGAGAGCCGGGAAGACTGGTACTGTAAAGCCCAACGAAGCCCATCAACAGGAGGAGGACAACCGGGATTAACAGCAGGGCGTCCCAGACGATCAGGTTGGGCTGCCCCTTAAGGGATTTTAGCCAGTTCTTTCCCAGCATCACCATATTTTTCAATAAAGAAGCGGAAAACCTCAGCGGCCAGGGGTGCCGCCGTCCGTGAACCTAATCCCCCTTGCTCAACCAGCACCGTCACCACCAGTTCATGCCCGGACCCGGTTTTGACAAATCCCGAAAACCAGGAATGCCCCTCACCATGGGGATTCTGAGCCGTGCCGGTCTTCCCATAGATAGCGGCACCTTCAACTCGTGCTCGAAAACCCGTGCCCTGATCACCGTTAACCACCTGGTACATGGCCTTCTGCATATAGCTCCAGGCCCAGGACGGCAGATCAACGGCTCGCTCCCGGACCTCCTTCAGCCGGGGAGAAATTACTAGCTTTGGCACCACCAGCCGCCCGCCATTGGCGATAGCCGCTGTCATCCGGGTAATCTGAAGGGGCGTTACCAGTAAATCACCCTGACCCAGGACCAGGTTAAGAAGGTGTCCCGCGGTCCATCCTTCATCAGCATACTTCCGGTCCATATACTCGGGGGTAGGTAACAGGCCCACTGATTCCTGGGGCAACTCCACCCCCGTTGGACTGCCGAAACCGAACTCGCGGGCCATTTCCGCCCAGGCATCAAAGCCGATCCACTGGATGAGCTTGTAGAAGTAGATATTACATGACAGCCTGACGGCATCTTCCATGTTAACGTGGCCGTGACCGAGCCAGATGTTGCAATGAAAGGTGCGGTTGCCGAACTGATAGACGCCGTTGCATTCCACTGTGTCTTCCGGGGCCACCTGGCCGCCGGCAAGGGCAGCGGCTACCGCTACAAGTTTGAAAATGGAGCCCGGCGGATAGAGGCCGTTGATGACACGGTCCAGCAGGATTTTGTCCGGGTGATCCCGCCATTGCTTCCAGAGAGGGATCGGTATCGGGCCGGTGAAGGGACCTAGTACATAGTCCGGGGCACTCACGTAGGTGAGGATCTCGCCCGTGTTGGGCTCCATGGCAATTAACGCGCCGCGTTTACCCTCCATGATCATCTCACACAGGGCCTGTAGATCAATATCCAGCGCCAGCTGCAGATCCTGGCCGGGGATGGGACGCACGGCTGGCTTGTCCACGATCTCACCCAGATCCCGTAGCAGGTAGTCCACCAGATGATAACTATACCCGTCCTCTCCACGGAGAAACCGCTCGTATTGTTTCTCCAACCCGGCGGAGCCTACTACATCACCCAGATGGTAGCCCAGCCTACGATACTGCTCGTAATCATCTTCGGAAACGGTACGAAGATAGCCAATAAGGTGTGTAGATCGAGCGCGGGACGGGTAGTGCCTGATTGCCCGGTCCACAAAGAAAATGCCGGGGAACTCCAGGCGATGTTCCTCAAGGTAGGACCTCTGGGTGAATCTGACATTTTCATAAAGCGTAACCGGCTGGAATCGCTCATAG
>CAZQOY010000076.1:0-10615 GCA_964595095.1 uncultured bacterium | reverse complement strand
GCGAGGTGTTGAATGATAGCCGGAAGGTGGCCGATCATCTCTCCACTTATCTCAACGGCCGCTCAAAGGAAACCTTTGCGGTCATCTACTTGAACGGCCGCAACGCCGTGATCGATACCTTCGTAATGTTCGAGGGTACGGTAAACCAGGCCGCGGTTTATCCCCGGGAAATCATTAAGTGCGCCCTGATGTTCAATGCGGTAGTCGTGATTATCGGTCATAACCACCCCAGCGGCCAGCTTAAGCCCAGTGGGGATGACCAGGCGATCACCCGGAAGATCAAGCAGGCTTGTGAGACAGTGGATATTAGGCTCTTGGACCATGTGATTATCGCCAACGGAGAGTTCTTCTCATTTGCTGACAGCGGATTACTGTGAGGGAGGTTTCAATGAAAATCGGATTTGTACAGCCGGATGATGACAATCAAGTACCAGAAACTGGCTACGCTGAAACCAGGGAAGCGGAAGACACGGACAAGAGCCGTTTTGGAGAGAATATCATGGCGACATTAGCTTGGTTCGCGATAATCTATGGCACGATTGCATTTGTGCGAGACACGGTAGTTCTCCTGAGAAAGGAGCGCAGCCATGCCCCTGTATGAATACTACTGCAAGGCTTGTGATATCCGTTTTGAAAGGTTCCTGCCTTCCCAACATAAGACACCTCGGTGTCCAGAATGTAGAGGGCCTGTCAAACGGCTCTACCGCCCAAGTACGTTCAGACTGAAGGGCTCTGGGTTTCATGCTACTGATTATGGGAAGCGAGGACCCAGATCTACAAGTAAGTGAGCAATCAATTCCTTGCCTCTATATTTGCCAGCATTTAACTTGCCTTCGCGACACAACCGAAAGGATAACCTAAGCCCGAGTTATGTTCGTATCGATAGTCAAATACGCAGCCTTGATGCAGGCTCAGGGGATATTTCCCCCTGTGAGCATTCCCGTCAGGGCTGCTCGGGCTATTGGTTGTGTCGCAACTTCCGTACCTGAGTCTGGCTTGCAGGGGGATTGCTTTGTTGTAGCGCATCAATCCACTTCTCACGCCAAGTCATCCTCTCCACATATAAACGAAAGGAATATCAAATGAGAAACTCTCTTTTCAATCTCATCGTCATGGTAGTGCTTGCCGCCAACGGGGCTGCATCCCAGGTCTTTGACCAGGAGAATATTACGGTGCTGCCATTTAGTGGTTGGAGTGCTTCATACAGCTCAGAGGTCGAGCGATTTCAAGATGCTTTAACGGATAAGATCGTCACCCGGATTATTCAATCGCATCGCTTTAACGTCATTGATCGGGCCAATCTGAGTAGCTTGCTCATGGAGCAGGATCTGCACATGACAGGAGTGATCGATGAATCAACCGTGATGGAAGTCGGCAGTGTCATCGGCGTCGATAAATTCATCATGGGCACGTTCACGCGAAACTCCACCGAATACCACAAGGCTGTAAGGAGTGAAAGGGAAACAATCGTTGACGCTTACTACACCGCTGATATTCAGGCTACAATTAAAATGCTTGATGTGGAGAGCGCCAGATACATCGAAGCAGCTGAAGCCGCAGGTCACGGGAAGGGACCGGACAAGACCAATGCCCTGCTGAACGCCCTGGATGAACTTGCAGATAGTGTAATCACTAGCTTTGAACAGTATTTTGCAATTCAAGCATTTATTACTTCCATCGATAAGGCCACGGCCACACTAGACCGTGGTACATCATACGGAGTAAAAGAAGGCATGAATTTCACAGTCTGGAATGTGCTGCGAGGACCTGAAGGTGCAAAAGAAATAATCAACTTTGGAGGGGATACCAGGGAAGTAGGACTGCTGAGGGTCGTTTCTGTAGAAGCAAATACCGCTCGCGGTCGTTTTATTGGCAATTACGATGATGTTCGCTCCGGCTATCTGATACGTGAAACCAAAAAAGAAGTCAAGGTTGAGGCACAAATTCTTGAAAAAAAGATGAAACAGGTTACCCTCAACATCGGGCGCGCGATGGGAATCAAACCGGGAGCAACGTTCAGTGTGATTTCCAAAGGTGAAGAGCTTATCGATCCTGTCACAGGCGAAGTATATGGCGAGAAGACTAGATCGGTGGGCACTATTTACATAACCGAGAGTGAGGATAGATTCTCTCGGGGCAAGGTTGTGAAGGGGTTCTATTCCGTCAAGAAGGGTATGCTGGTGAAGGAGCAAGACATGTCTATCATAAACCTGGGCTTATCAGTATCCTTTGCTCCCCTGCTGCCATCTTTCAAACCAAATGATATTTTGGGAACCTACACTATTGATGCCCAATATACCGGGACTCATGAAGTTGAGATCGATTATTCGGGGTATGATGAGATTAGCAGTGGAAGCATATTTGAGATTGATATCTATGCAAGAAGTCTGGTCAGTGGCCTAAGTATGGGTCTTACCTATGATCGCTACCAATACTCTGATATGCTAGGTGCCGTGGCTATAGGGGGATATTTGGGTTATTATCTGGATCTTATCCCGGAAATAGTCTACCTGTCATCTTCAGTTGGTATTGCCTATGGAAATGCTACGCAGGAATTGCCGGATAATCTCGTCTCTACCCTTAGTGATAATGAGAGTTCCAAATTATTCTCAAGTGCACTGCCTCTATCAGCCCAGATCGGTATCCGAGGGAAATTAGGTCGTATTGTGCTGTTTGTTGGCGGCTCCTACCGCCTATGGGAGGCTTCCGAATGGTCGTACTGGACTAAAACTGGCGAAAAGACGGACTCTGGAGGGGATGAAAAAGAGATTGTCGAAATTGATCCAAGTTACGTGCTGTATCCCAAGGTAGATCTTGGATCATTGTACATGAAATTCGGTGTAGCGTTGGAGCTGTAATTCAAACCATATAATCATAAAACCTGCAATTGATTGAGAAGAGGCCGCCAAAAAGCGGCCTTTTTCTTTTACTAAAGAATTTTCAGAGGAGCGTTTTCTGTCAGGAAGGTACCCGGTTCCTCCGGTGGGGCTGGCTCTGAATAGACCCCTCTGATCTACCTCGCTCTTCTCGACAAATGGGTATAAGAACGATGTCGAAAACCGTTCTAACAACCCTTGGAGGAGAGTATGCATGCAACCATCTTGGAACCTCTGAAAACCCAGGCAATGCGCATTGCTAAACATGATAAGGACTTGGCTCAGGACATCCTATCAATGGCCTATGCCAACTACCAATCGGCCTCTGCTAAAGGCAAGGAGTTGACCATCGGCGAACTGGTGAACTTCATGAAGCACCGCAGTGGTGAACTTAATCATGGTCAGCGCCTGCCGTTCGGTAACCGAACGCAGAGATCTACAGGTGAGGTGTATAGGACGAGTAACTACCTCAACGGTGACGTAGAACTACTTTCCTTGGACTTCGTGAAGGATGATGGCGACGATGTGGAAGGGGACGGTCATGGCTTCTATACATCTATGACTGCATCCAGGGATGTAAGTGATAGTGTCCTATTTGAGATCGGCTTCTGCGATTTCCTGAAAGGACTCGATAAACGCACCAAGAGGGCGCTTCTGATGCGAGTGGCGGGGTATTCCTTTGGTGAGATTGCCAGGCGGTTCAAAAGGTCTTCCTGCGTTATCCGTGAGCAGGTTAAGCAGGCTGGCAGGGACTTTATCGAGTACTTCGAATTACCGCCTGATTACCTGGTCAGGTTTGGTTTGGTATAAGGAGAACACCCATGGCACGGATAGGATTCATCCGACCGGATCAAGAAGACGAGATTAACGAGCCTGTACCTGGATATGGGGAAGCATTCGCTTGTGAAGGCAGTGGAGGAGTCTGGTCCTGGCTCGTGACAGTGCTCTGGCACTTCTTCCTGGTCTATGGTGTGATCGCTGCGATCAGGGGTGTAATTGGGTATTTCAGAGGATGAGTATTTCCGGTTGGCGTTGCGACACGACCAAAGCCGCTCCTAATAGGGGGCGGCTTTTTTTAAAGAAAAAATTTCAGAGAGGCGTTTTCTCTCAGGAAGGTACCCGGTTCCTCTGGTGGGGGTGGGGGTCCCTGGGAAAAGGTTGTTGCGAGGTTTGGATTGAGTTAGCCCGGCAGTTGGGGATCAGCCGGGCGTGGGTGACGAAGGTGGTGAAAAGGTGACCACCAGGAAGACCCTGCGGCGGAATTCATCGATGAAGGTGGTAAGGCGGGGTAGAGCATGCCTATCAATCCGGGAAGTTCATCTTTGCTAGTAACTCCTGAAATCGAGGATGGGATCTAAGGGGATCATAGATCGGATCTACTTTAATCCGGTTGAGCATGTTGGACCGTAAAGCGTATGCTTTGTCCAGCCAGTCCATCGCCGTCGCTAACTGGCCAAGCCCAATATGGACCCAAGCAACATGGAGTGGCGTGGTATGAAGATTATTCTGAATCCCGGTATCAATAAACTCCATGAGCGATCCGAGGAGTGCCTCAGCTTGAACGGAGTCACCGGCAACGCTGTAGGCATGTCCATGGTAACCCATAAAATCCGAGCCTTCTTCAATTGCACGTAAAATTTGGAATTCTTTCACTGCCTTTTTGGGGTAGCCGCTTGCAACATAAATACTGGCCAGAACAAGATGTGCGATGAGGTCATCCTGCTCAAGCTCCAATGCGTTGTTACACAGCTCCTCTGCTCGTTGGAACTGTCTGGCATAAAAATAGATATGGGCAACAGTGGTAATTGTCGGCACTGAAAGCGGGTCGGCTTGGAGGGCCTGGTTGGCTTTCGGCAGAGCCTCATCATGTCGGCCCATTAGGCTTAGGAACCCCGCAAAACGGCCCAGCCCGCTCATTTTGTCAATTTCACTTGAGGCCAGATATTCCTGCTCGGCTCCTCGCCAGTCCCACTCGAAGTTGAGCTTATAATTGGCCAGGGCTGAATGTACTTCTGCATAGCCTGGGCCATGTTTGGTAGCCAGCTTGAGTGCCGCCTGTGCTTTTGGACCTGATTCCAGAGGGGAATACAGCCAGCCAGTAGCACCTCGATAGGTTTCTGCCAACCCTGCATAAGCCAAGGCGTAGGTCGGGTCAATAGCAATAGCCTCATTGAAGTATTCCAAAGCCTTTTTGGTCCCTTCTAACGAAGCCTTTCTTTGATGATGCCGGCCCTTTAGATAGGCCAAATGCGCTTCCGGATTGACTGTTTCAGAAATGGTTAGCCGCCCTGCCTCTTCTGGTGTCAAAGTGACCTTGATCTCTTCGGCAATGGCCTTAGCAACATCATTGTGCAGTTGGAGAATGCCTTCAAGGGTTCTATCGAACTGATTGGCCCAAATGTGTCGTTCAGGTCTGGTCCCCACCAACTGGGCCGTGATGCGGACATTATTCCCCTCACGTAAAATCGATCCCTCTACTACCGCATCCACGCCCAACTCTCGCCCAATCTCAGGAATTGGCTTGGGATTTTCTCGGTAACCCATTACCGAAGTGCGACCAATGACCCGCAATTCCGGTATCTTCGATAAGGCAGTAATCATCGCCTCGTGCATACCGTCAACGAAATACTCCTGATCCGGGTCATTCATGAGATTTGTTAAGGGCAGTACGGCAATGGAGGTAATGGGTCCAGCAGGACGCCCCCACCACGACCATATCGCCACCGCGATAGCCAGGACTGCAACGATGGCTAGGATTTTATTGCCAATGACTATGCGGGGTGAATCCCTAGTCTCAACGGCCTCTCCCTTAGGTGGCGTCTTGACCACCCCTTTCTCGGTAATATCAAAGGCCCAGGCAAGGCCTACGGCGATGGGGAAACCCAGGACCAGCAATACTACAACTACCTGCCCAACCCAGGGCGGGGTCCCCATGATGTCGAAGATACCATCCACAAGCTGGATGATAATGAAGGCTACGCCAGCGTAGACCACTGCTACCCGGAATACCCGGCGGCGTTTGAGCTCGGCGAGAAGGTCTGCGAGTGTTTGCATAGGACCTCGCTTGGGACACGGTTAAGGAATGCCTAACGGCTGAAATATTACGATAAATGGCAGGGATTGCAAGTAATTAAACTCGAATGCTCCCGGGTTTATTAGAAGCAAAAGTTCGAGTTACACTATATTGCCCTCGTCGGAGCTCCGGTGGAAGGACTCGGACCAAGCATAAGCAAGCCAACACTATTGGCCATATTGATGGAGGCCAGCTCTATCGCGGATACCCCTCTCTCCACTTCCCGGTTAGATAATGCGTAAAGCCTTCTTCTCCTTTCTCTATCGCATCGTTATGCCCGTTGCCTATACCAGTATCATCCGGCGGTGCATCAGGTGGGAGATGTCTGTTCATGTTTCAGAATTTATTCTGTAGTTTGTCAAGAGTCGTGTTAGTAGGTGGTTTAGCAGGTAGTACCTTTCTGGCCTTCTTGTGGGACTTATTTGTATTCCTGGGGAATCCCAAGTCAAGTAGTTTTCTATCGTATTCCATAGTTGTTATCCTTTAAAGTTCAGTAGTTAGATGCGGCGCAATAAGGCAGCGGCCGGGATCTGCCGGCAGATTTTCGGCCCCGGGCTGCTCTGAAAAAGGTCAGGTTTTCGACGATTCCGAGAGTGATAGGGCAGTATAGAGCCGCTGAGGGCTCCGTTTATCGGGTGACCTGCCAATCTGGGGAATTCGGGGCTGGCGGGGTTGGCCCCGGGATTTTCACGTCGGGGGACGCCATTGGAAGTAATTATATATCAACTACTTACATGAGGCCATTTTGGCGAATCGCGAAAATCGATTCTGAGGCCGTTAAATCGGCCAGGCGACCCCAAGGTCGGGTTTGTCGACGGAAAATCGGGCCGGATTTTCGCCCGGCCCCTTCGACAAGCCGTTATAATTACCCTTCCAGCAGCCTGTTCCACATCTTAATCAGGTTGGATCTCCCTTGCTTTATCCAAAGCGCGAACCTCTCAGCCAACATCTGGTGGGTCGCCAGATCGTCCTTCAGCGGCTTTTTCAACAGGCGTTGCCAGGCATATCCCCCACGGCCGGCGCCAGTTTTATTGTGGTATGGAATGCTGACGTCATACAGTCCAAAGAGCAGGTAAACACTGGGATCCTCTGGATCTGTAACCACACCCATCTTACCGTAGCCGACACTGAAGACGGTTTCGAATTCAACTTCTGTGGCTCCTTTTCTTACGGTTTTATTTCATTGGGCGAGGAGGTCCATGGCTTCATCATGATCCACTACACCATGCTTCTCACGGAATGTAAACGCTAAAGTTTCGATTTCGAGCGCAGGCTCCATATTATACCAGAGCCAGGCCTGTGTGCGCTTAGGTGCAGGCCTTCCCCAGTACTCGAATTCAGGCTGCCTCTCAACACCCACTATCCAATAGTCAGGATAGCGTGGGAGAAGATCGCCCATGTTTTTTACGTTGATGATTATCATTTTGATATTTTGATTTAAGTAGTTAAACGCCCATTACAGGGCAGTATTCATTACCAGGCTACCTGGATAGCTGTGCAACCGCTTAGACTGCACTCTAGATACCTGGAATAGCATATGCTCTGCTGGTCTCTTGGCGGAGGACCTGGTACCAGCGCAGTTGTCAGAGAAGATGTCAGAGGTGCATTGCCCGTATGTCCTTTATAAACAACGTTGTCAGATGTCAGAGGAGTTTTGAGTTAATATATTAAAAAAACAATTGCATTTTTAAAAACTGCATGTATTTTTTATTGTATTAATTTCCATTTTACCTCTGCTCCTCTGACATGCCTTCATATGTAACTTATAATACAGTACTTATAGTGTCAGAGGATCCTCTGACAAACTCTGACAACTCTGACATTTTAGTCAAATAGCCCTGGTTGCCCGTGCCAGGCAATCCGAATACCCCAAAATCGATTTGCCCCCTCCCGGATAGTCTCCGGCTTAGGCAGATATACAGCAGCCAACTTCCCGAAGGTGGTCACTGGCAGGTCCTTGTGGTTGATATAGTTGTAGAGGGCACATAGATCTTTCATCGACACGCCTTTTCGATTCTTCAAAGGGTCTATCAACGCTTGCATCTCCTGGTGTTTCTCAGAGGCATTGTACCTATTCCTCATGACCAAGTTATTAGTCATCCATTCCAAGTCACCCCTATTGACCGCATCAAAGAAGTCCTCGGCATTGGACCTCGACAGGGCCTGCAGAACGCGCTTAGGCTCGTTGTCAATGACCTTTCCGATCATGCTGTGGTCAACCTTGGCCTGCTTCAAGTACCAAACGAACTCCTGCAACTCATCTGCAATGATCTTTTTAAGCTCATTGTAGCCTGGCCACCAGTCGTCGGCCTGATCTATCTTTACTTCCTGGCGCGGGGCTACATCGAACCTGCGGTCATTCTTGCTAAGAACCACACCATGGTGCCTATTGGTGGCAAACAGAAACGAGCAGCAGTTGCGTCCATTGAAGCGATCCCTGTGTTTACCCTCTATCTGGATATACTCGTCAGTGATGGCGATCTTCATTTTTTCAATGGTACTCAGGTTCTGTTTCTCTGTCGTAGAGAAGTTGCCCGAGACCTCATTCACCAGCACCAGCACGTTATCTTCCAGGAAGCCGTTGAACTGACCTCCAAAGGCATCCTGATCGGTGGAAGTACAGTAGCGCTCCCCAAAGAGCGGTCTAAGCACCCTGCTGAAGAAAAAGCCCTTGCCGGTGCCTTCAACTCCCTGGAGCAGATAGGTGGTGATCATCTTCTTCCTGGTCTGAACCAGGTGAGCCAGATCGTTATAGAAATGCTCCTCGATTTCCTTATCATGTGCCAGGACATGGTCGATGACCTTGCCAATGTAGTTGGGCAGCCTGGCTACGTGACCTTCGGGTATTGGCCTTTTCAGGACCTGCGGAACCATGTACTTGTTTACGTACCCTTGATCGAAATTGATGATATCATCCTTCTCAGGATGCAGCTGCAGTCTTGCTCGTGGATAGACTTCAGGATTGGGAAGGCCATGAGCCTTATTAAACTGCTCCACATGATTCAGGGTGGTGAGTTGCCTGATAACCGGTTCTTCAAGACCTGGCTCTTTGCAGAACGACCTGTAGGTACTAGTCAGTGTGTCAATAAATGCAGTGGCCCCGTGCTCTTCAGACTTCAGCCGGAAAGCGTCATCGGGATGGAGATTGTAGACCCCTTTCCCACCAACACCCATTCCTCTCGATTGGCAACTACTGCAGAATATGAATGGCAGCTCATCATCATTAAGCATCACGACCGCATTGTGGCCCTCATTGGTACGATGCGGCGCATCCCCGCAGACCGGGCAATAAATAGGGGTATCAGGCTTGACGTCCTTAATTGCGTGTATATCGCCGCTTGCATCTTTAACCTTGTCCTCCAGCCTGAAAGTCATCTTCAACATATCCTGCTTGGATGGTCGGCCTTTCTTTCTCTGGTTCTCATACAAGCCCGGTAATTTCTGCCAATTCAAAGAGCCTCTGCCGTCGACAAAACTCGAAACCTCGGTAGTGCCGTGAGCAAAATAGCGGGCTCTGCCCATAAAGGATTTATCCAACATCCCGCATCTCACCACCGGGGAATTGGTCTTCGATCCATTGTTCCACCGCGGTGCGGTCAAATTCGCTGCGAATTGGCTCGGCTAAAGGTATCAGTACCCGGAGTCTGTCACGGGGCGGTTCCACCTTGTCGTCCTTGATCTTCTTACGCTGGTGATTCTGGCTGGAAAAGACGTAACTGTCAAAATCCCACTCCTGTTGTAATTCCAGCAGTTTCTCTTTGGTCATCTCACCATCATCGAAATCAAGCATGATGGCATGGGTGGTGACCCAGCTCCCCGCAGTCTTATGCCCATCAGAATACTCATTCCCACTGACACCAAACTCCGTGGTGAGTTTGATTACGGTTTGCTTATTCCAGTCAAACTCCCGTAGTTCCCACCCGTTGGCTACTCGGGCGTTGTTGTAATCTTTTGTCTGTTTCGGATCATAGTTACTACATACACTGATCTTCATGTGTTGATATTGGTTAAAATGTTCATTACCCCTCCATAATGAGGGACTTTAATTCCCGGATGCTTCGCTTGAAGTCCAGGGGATCTACTTGGGCCTGGTTGAAATAGTAGGCCCGCTTCAGATTCTGTAATTCCTTGTCGTCCTCAAAGACGAACAGGTGACGCCTGCCGTCTTCCCTCAGGTCCTTGAGCACTACGCCGTTTAAGCGCAGAAAGGCCGTGAGGTAGAAATCTTGCGTTGCTACTTCCATAAGTTTGTTTCCTGGTTGAGTGGGTGAAAATCTGCCCTGGCCGGGCCGGCGGCGAATCAAGTTCGCGGGGTGGTTCGTTCGATAAGATTCATTATTTACATTGGTTTAATTTGTTAATCTCAGGACATAGAATAATTGTCCCTATACTTTAATATCTATGATATTACAGGAAAAGTCAAGGAGTAATTATATATTTATTTCGCTTTTAAAAACCTCCACCCAGTCGTCAGGCCGGATTCATGATCATAGATCGAAGATCACACCCATTTATTTTAGCAAATATAGGTTTTTGAGCTATTAATTTGAGAATCGATCTTCCAATCTGGATGTGCAGGAGATACTAACATGAAAGAACCGATGGAAGAACAGTAGTGGACCCCAAAAACTGGACAGTGGCTTAGATGTAATTTCTGCCTGAACCT
>CAZQOY010000075.1:0-10624 GCA_964595095.1 uncultured bacterium | reverse complement strand
CCGATAATCGAAACTCCGGCGGCCATCAATTCCCGGGCTTTCTCGGCAAACAGGGCGGGGGATTCGCTGTAATAGGGCTGGCCATCCTTCATCTCGGGCTTGCCGGCATTCGATTGAATGATTACCGGCACCGAAGACACTTCTTTAAACTCGCGGGCTATTCTGACCATATTCTCAATTCCATTCCCACAGTTGGAGCCGATAATGTCCGCTCCCGCTTCTTGAAGGCCGGCAGCCGCCTCCGCTATGCTCACCCCCATGATGGTGTAGAAGCCTTTGGTAGTCTCATCAAAGGTCATGGTGGCCATCACTGTCATCCGGGCGGACACCGCCTTCGCCGCTTGCACCGCAAGGACAGCCTCTCTTAAATCCGTCATGGTCTCAATGCATACCACGTCAATCGCGGCACTCACGAGAGATCTTATCTGCCGCTCGAAGCCGTTGTACAGAGCTTCGGGTTCAGTATCCCCGTACGGTTTCAATATCTTCCCTGAAGGACCGCAAGAGCCGGAAACATAGGCCCGGTTATTCACAATCTCTCTCACCAAAGAAACAGCCCGCAGGTTGATCTCTTCCGTCATGTCCTCCAGACCATACTCCGTCAGCTTCATAGGCGAGGCGCCGAAAGTATTCGTCTGGATAATATCGGCGCCGGCTTGCAGGTAATGCATAACAATATCTTTAAGGACTTCCGGCTGCGAAAGGCTAAGAGATTCAGGACACTCCCCGGGCTGCAACTCTTTGTCCAGAAGCATAGTTCCCATGGCGCCGTCCGCCACCAGCACCTCACCTTTCTTCAGGCGGTCAAGCAGCGGTTCCACGTCACTCCACCTCCATCAACTGTTTCACGCGCTCAACGGCACTGGCCGCGTCATAGGCATACGCATCAGCCCCGATTTCACGGACAAACTCTTCGGAAACGGGCGCACCCCCAACAATTGTTCTTATTTTGGCATTCAACCCTTGCTCCCGAAGGAGCTCGATCACCGTTTTCATTGCCGGTTGGGTTGTGGTCAGCAGTGCTGACATGCCGATGATCTCCGCCTGCTCATGCTTCGCCGTTTCCACAAACTTCTCAGCCGGAATATCTTTGCCAAGATCGATGACCTCAAAGCCAGCGCCCCTCAACATGATCCCCACCAGGTTCTTCCCGATATCGTGGAGGTCACCCTGCACGGTGCCGATTACTATTTTGCCAAGGTAGGGGATGTCCTCTTTGATCAGCAGCGGCTTGAGCTGGTCCATTCCGGCATAAAAAGCCTTTGCCGCCATGAGCACCTCGGGCAGGAATATCTCATGATTCTTGAACCGCTCCCCTACAACATTCATCCCGGAAATAAGACCCTTATCCAGTATATCCTTTGGAGAGATGTTTTGATCTAGGGCCTTTCTGGTCAGTTCAAGGACTTTCTCGTCGTCTCCCTGCTGCAATAAGCCCGAAATCTGCTTTAATACTTCCATATTTCACTCCCTTACAATATACACGTAATCACGCATCCATTAGCTTTTTCATTCGCGGACGACACGAATATGTTCTGCAATCACAGCAGCAGGTATAGTTGGTCTCAAAAAGGTGAATCTCTTTCCGGCCCGCCGCCAGCACACCGGTAATCGACTTCAAGGGCGTCATCAGGCAACTGTCGTTGAGAGTAATTCCAATCTTATCGGGCTGAAGGTGCTGAAAGAGCTTTTTCTGGCCGGTCAGGTGCCAGCCACAATAGCCGGGGCTGTAGCTCAAGGCGCGATGATCGGGCCGGGCCAGCCCTCTTTGAACCAGATCGTGCAGAAATGACGCTTCGCAGACCTCAACCGCTTTGTCAGCCGATAGCGAGGCAACCGCATCCAGCATCGAGCCCAACGCGAAATTGTTCTCAGCGAACAGCTCCTCGATCCTCCGGCTGACTTCCCCGCCCACGGTCAGGGCAAACAGGGCCAGGGCCTCAGCCTGCGGGTAGATGTGTTCCAGGGGAGTGTCGCCGGCGTTCTCCCCCTCACCCCGGAAAAGCTTCCGGAACTCACTCGTCGATAGCTCCGCTATTATGCCCACCGGCTCACAGGTCTCGTTAAAGATGTCCAGAGCCTCGGCGAGGAGCGCGGTAACCTGACCCTGCACGGTCATACCATCCGCCATTCCCTGGAATCTGAGCACTGCTTCCCTTTCCGGCAGGATATCGGGGCGGCTAAGCTGAACGACAGGTGTCATGACGACCTTTGCGGCAGGCTGTCCTGACCGTAGCGGCGCGCCTCCCCCTCCATGAGCCTTATCAATTCCCGTTTGATGTCTCCAGCCAATTCTAAAGGCTCGTAGCTGTCGAGCAGATTACGCACCTCCCGGTGTGCCCGCTCCTGGAGGGTCAGCCCCCCTTCTTCCTGCCAACGGGACCTGCTTGCCCTATCGATAACCGGCCCCGGATACGAATGCTCCTCCTTGAGAAAACGCAACGTATGCTTCGAAATCAGCAGGTGCTGCTCATTGAGCAGCTCTTGGAATATCGGTAGGGCAGGAAAATCCTCCCGGGGCTCAATTCCGGCTGCCAGCCTGTAGGTCATTTTGCAGATTTCATTGTCCACTACCAGCTTCTCCAGGCTGTGGCAGCTTTCGAAATCGATCATGCCCGGTCCCGAGATGTTGTTGATTCCTGATAAAGCGGCGAGGGTGGCGCCTATGCCACTCTCGAGACCGGCCTGAGCATCCAGCTGTTTGGCATCGCTCAGCGAGATATAGGCCTGGGTGGGAAGCTTCAGGTATTTCCCGATCTCATTGTAGGCGCAATCGATCATCATGGTCTCCATCGCTCCCATGGGCGTGGTCTCATAGCGCACGTCAAAGATCGCCGGCGAACCGCCGTATAGAATAGGCGTACCGGGATTGGTGAGCTGGCTGATGACAATACCACTCAGGGTCTCGGCGGTATGCTGGACAAGTGTCCCGGTGAGGGTTACCGGCGCCATGAATCCGGAGAGCGGCATGGCGATAAATTCCACCGGTATGGAGTACCGCGCACAGTCTACAACATTCTGGGAGGTTACATTGCTCCATTTGAGCGGGGAGGTAGGACAGCAGGAAAAGATGGTCAGCGGTTTCTCTTTTAGTGCCGCTTCGGTTCCCCGAACCGCCAGTTGAAAATCCTTCATAACAGTGAAGGATTCGATGGTAAATGTTCCGGTAACAACCGGTTTTTCACAGTAGAGCAGACTGAGGAAGAGGCGATAGCTGTCGGCAATCTTTTCGTGAACATCGGCGGGGATCAGGGCGGTACTCTGGGAAGCGATATGGTCAAGCTGGCTCACAACCTTCGCGTAATGGATATAATCTTCCGTGGAAGGTTTTCGAATTCGTTTCGAATGGTGATCAAGGACATGCAGGGCGGCGGAACCGGGTGTAAAGTAGAAATTATACCCGGAGAAATCGTGGGTTTCGTCTCCTCGCACATCGTAGAGCTTGAATGATTCCGGGGCGGCCTCCAGCGCCTTTTCAATCACCTCTTCCGTGAAAATCACGTGGAGCCTGTCCATGTCAACAGCGGCGCCGTGATCCGACAGCAACTTCAGGCCATCTTCGTTATGCAGCTCAACCCCCAGCGTGCAGAGAATGCCGGTCGCCTCAGATACAATCCGCTTGATCAGGTCCTCACTTAAAAACTTCACCACCGGTCTCATGGAAGAGCTCCTTCCTATCCTCAGATGCTATTATTTTAACTGTGTAAACAACTAATCTTAGAGTAATCCTGGAAACGCCGATACTATGGATCAACTGAAATGGAATGGATCCGCACGATGAGGGAACAATTGATAGACCGCGAGCAAGATCTCCCGCCACCATCGACCGGTTGATGGCTCCCATGAGAAGCAAGTTCAATAAACTGGGGTTGTCCACTACCAGCTTCTCCAGGCTGTGGCAACTTTCGAAATCGATCATACCCGGTCCCGAGATGTTGTTGATTCCTGATAAAGCGGCGAGGGTAGCGCCCATCCCGCCCTCAAGCTCACCCTGAGCAGGGTCGCTCCTTCCGGCAGCTGCATCAGTGCAAGTCTTTGGCCGCTTCAAGGTTGGAAAGCCCCTGAAAGGTCGTATGCTACATGATGTACCCAAGCAATAGCCCCGCCATGGCTCTGACCCCACTCGATAAATGAACCACGGGCCGGCTGTCTCCAATCAATGATCAAATCCATTGGCCAGACGCCCAGTAGATTCTCATCCCGATAAATCTGCACAGCCGTATCATCCCGGACGGCTAAACGATAAGTGTGCCTTGCGCTGGAGTTATCGAGCCCTGTAGTTATTTTTCTGAATTTGTTATCATACCAGTAATACACATCGGTGGCTGTGATCGAGATCAGGTAGTGATTCACGGTCAAAGCGGCGCCTCTGGCGAAAATTTCAAGATCAATACCTTGACCTTGCTGACTGTCGGAATCTATTTGGACGGCGATCTCGGCAGTGAAGCCCCTATGAGGATCCACCTTGCCGAAGCCGTCGATTCTTTCGTTCGACCAGCGGGCCCCAATTTCGCCCTTAGCTCCGATTTTCAACAGACCTGGTGTTGGGACGCTCACTGCCTGGGCCTCGTTCCGATCCTGATTGAGGAAGTGCCATGGTGGGTTCGCCTTGCTGGGCAGCTGGGCTGCCTCGTAGACCTGGGCCAGCTCCCCACGCTCTGGTAGTGACCGCGACATCGGCAGTGCGGGTGCTTCCGGTGATGCGGCCTCAAGCCAGGCCAGATTGAACGCATAATGGTTCCGACTGCTGAGTAAGTGGATCAGCCCGTCAGCGCTTTGGCACGCGGAGAGGTATCCCAGAGGCTCGGAACTGTTTTTACCCATGCGGACCGGTCCACCGTCGATCGTATTAACCACGTGATCGGGCTCACAGTCGCTAATGAGACGTCGCACGGGCCATGTTTTGCCATCATCATATGATACTGCCCCGAAAATACCGGAGATATGACGAGGCGGCCTTATCCCGTCAGGAACCGGTTCAAAGTTGTTGACATCTGGAGCAAAAGCAGCGAAGAAGAGGACACCTTCCTTCAACCGGATAAGGGCGGCGCGCTGTCCACCCGTGATTGGCGGGAAAATACTCGGGCTGGCTTTCCAGGTCTTTCCCATGTCAGCGGAGATGCTCATGGGCATCCAGCCGTTGATGTTCATGCCGCGCCCGAAGGCTATCAGGCGGCCGTCTCTGAGCTGTGCGATACCGGCATGGATCCCATTGATCGTGCCGCCGGGATCGGTCCAGGTCTTGCCGGTATCACGGCTCACATAGATGGTTGAACCGCTGCCCGCATCGGCACCAAAAACAATGGCGCCATCGCTCGTATTGAACACGGCTTCACCCACCATCTGCCGGAAGCCGTGTTCGGGAACGATCAGGCTCGCCCGGGACCAGGTCACACCGTTATCTTTCGATGTGCGCATGATAATGGCCAGTGGTTCCCACCTGCCAGCCACCGACAGCCCGTTGAAGTGATAAATCGTACCCTTGCCGTCAAACCACAGGGCCGGACAGTGGTCATTTCGGTCCGGTATATCCCAGAACAGGGAGGCTGGTTCCCATTCCTCATCCCCATAGCGCAGTCGGCTGGCCGCAATGGCCAATTCCCGTCCCCGCTCTTCAACGCAGGTATACCAGATGGCCAGCAGATCGCCGTTCGGGCAATCAACGATTGCAGCATCGTGATTGTGGTGCGAAAACAGGGGGCCATTGCAGTCTTCAGCAATCTTTACGTACTCACGCGGACCTTTGAAATAGGGCTTGTCAGGATCCGGCCCTCGGGCCAAATCCAACGGGATTTCCTGCTTCACGTCGAGCTGATAACGCTGCAGTGGAGGAGGAGGCAGTTCTTTGACTTCAGGTAGTTCTCCGAGCACTACCCGTAACCCGATCAGCCAATGCTTGTTCTCCGGCAGTGTGCCCATCCGATTCGCGGAACGCAGATAATAGAGGTTTGTGCCGTGACTGCCGCCGCGCGTAACCTTGAAGCTCCCACCAGCCCGCCCCACCGGATCGGTCTGCTCACTCTTTTCGTATGGGCCGTACCAGTCATAGCACCACTCCTCGACGTTCCCATGCATGTCGAATAGACCCCAGGGATTGGGAGGGGTTTCCCCCACAATCAATGGCACTACATCTTCCGGTTCATCGAACGAAGTCCGCCTGGAGTTTTTATGAAAAACTTCGGGCAAAGTCTTCCCGGTGTGGAATGGAGTGGTCGTTCCGGCACGGCAGGCGTATTCCCACTCCGCCTCGGTCGGCAGGCGGTAGGGTAATCCCTCTTTTTGGGAGAGCCAATCACAGAAAGCCTTGGCTTCATGCCAACTGACGAAAACCACCGCCTCATCGTCCTCTCTGGAAAATCCATTTTTGCCGCGCAAGGAGCGATGAACAGGATTGTACTTTTCGTATTGTGCATTAGTGACTTCGTATTCGGCCATATAGAACGGCTGGCTAATGGTGACCCGGTGCAGCGGTTGTTCGTCAAAGTCTCCGTTGCGTACATGACCTAGATTTAGCGCAAACTTATCGGAGTCCCCTGCAGGGAATCTTCCCTTCAATTCCTCTCTGGTTGGATAGCTCAAGTTCTTCGTGAGTTCGTCAGGGAGAGGTGTAGAGCTTTCCCCCATGTCGAAAGTGCCCGGTTCGATGCGAACAAACTTCATCCCAATAGAGTTGGTGAAGGATTTCCCCATTTCGTCGCCTGCAAAGAACGTACTCCTACAGAGAAGCACCAGGATACCGGCCAACGCAAATAGTCTTTTTATCATGGTACTCATCACCCAGGTGATCATTGATTCCGAATTCTAAGGCTAATCTTACTGCAAAGATCAAGGAATGCCAGCACCTTTTCATCAGGCGTGCCGGCTTCAATATCTGCGACAACGACATCGCACGGTGCATAATCGCGGGCGATTTTTTCTACATCCGCCCTGATCGTCTCCAGTGATTTGTTCGTCAAGTCCATGGGCGTATACATAATCGCACGCCGCGCATCGGGAATCGCCTCCCGTGCTCGCCTTAGATCCGAATCCAATCCCATATCAATATAACCCAGGTGCGGAACCGTGGCATAATCGTCGATATAAGGATCGGCATTCCAAGCACAATTGTGGATGCCGATGCAGCCAAAAGCTTCGGCGATACGCCGATCGAAAGGAAGGAGGAGATTCCGGTAATGGTCAGGCGAAATCATGTTGACAAGACAATTGCTGACCGTGAAGAAGTCTACCTTAACACCACTCGCCAGCTGCCGCACATGGAGTCGCTTGGCCGCCTCAATCATTGTTGTGCATACGCAATTAAAAAGGTGGCTGCATTGCTCTGGTGATTCAATTATATCATAGAAAAGTCTTTCGCCCCGCAGTCGATAAGCATTATTGAGTACGCCTTGCCAATTGATAAAACCTTCGATCCGGCCTTCGCGAGCGGCGATCCAGTTCACTTGTGCCATCAGATTCCGGAAGAAAGGATTCACATCAAGATCAGGCGCTTCAAGGCGGTCAATCTCGTCGTCACTGAGATATTGGCATTTACAATCTGGCCAATTATTCTCATAGTATACAATTGGAATCCTATAGATCGCAGCCACGCTGCTGACGCCATAGGTACCGGTGAGCAAATCCAAGGGCTTATTGAGGCGATCGATTCCGCCGATCCCCGTGCCGGGAAACCGACGCCGTAGCTCGTCCCGCATCGCAATAACAGTTTCCCTCCGGTAGGCCGGGTCAGTATGCCAACGCTCACCGAAATCAATCCCGATAGCGGTTCGATACCAATTCGGCGTGAAGCCAATTTCCGGTCGCAAAAACGAATCCTGTCCTGTCGCTGGCCTTCGGGTAGCAGGCGCCGCTGGAGCAATATAGCTGATCAATTGAACCGATGGTGTTGGGATAGGCATCCTCCTGTATCTGGATAGGAGTCGTGCAAGGAATTTAGGTAGCCATCTTCAGTCCCTACCAGCATTTTATCCCTCTCCACAACGGTCAGGTTCGTTGTATGACCAGCATGGATGGATGCGGACGAGTCTTTGACAATATCTTCGTAGAACGGCTCTGTAGGTCTGTAAAGTACGAAGATGTGTACCTGTCCCGAAGGGATCCATTCGGAAAGGATTACCAGATCCCGGAGGAAGCATATCGGGGGATGGAGGGTTATTTTGAGTTCTATCCCGCAGGGCTCCCTTTTCGGGACATTCGGATAAGGCCATTGAAAACCATCTTATTCTAGGGTAAAATCTGTCTAAGAACGGGAGGAATCTCATCATTTAAGACTCGGTTCTTAAAATGACTAATTAGGAAAAAGTAACTGAACCAATTTGAGGAAAGATATATGAATCAATCTTCAAGTAAGTTAATTGTTTTACTGCTGGCTATGCTTTCACTCAGTGCTGGTTTTATGAATGATGCCGGGGAGAAGAACTGGCTGGATCTTTTTAATGGGAAGATCCTGAATGGATGGATACAACGCGGGGGGAAAGCCCTTTACCACGTTGAGGATGGCACCATCGTGGGCACCACAGTTCCAGGTACGCCTAACAGTTTCCTCTGCACGGAAAAAGTGTTCAGCAATTTCATCCTGGAGCTGGAAGTAAAGGTGGATACAGCTCTGAATTCGGGGATACAAATTCGCAGCAACAGTTTCAAGGAATATAGAAACGGTCGTGTTCACGGTTATCAGGTAGAAATTGATCCCTCCGAACGCGCCTGGAGCGGGGGCATCTACGACGAGGCACGCCGGGGCTGGCTTTATGACCTGCAGAACAACGAGGCGGCCAGAAAGGCCTTTAAGAATGGGGAGTGGAATCATTATCGTATTGAGGCCATTGAGGATTCGATCAAGACTTGGATTAATGGTATTCCTGCGGCTGACCTGGTGGATTCCATGACAGCTACCGGTTTCATCGCCCTCCAAGTCCACAGCAGCAGAATAGAGGGCGTGAAGGTACGCTGGCGTAATATCCGCATCCAGGACCTGGGCCCATAAAAGCTGATCCCATGCCGAACCGGAGATCGGCGGCAAGCGGAAGCCTACAAGCGGAAGGTGGAGGAGCGGGAGTTTCTGGTTCGGGCAAGGCTAGAGGAAAAAGTTACCCGCACATCAACATTACTGTCTGACGCGGTGGAAGATAACCTGAAATAGTGCCGAACCCGGCTCCGGGCTGTCCGGGCTTTCCAGCCTCCAGCCCTTCGACAGGATTTTCCGAAGGAATCCTTCGGATCGGATCGGCGAGCTCAGGCAAATGCTCAGGGCAAGCACAGTCTCCAGCCTCAAGCCCCCAATTCACCTCAGCAATACCATCTTGATGGAGTTGGTGGGATCGGGGGTGCCAGGCTTGTTCCGCTTTCCTTGGATGAGTGCACAGCATGTCATATCTTCACGGAACAATAATCCGTCTAGATAGAGTACTTACACAGCCAGGGTCAGATATGAGCAAAGTTCCTTACCAGAGAAGCGCGAAATGGTACGATAGCCTCATCGAACCATTCAACGTCAGTCTGCGGCAAATCGGCTTGAAGATGTGTCCGGCCACAGAGGGGGCAACTGTCCTCGACGTGGGGTGCGGCACAGGGACGCACCTGGATCTATACCAGAAAGCCGGGTGCGAAGTCTTCGGAATCGACTCCTCTTCCGCTATGCTCGATGTGGCCCGGAATAAATTGGGACAGCGGGCAACGCTTCACCTGGGTGATGCATCCCAAATGCCGTATGAGGATGGGACGTTCGACCTGGTCATCATCACACTGACGCTACACGAAATGCCCACGCCTACCCGGTCGGCGGTACTGAGTGAGATACAGCGGGTCCTTAAGCAGTGCGGACAGCTGCTTGTGATCGATTACCACACCGGTACGATCCGCTTCCCCAGGGGTTGGCTGGGCAAGGGGCTTATCACGTTCGTCGAGTTTCTGGCGGGTGGTGAGCATTTCAGGAATTACCGAGAATTTCTTGCCACGGGGGGCATGCCGGCATTGTCGCAGCGTCACAGCCTGCGGCAAACTGAGGCGAAGATCGTCAACGGTGGTAATATAGGGCTGTACGTATTTACCTTGGAATAAAGCGAGGAAGCCGATACTTCGCGGACCGCCGCCACGCACACCGAAAGTAAACCGAAGCCCCAGATAACCGAAGGTGCCTGCACGTGAAGACTATATCACAACAAGCCCCTACTTCATCAGAACCAGCTTGATGGACCGGGTGTACTACGGCGTAATAAAACGGGCGATGTAGATGCCGGAGAGCACTTCATGGTCGCGGGCGGGTAAGGAAAGGGAGTTCTTTTAATTGGGGTTCCCTATGCTGACTGGACTATATTCTGCCCCAATAAAGGGCGCGACTTGACGGATATGAATATAAGCGGTGACCACCCATTTCCCAACAGCAACACATCTATCCGGAGCAAAACTTACAGACAAGAGGGAGGAGAATGGCAGAGGGACCGGTCATCGCCCCGCGTGGTGACGTGAAACATCCACCGTTCAGGATAACGGAGAAAATATGACCATGGACTACGAGGCCAACGCCGGCCAGCGGTTTTCATCCCGCTGGGGACTGCTGGTCAGCGTGCTGGGCATCGCGGTGGGGACCGGGAATATCTGGCGGTTCCCTCGTATTGCCGCCCAGAACGGG
>CAZQOY010000074.1:0-10690 GCA_964595095.1 uncultured bacterium | reverse complement strand
AGCCCGCCCTGAGCCGGGCCGAACCCCGCCGATGGCGGGGGATGGGACGCCAAGGTCGCAAAGAGAAAGAGGGAAAAGCCACAGAGAGCACAGAGAGCGCGGAGAAAAGAGAACAGCGAAGAGGGAAAAGATAGGTAACCGCCGGGAGCAAAAGGGGGCGCAATGACCAGCGCAAAATTGAACAAAATCCATACAGAATTCGTTTTTTTCAAGGCTTCCCACGACGAGAGCACTGTTGGGGTGGTGTACAGTTTTCCGGCGGGCACTATGGGCGACGGTGCAGAATATCCAGGATGGATTCCTTGCGGTGCAAAATTAGACAAAACCCGTACAAAATTCCGCATTTTTAAGTTTTTTCCCGACGTAAGGCGTAAATCGCCCTGTTTAAAAACAGCCGCCCCAAAACCAGTGATGGAAGCACTCGCGGGGCGATATGGCGATAGCATTATCATAGCGCCGGAATATAAGCCAGCGGCGGGGGGTTGTCGTTCGCGTGGTGCGCCTGGTGCGCCACCCACCCCATTCACTTCGTGAAGTCCCCTCCCTCGCTGAGGGAGGGGAAATCCGGCTACTGCCGGACAAGTCAGCGGTCAGCAAGAAGAAAGGAACCGCCAAGGGGGGGCTTGGGGCAGTGGCAGTAGGCAGGGAAGAGAGAAGATTAACCGCCAAGGCGCAAAGGCGCAAAGGGGGCTTGATGAATTGATCCGCCAGCCCCGCCTTTGGCCCCGCATACTGCGGGACTGTTGGCGGGGTCAGCGAACGGATTGACGAATGATGAATGTTGATTGAAGATTGGAGTAGACAAAGAAAATCCCTGAAGGGATTCACAATCTTTGACTCCCCAATCCCACGGTTAAAACCGTGGGCTAAGCTGGATCAATGTTTTTCTAAATCCCTTGTATTACCTTATTATTTAGCCCCATATTTAGCCTCATATTAAATTGATTCTCGTACCGTACGTTTATTCAAGGGGGACGAAACATGAGCGAACCTCCTTCCGGGTTTGCCGCCTTTATCGTTGAGCTCAGACACCGACGAGTATTCCGGCGGGAGGTGTTAACCCGCTCGCATTTTTATTCCCCGAAACCGATATTGTTAATAGATTTGACCTGCCTGAATCCATTTTAGAAGGCACAATGCGCAAACTCGCCGCCATCATGTTCACCGACATCGCGGGCTACACCGCCCTGATGTCGCAGGACGAGGAAAAAGCCCTCCAGCTCCTCCAGAAGAACCGGGCGCTGCTCAAGCCCATCATCGAAGAGTTCCGCGGCGAATGGCTGAAAGAGATCGGCGACGGCACCCTCTCGTCGTTCGCCAGCGCCGTGGACGCGGTGAACTGCGCCCTGCAGATCCAAAACATCCTCAAGCAGGACCCGGAGCTTTCCCTGCGCATCGGCATCCACATCGGTGACGTGGTCTTTGAGCGCGGCGACGTCTTCGGCGATGGGGTCAACGTAGCCTCCCGGATTGAGCCTCTGGCCGAGCCGGGCGGCATCTGTGTCTCGGACCGGGTCCACGACGACATCCGCAACAAGCCGGGCATCGAGACCACCTTCCTCGGGGAGCAGAAGCTCAAGGGCGTGGACCGACCCATCCGGGTCTTCACCGTCACCGAGAAGCGAGCGGCACTCCGAGAACCTGAGCCTGCCGCCCCGTTACCCCTGCTGCGGCGGAAGTGGGCAGTGGCAGCCCTGGGCGTAGCCGCCGCGGCGAGCCTGGCCATCATCGCCGCGGCCTGGTCGTGGTGGGGCCGGCCGGCCGCCGGCACCCGCGACAAGTCCATCGCCGTGCTGCCCTTCGTCAACTTCAGTGACAGCAAGGATGATGAGTATTTCAGCGATGGCATCACCGACGATATTCTGACCCACCTTTCCAAGATCGGCGACCTGAAAGTCATCGCCCGGACGTCCAGTATGCTGTACAAGAACTCGGACAAGCGCATCCGGGACATCGGCCGGGAGCTGGGGGTTGCGACGCTCCTGGAGGGGAGCGTCCGGCGGGCCGACAGCCGGGTGCGCATCACCAGCCAGCTGGTGGACGCGGAAACCGAAGAGCACCTCTGGGCCGAGACCTACGACCGCGACCTCACCGACATCTTCGCCATCCAAAGCGACGTGGCAAGCCAGATCGCCGCGGCCCTGAAGGCCACCCTGACACCGGAAGAAAAGAGTTATGTTGAAGAAAGACCCACCGATAACACGGAAGCCTACGACTATTACCTGCAGGGGAACAATTACTTCTACCGCATGTGGCTGGGCTACAGCGCAGAAGAATCCGTGGATAAGGCGGTGGAGATGTACCGGAAGGCCGTGGAGCTGGACCCCGGTTTTGCCCTGGCCTGGGCCCGCCTGACCCGGTCCCATCTACGTATCTACGAATTTAAACGTACCGACCCGTCTTCTGAGCGCCTGGCCCGGGCCAGGTCGAGCCTGGATAAGGCCCTGGCCCTCGATCCGGACCATCCGGAAGTGCTGATGGCCCATGGCTACTATTACTACTATAGCCCGATGGACTATACCCGGGCCGGGGAATATTTCCGGCAGGCCCTGGCGAAGGCCCCCAATAACAGCGAGATCCTCACCACCGTGGGGATCGTGCAGCGGCGGCTGGGCGAGTGGGAAGCGTCCCTGCCCTACCTGGAAAAGGCCTACCTGCTGGACCCCCGCCACATCGATAGGTCCTTCAATTTGCGCGTCAGCCTGGACGCCTTGCGCCGCTGGGAAGAGGCCGAGCACTATGCCGACATCGCCATTCAGCTGGCGCCCAATGCTTTACGTGCCTACAACGAGAAAATTCAAATTGCTCTGCGCTCATCGGGCGATATCCGGAAGATGCGGGAGGTTGTGGAGCAAGCGAAAAGTAACGGCGTCGATATGCGCTACTGGGAAATTCAGCTGAACGTATATGAAGGGAACTACGAAAAAGCCCTGGAAATCTACTCATCCGTCGAGTCTTTATCCGGCTCTTGGCACCTGTTACTGGCTAACCTGTATACGCTAATGGGCCGGCCCCAGCAGGCGGCAGCTCACTACGACTCGGCGCGCATTTATTATGAGCGGGCAGTGGCAAGTAATCCGGGCGGCTGGAACGTTCAGGCGTACTTGGGTCATGCCTATGCCGGCCTGGGGCGGCGGGAAGAGGCCCTGCGGCAGGCCCGGCTGGCCACCACCCTGAAACCACTGGAAAAGGATGCCTATTATGGATCGGGAAACCTTATTAGGGTGCTGCGAATCTATGTCTTGTTGGGGGAGTACGACCAGGCCCTCGACCGGCTGGAGCTCCTGCTCTCCATCCCCAGCCATATCAGCGTGCACGAGGTCCGCCTGGATCCCCTTTACAAGCCCCTTTGGGAGCACCCGCGGTTTCAGGCGCTGCTGGAGAAGTACGGGGAGCGGTGAGGGTCGATCCTCCTTCCGCGGCGAGCCCCGGTTCAAGGTCCTAATGCAGAAACTAGGCCTGACGGAAATATTCGATCAATACGGCCAGAGGATTCGGTAGGCGGAGGCTGGGGCTGGATAGAACCCACCCCCATCCCG
Organism: uncultured bacterium; assembly: GCA_964595095.1. Lineage (GTDB taxonomy): Bacteria > Fidelibacterota > Marinisomatia > SCGC-AAA003-L08 > TS1B11. The sequence continues at coordinate 7,151 of CAZQOY010000074.1, read as the reverse complement.
ACGCTACGGTCGGGACGCCCCCTGAACCACTCACCCCAGACACTTTGTGTCGTCCCCTCTCTCGAGAGAGGGGAAAGAACGGGAAGGGTGTATGGCCATACGCCCCTACATAAATGGCTGAGGGCTGATCCGGCAGCCGGCGGAGTGACGAATGTCGAGTGATCCGCCAGTTGGCGGATTTATTGAAGATTAGAGAACGTAGCGAGTAACAGAGAAAATCCCTGAAGGGGTTCAATCTTTTGTTCAGCCTCACCAATACCACGGTTGAAACCGTGGGCTAGGCCGAATCAGGACGGCCGGTGATATCAGATATGGGACAGGCACGGGGAACCATTTCAATGGTTTGCCCGCTACCCATCATCACCGAATTGCAGCCTGTTATTTTAAGGGAATTCCTGCAAATAAGGACTTGAAAAACCATTGCAGACAGGATACATTGGCACCGTTCGCTTTGTATAATAATCATAATGGTGTCGTCTTACTTCGTATTGTTACCGATCAGTCAGCGCGCAAATCATAACAGGTTAAGGGGCAGCCTCCGGCAGGAAGCCCCCAGGGCGGGTTATTGCCCGGGAGACGTACGCTTATCCTACCATACTTCAATATTAACTGCTTGCAAACCTATAACCACTCCGGCGGCTCCCGGGTGCCGGTCCGGGATGCCCGCGGCGGAGGCAACCGTTGGTGACAAAGCATGAACTCTGAATCCGTACTGGGACCGGGGATATTTTCTCCTTTGCCAAGGGGCGGGGAAATTATGAATGTGGAGTCGGTGTCGCGATTCCTTCAGCGTTACCAGAATCTTAAGGACGCACAGGCCTGGCGCAATGTGGAAAACTTCAAGCAGGCCTTCAGCAGCCTGCGCCCGGTTATGCAAGGCATGCTGAACAATGCCGACGAGCAGAACCGGCAGCAGGCGGCCTCATTCAACCTATTCAGGATTCTCCACCTGGAAGCCAAAACCGACGAGGTTCACACAGCCTTTATCGCTGAACTGCTCAACCCCAGGGGCACCCACGGGCAGAAGCACCTGTTCCTGCGCTCCTTTATTGATGCCATGCTCAACAGTCACAGTAATTTCCCACCCCCCGAAGAGAGTATTGAGCGGCATACCTGGTTCATCGAACCCCACAAGTACATCGGCGAAGGGACGCTGGATATCGTAATATCCTGCCCGGCATTGAGCTATCTGATTGTGGTGAGGAACCGGCTTTTCGATGGTGAGCAGGGTGACCAGCTTGATCGCTACGCCAGGTGGATGCACAACAACCGCGAGCGGTATACGTGGCAGGCACTGATATATCTGACACCTACGGGTGAAGTATCCGAGACTGCTGATCCCGCCACCTACTATACGGCTTCCTACCACGGGCAGGTTGCCGGGATGTTGAAGACTGTGCTGCCGGAGATCAGTGCGCCCCACTTACGCGGGACCATTCTTCAATACCTTGAAACAATCCAAAATATCTGAAGGAGGAAAGACCATGGATGCCTACGAAGATGAAATAACCAGCTTCCTTCTGGAGAAGGAGAACTTCCTCCTTGCTCTGGACATTGAGAAACATTTTGAGAAGGCAAAGGACCAGATGCATCGCCAGCTCTGGGAAAAGCTGCGCGCCAACGTAGAAGGGCGGCTGGTTGAGGAGGGATGGAGCGTGGAGCTGGATGACTTCGGCGGTGAGAATAACGTCGCCAGGGGTTATTTCGGCATGAGCATCCTGCCCCCCGATCAAACGCCACAGTACTATCTGATGTTCAGGATTGAGCAGCACGCGGGACCAACCTACCTGCCATTGTATGGGGGCGCATCGTGGACCGAAGTACCGGGCATAACCGCGGCGGGGAATCTGATCAGCAGCCTCCAGTCCCAGCTGAAGGAAGACGGATTTACGCGCAGCAATGAGAAATGGCCCGGCTGGCGGTATATCAGGGGGTTGTCATCGCGCAACGATTTTCTCAGAGAGTACATGGAACGTGGTGATGACCTGCTGGAAGAAATCACCGGGCATATAAGCATGATGGTTGAGCGTCACGCCAACGAGCTGCTCAGGACCAATAAATACATCCAGGAGCGGATTTAACAGCATCGCTTTCCAGTCCCAACCCGTGGCATAGCTCGATATGGGTGGGAGAATTCCACAGACGGGCCCTTTGAAAGGCGTGTTCGCCTGCGATCCTGCCTCCCCGCCGGCCGGCTCTCCATCGAAACCGGCCCATAAATCCCATCGGTCTCCGATGCACCTGCGGCGCGCCACCGGCTTTGTTATCTGGTCGCTGCTCCTGCTCCAGGCGGCAGCGGCGGGGACGCCCTCTTCCTACTGGTCCCCCGCGACCATCCCCGATACTTCCCAGGTCTATACCTACCGGCAGTCGAACCGGGACGGGATCGGGAAAGTCTACCTGGGTCGCGAGATTTCGCGGGTCATGGGTCACCAGGGTGCCGCATGGCTGGAGCGCCCCACCCGCCAGGCCGAGGAGCAGCCGGACCTGCTGGTCAGGAACCTGCCCCTGGAGCCGACGGACGTGGTGGCGGACATCGGCGCGGGGACCGGCTACTTCGCCTTCCGGATCAGTCCGCTCGTGCCCCAGGGCAAATGCCTGGCGGTGGATATCCAGCCGGAGATGCTGGCCGTCATCCGCCGGCGAATGGAAGAACGGGGAGTGACGAACGTGGTGCCGGTGCTGGGCTCCATCACCGACCCCAACCTGCCCGAGGCCGGTGTGGACCTGGTAATGATGGTGGACACCTACCACGAGTTTTCCCACCGCCGGGAGATGGCCGCGGTGGGGCTGCGGTGGCGTGAGACCAGGGACATCCTCCCCCAGCAGCATTTCATGATTTTCGTGAAACCCTAAGGTTTGTTGAAAGAATCAGCAAGGCTTTAGAATGGATGGAATCTCATTCGGGCACCTATAGTAAGGTTTGTGCCATGAATCTTCCTAAGATTATTTTCCCTGTGTGGATACCATGGGCCGAAAGGAACACTTCAGATGGCATTGGGGCTCCAGGCGTTTACCTTCTCGCCCACTTCAAGAAACTTCCATATGGGAATGCCAATCAACAAGCACAGGAAATAATCTATATCGGAGAAACGTGCGACCAATCGTTAAAGGAACGTTGGAACGATTTTCATCGTAGCGCCTTAGAAGGGAAAAAGGGGCACAGCGGCGGTAAGACTTACTGGAAGCTCTTTGGTGGCAAAGGCGGAGAAGACCTTTTCGTGGCCGCTTTCCCGGTTGTTGAACTCAGCGATAAACTCCGGCCGCTGTTTATTCGATACGTTGAAAGAAAGCTGATTTTGGATTATGCATTGAGATGGGGTCGTGCACCGAAGTGCAACCAGAAGTAGGCCCAGCCGAAGGCAGCCTGACAGTTCACCACTTCAGCGCCGTCACCCTGGGAAGGCCAAATCGCCCCATACATCTATGCGCTGGCCTGTTAGATATTATCAACGGAATGAAACTTGAGTGGTACGCCGTTCGAGAGTAAACTAACGGCATGATTCAGATCACCCCCGCAATCGCCATTGATGAGGGCGAAATCCAGGAGGAATTTATCCGCGCCTCGGGACCGGGCGGGCAGAATGTCAATAAGGTCGCAACGGCGGTGCAGCTCCGGTTCGACGTGGCCCTCTCCCCTTCTCTGCCCGACGACGTCCGCCAGCGCCTGGTACGCCTGGCCGGCCGGCGGATGACCGAGGAGGGTGTGTTGATCATCGAAGCCCGGCGATTCCGCACGCAGGCTCGCAACCGCCAGGATGCCGTTGATCGACTGGTGGCCTTGATCCGCAAAGCGGCCGAAAAGCCCAGGTCCCGACGGAAAACAAGACCGACGCCGGCATCAAAAAGGCAGCGACTGGAGGCCAAACGCCATAGAGGCGAGGTTAAACGATTGCGACGATCCATCCAATCTTATGAGGATTAGCCTCGCAGCGTCACCGAAGCGTTATCAAAGACCGGCAATGTTTAGCGGCCCGAATCAATGGATAAGACCCTGACCAGTACCGCCAGGCTGAATAACGGCGTAAAGATGCCCTACCTTGGACTGGGAGTGTACCTGGCCGGGCCGGGTGCCGAGGCTCAAAACGCCATACGATACGCCCTGGAAGCCGGCTACCGGCATATTGATACAGCAAAAATTTATGGCAACGAGCGGGATGTGGGTATCGCGCTTAAAAAGAGCGGGATACCGCGAGAGGAGATATTCGTAACGACCAAGCTGTGGAACAGCGACCATGGCTACGACGAAACCATCCGAGCCTGCCAGGAAAGCCTGATGACCCTGGGACTTTCTTACGTAGACCTGTACCTCATCCATTGGCCGGAGGAAGAGCTCCGAATCGAGACCTGGAAAGCCATGATAACCTTGCAGGAGGAAGGGAAATGCCGGGCGGTGGGGGTAAGCAATTATACTATCCGGCACCTGGAAGAGCTGCTGGCCGACTCTCCGGTGGTCCCCACCGTCAACCAGGTTGAGTTCAGCCCTTTTCTTTACCAGAAAGACCTGCTTGATTTCTGCCGGACAAACGGGATCCAGCTGGAAGCCTACGCCCCCCTCACCCGCCGTCAGAGACTCAACCATTCCACTATCACCTCCATTGCGGCCAAGTATGGCAAGACCGCAGCGCAGATCATGATTCGCTGGTCGCTGCAGCACGACGTAGTGGTGATTCCTAAATCGGTCAACCAGAGAAGGATTTATGAAAACGCAGACGTATTCGATTTTGAAATATCCAGCGAGGATATGGCCCTGCTCGATTCCCTGAATGAGGATTTACGAATCTGCTGGGACCCGAGCGACGTATCCTGACGAAGCGTTCGTTTTCCGCTAATGAAACTTTTCCGCTCACCATTTGCTCTGCTACTTATCATCTCGACGCAAATTTGTGCCCTGAAACCTACCGAGCTCAATAACGAAGCGGCCACAAGTGAGTATGTGATCCTGCTTCACGGGCTGCTACGCACCAGGCTCTCTATGGGCCGATTGGAAAGCAGCCTGACCAGCCACGGCTATAACGTCATCAACGTCGGCTATCCCTCCACAAAGCAACCTATTGAACGGCTGGCGGAAGAGAGCCTCGGTACGGTCATCGCCCGCTGCTGCCAGACACCCGGGGTAAAAATCCATTTTGTGACCCACTCCACCGGCGGCATTGTCGTCCGTTACTATCTCAAGCATCACGATCTGCCCACTCTCGGGCGGGTGGTGATGCTCAGCCCGCCCAACCAGGGAACCGAGCTGGTGGACCGCTTTAAAAATAACTTCATCTTCAGAGCCCTCAATGGTCCGGCGGGGCTGCAGATGGGTACGGGCAGGGACAGTATGCCGGCGAAGCTGGGGCTGGTTGATTTTGAGCTGGGTGTAATCACCGGCAGCAGGAGCCTCAATCCCATTGCTTCCATGCTGATACCCGGCCCGGATGACGGCGTCATCGCGGTGGAGCGTACCAAAGTTGCCGGCATGAGCGACTTTCTCGTGGTCCCCGCCACCCATACCTTCATTATGATACGCAAAACGGTGATCAAGCAGGTGATTCATTTCCTGGAGCACGGCGCATTTAAAACCGCGACATAACATTGACGATTATGACGGTACCGTGACCAATGAAAGCGCCCCGATGACGGCGAACTCGAACTTCAGGAAGGCGTTTTGAACCACCGCCCCGAGCTGCCCCGGGTCATGGGCCTGCGCGACCTGGTCCTGCTTCACGTTGTGGCTATCGTAGGGCTGCGCTGGCTGCTGACGGCGGCGAACATCGGGCCGTCGTCCATTATCCTCTGGCTGCTGGCGGTCCTGCTCTTCTTCATCCCCCAGGGGCTGGCCGTGCTGGAGCTCTCGTCGCGCCTGCCGGAAGAGGGGGGCATCTACGTATGGACACGGGAAGCCTTCGGCCCACTGCACGGCTTCATCTGCGGCTGGGCCTACTGGGTGAATAACCTCATCTACTACCCGGCTCTCATTGTCTTCATGGCCGGGAACGCGGTCTTCATCCTCGGCCGCCAATACGCCGGTCTGGCAGATAATACGCTTTACCAGATGATCTTTTCCCTGAGCATCCTCTGGCTGGCTATGGGCCTTAATATCGTGGGGCTGCGCACCGGGCGATGGGTTCAGAACACCGGCGCCATCGCCAGCTGGATCGCCGTGGCGCTGCTCATCATCCTGGGGTGCGCGGCCTGGTCGCTGGGAGTAGGGCAGAATCCATTCGCCGCCGGCTCCATTATCCCCGACCTGGGCCGAAGCAGCCTGGGGCTGTGGTCGAGTCTCTGTTTCGCCCTGGCCGGCCTGGAGCTGGCCATGGTCATGAGCGGTGAAGTCCGGAATCCGGCCCGTTCCCTGCCCCGCTCCATCCTCATCGCCGCACCCCTCATTGCCGGGGTCTATATCGTGGGTACCCTGGCGGTCCTGGCCATCACTTCCCCATCGGACGTTGATCTCGTCACCGGTGTTGTTGAGACTCTCTCCGGCGCCGGCGAACGTCTCGGGCTGCCGCTGACCCGCCTGGCCGGGCTACTCATCGTCCTGGCTAGCCTGGGGGGCATCGGCGCCTGGCTGGCCGGCACCGCCCGCATACCGTTCGTCATCGGTCTGGACCGCTACCTGCCACCGGTGCTAGGACGCATCCATCCCCGTTGGGGAACCCCCTACGTGGCGCTGCTGGTGCAGGGGGTGGGCGCTTCCATCTTCATCCTGCTGGGGGCGTTGGGGAGCTCGGTGGAAGAGGCCTACCTGGTGCTGGTGGATACCACCATCATCGTCTACTTCATTCCCTACCTGTACATGTTCCTGGCCCTGCCGGTCCTGCGGAGGCGCGGCGTTGGTATAGAGAAGCCCACATTTACGATTCCCGGCGGCAGGACCGGCGCTGCCCTCGTGGCGGTGAGCGGATGCGCTACTACCGCGGTTTCCATCGTCCTTGCCACTATCCCCACCGAAGTGGTAGCATCGCCCCTGTGGTTCTTCGTCAAGGTTGTGGGCGGCGCGGCGGGATTGATCGCTGTGGGGCTGGTGTTTTATCTGGGCCGGTCAAGGAGCTCCCGCTGAGAGCGGCAGCCGGAGACGCTGGCACCCCGGGGTCCCTGGAAAGGTTAAAACGTGAAGGTGAACTCCACCGCGGCTGTGGAAAACTCTTTGCCGTCAATATCTTTCC
>CAZQOY010000073.1:0-10710 GCA_964595095.1 uncultured bacterium | reverse complement strand
GTCCAGGTACTTCATAAGGCCCTTTCGGTCAAGGAACGTGGTTACGAATACTAGTCCTGCGCTAGAGCTTTCGAACAGCTCTTCAAGCTCAAGCCGACGCTTTGGATTTACCGGACCATGGCTCGTAACAGCTTCTACTAATACGAGCCATTCCTTCACCCCATGGTAAACCACAACGTCCGGCATCTTCCCGTGCTCTTCGACATTAACGCCCAGCTTTGCAAGTAGCTCTGCATCGAAGTAAGCCCACTTTTTATCCGTATCCCCAACGTAAAGAACTTTCGCCCCGGGAGTAAATCGAGGACAGAATTCATCAATGATCTTCTTCACAAGCACGTTTTGTCCACCAGGGGAGAGGGAAATTCTTTTCCTTTTTGCGACTTGGACCGGAATACGCTGCATCTTGCGTTCACGAGCGTATTTCTTTTTCAGGGACTCAGCGGAGGTCAAATAGATCTTCAGCCTCTTCATCCATTTGTCTGTTCTATAGGAGCGTAACAGATCAACGAGGCTAGGTTCAACCTGGTAAACTGTCTTTGGACTATTTGTAGGCCTTGACGGCTTGTCAGGGTTAGGGACCACCAACCCAGCCTGAACGAACTGGTGGATGGTGAATCGTCGTACAGTCTCCCGGGTGTTCGGCGCGTATTTCTTTCCATAATGCTCCGTGAAGAAATCCATCATTTGAGTAATCCCTCGGAGGGGAGATGATGCATCGGCCCAAGATGTATCCGGTCCCATATCGAGCAGGGCTAGAAGCGATAGAGCGGATCTTTCATTCTGCTGTTCTTGAGGAAGATCTAGGTCCTTCAGGATAGAGAGTGCCTCCTTAATTCTTCTCTCCTTGATTCGACTGAGATTGGAAGATTTCTTGGGGTCAGGCATACGCTACACACTCTCGATTAGATGGTCTATTTCTTTTTGATCGGGGAATGTATCTCTAATCTTAGAGCCTAATGTCTCTAGTTGTTCTCGAGACGGATATTTTAGGCTCCGCAAATCGGCAGCATTAACCTGAGTATGCCCGCTGAACTGACGGAAATAAGTATCTAAAAGGGTTGAGTTAAGGTATACAGCCAATCCCTTTGCCAGGTTTGGAGGCAATCCTCCCCTGTTGCAATGATAGTAATTCAGGTGGTTCTCGAAGCCTACTCTAGATGCTGATATGCGATCAGGATCGTAGATACCTGCCACTACCCGCCTTCGCTCTTCTTTTGCCGTGAAGCGCTTGACAAGGACGTAGGTCTGTCCCGGCAAGAGGAGATTATCAGTAATTGGAGTGATCATGAGTGCATTGGGCTTTTTGCTTCCGTTCTTAGGCCACTTCACGAATCCATTTTCAATGTGTCTGGGATAAATGAGTGGCGCTGTATTCTCGGTTGGTTTATCTCGCAGGAACTCCCTCGCACGAAAATCCACCACCCGGCCCGTAGAGACGGAAATCCCGAGCTCTTTGAGTTGGTGCTTGAAATTCTCCATCCGACGGGAAATATGATGGTCTAGATCATTTGTTTGTAATCGTATAAAGAAATTGTGGTCATCAGGACGGATCAGTTCATCGTAGAGCACTCTATGTTCAGAGATGCATCTGTCTTCTGGGCCATCGTTCGATGAAATAACAACTTCCTGCCGTGCCTTAGCCCCTTTGACAGCGTGGAAGATGATGTTTTCCTGGAGTACCTTATCATCTTGGAAGGCTTGCCTCCGGGAATCGAAAACGTGGACCCGTCGCAAGGTCATGATTTCCAAGAATAACCGACGAAAGGGCTTAAAATACGGCCCGTTGCAGAAGCTGCGCGGAGTAATCGCAACCAGCTGCCCACCCTGTTCAAGCAGCTTTATTACGATAGCGAGAAACCCCGTGTAAAGATTACTTGTTTCTACCCCGATGCTCCGTAGCAGCTTGCGTTCATGGGATTTGCTATTGATTTTGCGATATGGCGGGTTGAGAATTGCATAGTTGACCCTGGTTCGCTTCGGTGGGGAAAAGAGATCACTACTCAGCATCGAAGCCCCTGCTTCGATGAAGTCTTCCTGACGGATCTCCCCAGTAAACGCGATCCCGATGCGCTCGCACTCAACCCGACAGGCATCAAAGGTTTCCCCTAGATATTCTGCTAGTATGGGATTTATTTCGTATGCTGTGATCTGCAAATTCTTTGGTCGCTTCCTTGATTTGAACATCTCAGCTACGAAGGCCGCTGAGAGCGATCCTACTCCGGCCCCAGCATCTAAAAGATGGATAGATCGAGTCTGAATCCTGAACATTGAGGCCATGAGGTGAGCTACCGGAGCGGGGGTCAGAAACTGCCCCATTTCCCCCCGGCGATTTTCGTCAAGCCTCCGCGTGGCATCCAAGCGAAAGAGGTCCACTTTCCTCAGGAGGGCTTCTCCACCGCTGGGTTGATCGTGGGTGGTGACAATTGTGTCGTCCTTTGGATCCAGACGATTGATCTCAAGGTTGTCTCTGCAGTTGGGAATGTCTACAGTATTCTCATCGGCCATTACCAAATCCCACTGGTCAATATACTCTTAATAAGAGTCCATTAATAAACCGGGCCATCAGGTCGCCGAAGGTCATGGTGTGCAATCCTCGCTGCTTTATGATGTTAGCGCCAATTTAAACAGACCGGCGCTAAAATGCAGCAATAATTAACTGTTATAAGTGAATTATATGATGAGGCACTAAATAATAGTAATCAAACCACCGCCTGGAAGCTTTCCCGCAGCTTGTTCAGCCGGTCCTGGTAGGCCGCCTGTTTCTCCCGCTCGTGGGTCACCACTTCAGCTGGCGCCCGCTGGAGGAAGGCCTTATTATCAAGCTTCTTCTGGACCGCCGCCAGCCGCCCCTCCATCTCATGGATGCGCTTGTCGAGCCGCTCCCGCTCCACTTCGATATCAATCAGGCCCTCCAGGGGGAGGAACAGCTCCAGCGCGTCTACCACCGCGGTAGCGGCGTGTGGTGGTTTGGTGATGTCCACTCCAGTGGCGAGTTTGTCCACCCTGGCCATGCGCTGCAAGTGAGTTATTTCCCGGCCCAGGATGCGGGTGAGCATTTCGGGGCCACGCACGATCAGGTCGGCGAACTTTCCGGGATCAATGTCCATATCGGACCTTACGCCCCGAATGGCGGTGATCACTTCCCGCAGCAGATGGATTTCTGCCTCCATATCCTGGTTAACAAGCTGATCATCGCTGGCGGGGCAGGGCGCACATATAAGGTCCGGTTCATCCTCCCGCTTTACGTGCTGCCACAGTTCCTCGCTAATGAAGGGGGCCAGGGGATGGATCAGGGCCAGGATATTTTTCAGGACATGGACCGCAACTGTCTGTGACGTTTCCCGGTCTTTAACATCATTGCCGTTGAGTCTGACCTTGATAAACTCCAGGTACCAGTCACAGTAGTCGGCCCAGACAAAGTCGTAGATTGCCTTTGCCACATCATTCATCCGATAGCGCCGATAAGCCCCATCCACCCTCATTAATGCGTCTTGAAGTCGCGACAGAATCCAGTGGTCCGCTGCCGCCAGGCGATCACGAGACAGGTCTTCAAGCCGCAGCGGCAGCCGGTCCTCTTCCAGGTTCATGAGTACGAATCGGGCGGCGTTCCAGATTTTATTCATGTAGTTGCGTCCCAGGGCGATGTCCTCTTCCGAAAAGAGAATATCCTGCCCCTGGGGCGCGATCAGCATCATGCCCATGCGCAGGGCGTCCGCTCCGTAAGTGGTGATAAGGTGGAGGGGGTCCGGGGAGTTCCCCAGGCTTTTGCTCATCCGCCGCCCCTGCTTATCCCGGACAATGCCGTTGAAGTAGACGGTGCTGAAGGGAATCCGGCCCTGGAACTTCAGGCCGGCCATGACCATGCGCGCCACCCAGAAGAAGATAATGTCCGGGCCGGTTACCAGGTCCTGGGTGGGGTAGAAGCGCTTCAGATCCGGGCTGTCACTGTCGGGCCAGCCGAGGGTGGCGATGGGCCACAGCCAGGAGCTGAACCAGGTGTCCAGCACGTCGGGATCCTGCTCCAGGTCAGTACCATTCCGCCCATAGTGCTCACACGCCTGGGCCTGGGCTTCAGCCTTTGTCCTTGCGACGAAAATATGATCGTCAGGTCCGTACCATGCTGGTATACGGTGGCCCCACCAGAGCTGCCGGGAAATGCACCAGTCCTGAATATTGGCCAGCCAGTGATCGTAAACCTTCACCCAGCGTGCGGGGTAAAAGGTGATCTGTCCGGAATCCACCGCTTCCCGGGCCGGTTGGGCCAGTTCTTTCATGTCCAGGAACCACTGCATAGAGAGATAGGGCTCTACCTGTGCATCCGTGCGCTGGGAATAACCCACACTGCTCATGTGATCTTCAATCTTTTCCAGCAGGCCCTGGCGCTCCATCTCGGCCACTACCGCTTTCCGGGCCTGGAAGCGATCCATCCCGCGGAACTGCTCCGGGACGTTGTTGTTAAGGCTGGCGTCGGGATGGAATATGTTCACCGCCTCCAGGCCGTGCCGCTGACCCAGCTGATAGTCATTGGGATCGTGGGCCGGAGTGACTTTTACAACGCCGGTACCGAACTGGGGATCTACAAACTCGTCGGCGATGATGGGCATCTCTCGCCCTACCAACGGCAGGATTGCCTTTTTTCCCACCAGGCGACTGTAGCGCTCGTCACCGGGATTTACCGCAACAGCCGTATCTCCCAGCATGGTCTCGGGACGGGTCGTGGCTACGGTAATATATCCGTCGTCGTTCTTGAGCGGATAGCGGAAATACCATAGATTGCCCCGGGTCTCTTTGTGAATAACCTCCTCGTCGGAGAGGGCCGTCTGCCCTTCCGGATCCCAGTTGATAAGGCGCTTGCCGCGATAAATCAATCTCTCTTCGTAAAGGCTCACAAAGGCTTCGATGACGGCCCGGGAGTAGGCCTCATCCATGGTGAATACTTTCCGGCTCCAGTCACAGGAACATCCCAGGCGTTTGAGCTGCTCCAGGATGGTGCCACCGTAATTATGCGCCCAATCCCAGGCCCGCTCAAGGAACTTCTCCCGGCCCAGGGTCTGCTTATCGAGCCCCTCCTCCTTTAGTGTCGCCACAATTTTGGCCTCGGTGGCGATGCTGGCGTGGTCGGTACCCGGCAGCCAGAGGGTATTGCAGCCCAGCATCCGGGCGCGGCGTATCAGGATATCCTGAATGGTGTTGTTGAGCACATGCCCCATGTGCAGGATCCCGGTAACATTCGGCGGCGGTATGAGTATCGTGAAGGGCTTTCGGTCGTCAGATTCGCTCGGCTTGAAATAGCCCCGCTGCTCCCAGTGGCGGTACCATTTAGACTCCACCTTTCCGGGCTCGTAGACCTTGCCCAGTTGCGCGCGCGCCATGCGTAATTATTTCTCCAGGATGAGGCTTAAAGCGGTGGTCAGTTTAAGTACGTTTAAATTGGCTGTAATAAGGCGATTACAGACGATGCGGGTTAAATTCAGTAAAATCTTGTAGCCAATCGCTTTATCGTTAACCAGAATCTGAAAGAAATCCTTCTCGTTGAGGATACCCATGCGGCAGTCGGTAAGGGCTTTTACTGTAGCCGTGCGCTTATCTTCGTTACTGAAAATCGAAACCTCTCCAAACACGGCGCCGTTTTCGCCGGACAACCGGATAATGGACTTATCCCGGCTGTCGTAATCCGCCGCCTTGGTCATGGGTAGCGTCAAGGCCTGGCTGATCTCCACCTCGCCTGCGAGGAGGAAAAAGATATCACCGCCTTGGTCCCCTTCGTTGAAAATAACTTTTCCCTCGGAGTAGTGTTCCTCTTTCAGGTGGGTAGAAACGGTTTCCCGTTCGCCATCATCCAGCCCCGCCAGAAGCTCGAAGTGGGCGGTTTCTTCGGCCGTAATGGCATTCATGGAATAATGATAGCCCCTTCACCTTCCTGGATCACATGATCCTTGGGAGGGTTAACCACTACTGAAATACGGCTGCTTTCCTCCATGCCACGGCCGGCCTCCTGCAACTTGCGCTCGATGAAGGCATCCAGCTGGGAGGCATCAGAAGAGAGGAAATCGGAGAAGCCCATCTGCTCCTCCTCGGTGTACAGTCCCACCGTAAGCCAGCCATTTTCCTGGCGGTTGTGTTGCAGGAGCTCCTCGAAAGTGCGTCCAACGAATTCCCTGGGAATCTTAACCCGCTGAAAGTGGTGGGGAGAAGAGGAGTCCAGCAGCAGATCAATGGTCTGGGGGATCCCGGGGTTCAGGATGTGGGAGGCAACAATGAACGACCCGAAGTTGTCGCTGAGCACCACATCATCGGCGTCAGCCCGCTTGACGTGGGCAATGGCGCTCTTGTCGTGAACATAAGCGACTACCTGCACTTTAGGGTTCAAATTTTTAATGGTAAGGGAGGCCAGGATGGTCTTCTCGTCACTGGTGCCGCCGGTGGGATGCTGAGTAGGTAGGATAATGACGGCCCGGGCATGTTCCAGTTGGGCCTGCCGGAGGGTGGCTTCCCGGGTAAACTCACCCCGGATATACTTGATCCTGGTGTACCCGAACTGGTTTTTAATGGACTGCATCTTATCTTCATGTTCTTCGTTGATCAGAACAATCTGAAAGCCGGTATCCTCCTCTTCAACGTGGAGGAGAGCGTTCAGCAGGCTCTCAATTTTATGATGCCAGCCGCAGATGATAATGTGGTCTTTTACTTTTATTGTCATAAGACCCTGATTAGCCCGCAGCCGCTTGGCAACCAACCGTGAGGCGACCGTTCCACTTAAAACCGCCATGAGAGAAATACCGGCTAACATTATGATCACCGCCAGTATCCGACCGAGCGTGCCGTGGGGGGTGTAATCGCCGTAGCCTACTGTCGTCATAGTGACGATTGCCCACCATATAGCTTCCGGTATTGACTTGATCTCCTGGATATCGGCTCTTGTTTCCAGGATCAAGACTCCCAGGCCCCCCACGAAGGCCACCAGCAGGATCAATCCGAACACCCTGATCAGGGGATAGCGGTTGAGGCTCTCTTTTATGCCCATGACCGTTGCTTATATTAAAAGAAGAAGACAAGTGCAACTTGGATTTTTCATAATAAATAGTAAGATAATGGTTGAGATAAGTCAACAGGTTTTAATATAGCAGAAGTTGAGCTTACAGACATGGTTTATCCCGTTGGGATTCCCGCGGGCATTCCACCGGGCACGGCTATTGTCGGCCTATACCACTACTTTGAAAAGGTCCATCTTTGGCTGTTCCATGTGAGCAGTAAGGCGGGCAATATTTTCCATTGGCCAGCACCTTAGGGCTGGGAAAATCCTAATATACTACGTTGGCCAGCTCCTTGTAGATCGCGTCAACTCTGGCTTTAAAGACGGGATCTTCTTCCATCTTTCTCTCGATAGTACGGCAGGCATGGATAACTGTGGAGTGGTCTCTTCCGGCAAAATGCAGCCCGATGCTGACCAGCGAAGCGCCGGTGAGTTCCCGGGCCAGGTACATGGCCGTTTGACGTGCCCGTGCGACGTCCTGAGGGCGACCCTTGCCTACCAGCGTATTCTCGCGAATGTTGAACTCCGCTGATACCTTCTTGATTACCTCATCTACGGATACGGTCTTGGCGGCATTCTTGCCCAGGATCTCCTGGATCACCTGCCGCGCCATCTCGAGGGTAATGTCCTGATTACGTAGAGAACTGTATGCCAGCAGGCGGATAAGGGCCCCTTCCAAATCCCGTACATTGGATTTAATACAGCGGGCAATATACTCGGTGGTGTCATACGGGATTTCCAGGGCTTCGTCCTCGGCTTTGCGCATGAGAATAGCAATTCTCGTCTCTAGATCAGGGGGATGGATATCCACTGTGAGACCGGACTGGAAGCGGGAAATGAGACGATCCTGCAGACCAGACAGCTCGCTGGGAGACCGGTCCAGGGTCATAACAATTTGCTTGCCGTGCTGGTAGAGATCATTAAAAGTATGGAAAAATTGCTCTTGGGTCTGTTCCTTCTTTTGAAAGAACTGGATGTCATCCACCAGCAACATATCCACATTGCGATAATACTTTGAAAAGGCGGTGGTACGGCTCCTTTGGATGGCGGAAATGAAGTCCAGGGTAAACTTCTCACTGGTGACGTATACAACGCGGTTCTGGGGTTGCTCAGCTAGGGTGTGGTTCCCGATAGCCTGAAGCAGGTGAGTCTTGCCAAGGCCCACGCCGCCATAGATCACTAAAGGGTTAAACAGGTTTTTCTGTGGCCGCCCGGATACAGACGATGCCGCCGCCTTGGCAAATTGGTTGCCGGCACCTTCAATGAAGTTCTCAAAGGTATAGCGGCGGTTCAGTTGAGAGAACCTGGAAAAGCCGTTCTTATCCTCATCTTCCGTCGACAAACGGTGGGGTGGTTCCTCAACCGGTGTATCTCCCAAGACCACGCTGTACTGCACCTGGAGATCTCTCCCGGTAGCACTTTTGATAGCCTCCAGAATGATAGACCGATAGTGTGAATCCAACCACTCATAATAGAACTGGCTGGGGACCTGCAGGGTAAGATGGGCATCTTCCAGATTTGCGGCTTTTAATGGGGCAAACCAGGTCTGGAAGGTCTGGGTGGCCACCTTGTCCTTGATAAGTGTAAGACAATCTTGCCAAACGATGGAAGGTTCCATTGGCACTCTTAAATTAGGGTATGTTAATGTGAAAGAGTGTGGGGCTCAGGAAAGGTTATCCACAAGTTATCCACACATGCAAACCACGCCTGTGAAGTTGAAATATTGTCGCGGGAACAGTCAAGTTAAATGTAGATGGTGAACGCATTTTTTTCAGCGTTAACGCTTGTTGGCAGAAAAAAATCACCCTTATTCAGGCAATGCACCAACAGCGGTAGAAAAAAGGGGGAATCGGAACTGCTGCCACTTAGATTTGGCTATCAATAACCAGCTTTGAAAGCAGCGATATGACGTCTTCTCTAAAAAAGCCTGCCCTCATCGGTGGCACTCCAGTAGTGGACCACTCCCAGTGGCCAACCTGGCCGCCACGGCTGCCTGATCTGACTGACACCCTGCGCCAGGTTGTTGAGAAGGATCAATGGGGTATACGGTCGGATACCATCCGGCATTTTGAGGAGGCCTTCGCTGGATACCACGACGCCAGGTTTGCTCTGGCCATGGCTAACGGAACCCTGGCATTGGTTGCTGCCCTGAAGGCCCTGGACATCGGACCGGGTAAGGAAGTTATCATCCCGGCCTATACTTTCATGGCGACCGCTGCGGCTATTCTGTTCACCGGAGCCGCGCCGGTTTTCGCCGATATCGATGTCCAGACCTTCAACCTGGACCCTCTCGATGCCACCCGCCGTATCTCGGCCAGAACCGGTGCTATCATGCCGGTTCACGTGGGGGGTAATCCGGCGGACATGGATGCTATCAACGAGCTGGCCCGGAAGCACGATCTGGCTGTAATCGAGGATGCGGCCCAGGCCCACGGAGCCGTTTACAACGGAAGCAAGGTAGGCGCCCTCGGGGATGCGGGGTGTTTCTCCTTCCAGTCATCGAAGAACATCACCAGCGGCGAGGGGGGTATTCTGCTGACCAACCGGCGGGAGGTTTATGAGCGGGCCTTCGAGATCTATAACTGCGGGCGGACCCTGACAGGGCCGTGGTACGAGCACGTAAGCCCGGGACTGAACCTGCGCATGTCCGCCTTTCAGGCCGCCGTGCTACTGGAGCAGATGTCACACCTGGAAGTGTGGGCCACAACTCGTGAGGCCAACGGGACCTACCTCGAGGAGTTGCTCAACGCCATCCCCGGTATCACCTGTGCCCGGCGCTATCCCGGCACCACCCGGAATGCCTACCACCTGCTGATATTCACCTACGACAGTCACCACTTTGACGACCTGCCCAAGAGCCGCTTCCTGGAGGCCCTCAACGCCGAAGGTGTAGTAGCCACGGACGGCTACCAGCCGCTGTACCGGATGCCGTTTATTGACCAGCCGGACCTGGATTTGCCCATCACCGAGCGTGTGTGCCGCCACGGTGTATGGCTGCGCCAATTCGAGCTCCTGGCGGATCGCTCAATGATGGACGGCATCGCCGAGGCGGTGAGGAAGATTCAGGCAAATGCCCACTTGTTGGGTGTGACTTCAGGGTAGGCACTACGACACCCGACCCGATAGTATAGAAACACTGCAAACAAGACCTGAAAGTGCTGTTTTATTGAACCATTCATCGAGAACTGCGTAAATTCAGGCCCATTGATAACACCAGAAAAGCAACAGCAAACTAGACATCAAACGATCAGACTTCTGCGCTCCTAGCTCCTGACAGCCATGTACCCCATCCTCTCAGCAGAATTCATCGCCCCTGATGTAAAGCTGTTCCGCCTTGAAGCGCCCCATATTGCGCGTAAACATAAGGCGGGGCAGTTTGTCATACTGCGCGTTCACGAGGACGGCGAGCGCATTCCCATCACCATCGCGGACAGCAACCCTGAAAGGGGCGAGATCACCATCATTGTCCAGGGCATCGGGCGTACCACCAAAGAGCTTAAATAACATGATCATGCGGCTCGGTATGTACCGGAACCAGGAAAAGAAGGCCCACGAGAAGTGGCATTGCGAGAAATAACCAACAAAGACATTCGCGCTGTATTGAAAGACCACGAACAGCACAGGGACAGCCTGATCCCGATTCTCCAGGGAATCCAGAAGAAGCTGGGTTATATATC
>CAZQOY010000072.1:0-10855 GCA_964595095.1 uncultured bacterium | reverse complement strand
CCTGAGCGTAGGCGAAGGGTCGAAGCCTGACAGGAGCCGCGTATGCCATCCTTCGTCAAGCCTTCAGCGGCCAGCAATCAGTGGTTAGCCGTTAGCGGTCGGCAATCAGCGATCAGCAACTGACAACGGACCACGGACAGTTTTCAATTTTCAATCGACAATCGTCAATCGACAATACACTATTGATGCCTGCATTAATAGTCCAGATGGACAGCCTCCTATCATTCTGGAACATTTATAACTCGACGCGCTGAAAATCCGATACTCGCCAAGTATCCTACCTAAGCGTTTTCCTATCTTAAAATCATTCATGGTGTGGTGTTCCCAGGGCGGATGACAACCATTTTACATAATTTTGACAATTTCATGACAACAGTGTCTTTCGTATTCCCTAAAATTGGTACAGAAATAAAAAAAGAACCGGAATCCCTATTATGATTTATCCCAGGCAACCGAAAGTTACTCCTGCCAAGATCTTCGGTCTCGCGTTCTGGCGCTACTACATCGTTTTAATGCGCCCGTATCTGCTCTTCGTTTCAGGAATTACAGGGCTCGTGGGATTGTCGTTAGCCCCAGCATTATCCCTCACCCGCTTGCTCGTTCTTTCGTTGGTATTTTTCCTCTCCTATGGCTTTGGCCAGGCCTTGACGGATTGCTTTCAAATGGACACGGACGCACTCTCATCCCCCTATCGACCTCTCGTGCAGGGAAAAGTCCAGCGTAACGATGTGCTGACGGTCAGTTATCTGGGATTGATTGTAAGCGGCCTGATTCTGGGATGGTATAATATTCTCACACTACCCTTAGCGCTGCTGGGCGTCATCAGGCGGGGTTTTGAAATCCTTACTTCTAAGAGTGGTCCAAAGAAGAGGGGCTGGTCAGGTAGCCATCGAGGAATATTTTTCCAACTAGCGTGAGGCTAAGTCTTCGCTAACGAGAGGGAGCATTCAGTCGACTTTACCGATCCAAGGCCGGATGGTTCTGGATCATTCCCGCGGCCCCTATCAAAGCCTCGATCTCACTTAGTTTCCTTGGTGCTATGTCTGTTAAGTTCTCTATGCCGTTTTCAGTAATTAAGATCGTATCCTCATAGCGGATGTAGAGGTTCTCCTCTGGCACCCGTAGCTGTGGATCAACTGAGAATACCATACCAGGCTGTAGTTCTGCCTTACGATAATTGCCAACATCATGGACGGCCATTCCAACAGAGTGAGATAGCACACCGCCGCCTGTCTCTAACAGTTTCTCAGCGGCCTTGCGGAAGCTAAGCTTTGAGAACGTTGTCTTTTTGAGAATCGGTTCCATTTTGGCGGTCAATTCATCCATGATTTGCTCTGTAGTCATACCGGGCTTGATGATCGACAGTGCCATCTCGTGGTAGATCAGCACGAAGCCAATCAGCTCCCGTTGCCAATCGCTATACTTGCCACTTACAGGCCACATCCGTCCGATATCGCTCACATAGTAGTGGTAATCGGGGGCGTAGTCCATGAGAATTAGATCGCCCGACTTCAGCTGACTAGTATTCCTGAAGTAGTGGGCATTGATGATATTTTCTGTACCGGCAGCGATGATGGACCGGTAGGCTTCCTGCCTGGCCCCGTTGACCTGAAAAACGTACCTGCCCACAGCATCCAGTTGATACTCATAGGCCCCGGGCGTTGTGCTTTTCATTGCTTCAATCACGGCTAAGCCCGAAAGCCTCCCCGCCATACGCAGCAACTCTATCTCCTTTGGGCTTTTAACAAGGCGCATCTCATCGAGGATAGGCGTCAAATCCATGATCTCCGCGCTTGGGTGCCGCGTTCGGATGAGTTCGATAAATCGGCTACCCCTGGACTGCCGGCCGTCCCAGTGATCTTCAGCAATGGCGGCGTTGGCTGCGTTTATCTCACCTCGATTTTCTGTATTTTGCTCCCCAGGCGAAAATGGTACAAAGATGCTTTGGGCGTCGATATTGGTAAACTGAGTGCTCTCCAAAACCTCGTCTACTCCGGTGAGGCGTCTAACTAACTGGCCCTCATCGGCAGACAATACCTTGCCCTCACTCCGCTCTAACCGCTCGTTTCTAGCTGGCAAGAAGAGGGTGACTTTCCGGCTACGTCCGTCCAGCATTAGATAGGCGAAGGGGGTTTCGATCCCGCTAAGGTAGTAGAAGGTGTTGGTCTGTCGGGGGAACGTGAAACCCTTTACCTGTGGTGCACCCTGAACGACCGCGACTGCTTCACTGCCGATCTGATCGAAAATCTTATCCCACCGAGCCCGAAATTCTTCCGGCTGGAAATCACTCTGGTAGTGCTGGGCAATGCCCGTAATTGGTAATGATATCGAAATAATGAGTGCTGACAGAATGCGTTTCATATCTATAATCCTATCTGTATCGGTTCAGAACCTTTTGGACATTCAGGGCTAGAAACTAAAAGATACAATTCGCTGTTCCAAGGTTTATCTGACGCCTTCTCTGAAGCGTCTTCCGCTTGATCAGCAGCCCCTACCTCAGCAGCACCATCTTGATGACCCGTGCATAGTCCGGTGTGACCCGACGGCACTTCAATGCGCGTATCGGGTCTGCCGGGCCACCTTGACCAGGTCGCCCAGGCCTGGAGCATAGGGGCGCAATACGAAACGATAGCTATATGGCTGGGCCGGCAGGCGGTACTGCGGCCATGGCCGGGCATTCTCGGTCCATCCATCATCCCCACCAACCCCCATCTGGCGGTAATCCAGGTTTACGGTGATGGTATCACGGGTGGGCAGCTGGTTGATGTGGGTGGCCCGCTCAAGGTCATCGCTGGTATAGAGCCAGGCGCTGATGCAGATCTCCGGTTGCCCCGCCATCAGCAGTCCAGCGCCATCCTTGCCGGTAAGAGCTAACCAGCGCACACCGGTCTTGTTGCCGTTCTCCTGGGGGCGTACGTAATCGTGGATAAAGTCCGCCACCGGACCCGACCAGACACTGAAGGTCCCGCTGGTCATTCGATCCCAATAGGTATCGTGAGGCCCGCGGCCGTACCAGGTGAGAGTGCCCAGGCGGCTTGGTACCCCCAACTGCATGCCGAAACGGGGCAGGTTGGGGAGGTCCTTTCTGCCCGGTGTGAAACTCCCCTCGACCACCACATCCCCATTGCCGTAGATGTTGTAAGTAGTGCGATAGGTGGAGGCCACCTCGGTCAGAGTCACTTCAGCCACAACCTGGACTACCTGGGGCTTAGGCTGGCTCACCGTCACCTGGCGCACCGAACGATGCCGTCCGGCTTCGCGCCAAACCCCGGAACGGCTCGGCATCCCCCCCACACCGAAGGTGAAGGTGGGGTCCCAATCGTTCTCGATATCGTTATCCAGCGGCTTGCGCCAGAAGTTGGGCACCAATGGAGTGGCTACCAGCTCCTGCCCCTGATAGGCAAAGCCCTCCAACGCGCCGCTCTCCTTACTGATGGTGACAGTAAAGTCCAATCCCTGCACAGCCACCGTTGTGGACGTCTCTTCCAGCTGAAGGGGAGACAGAGTGGCCACATCTAACCCAGGCAAGGGGGGTACTTCCCAAGGCAGGAGGAACTGTTCCCAGGCCACCACGTGGCCGCGTTCAGCCCAGGGAGTATCTTCGTCCAGGGCAAAGGTGAGTTTCAGGATATACTCGACGCCGGGCTCCAGGGCACGCTTCTTGAATGGTACCCGGACTTCCCTCTCCTCCCCCGGTCCCAATTTCAGCCGCTTCAGCCGGCCCTCCTGCCACACCTGGCCGTCAGCCAGTACCTGCCAGGTGGGCAAAACAAAGTCCAGACTCAGGAAATCGTAGGTGTTGCGGATGTGCACAGTCCCTTTCTCCAGATCCACCGGGGCGACCCGGATGCGCTGGTAGACCTTCTTCACCTCGAAGATCTCGGGCTCTGGTTTACGGTCAGGACCCACAATGCCGTTGCAGACCATGGTTCCGTCCGACGGGGTTCCCGGGGGACCGTAATCACCGCCATAGGTCCAGTACATGCGCCCCTGATCGTCGACCTTGCGTAATGCTTTATCGGCCCAGTCCCAGATAAAGGCGCCGATGATGCGGTTGGGCTGCTCGATGAGGTCCCAGTACGCCTTCAGGTTCCCACCGGCGTTGCCCCGGGTATAGACGTATTCGCACAGGATAATCGGCCGCCGGTCGACCTCATTGGTCAGCATGTGCTTCAAGTGGTCGATGGTGGAGTACATGCGGCTGCGCATATCCACGAAAGAGGGATCGGCGGGGCTTCCCTGGGCGCCCTCGTAGTGGACGTACCGGGTGGGGTCGTAGTCGTGCATCCACCCGGCCATGGCGGCGTGATTGGGCCCGCTGCCGGACTCGTTGCCCAGGGACCAGAAGATCACCGAGGGGTGGTTTTTATCCCGCTCCACCAACCGAACAGCGCGGTCCACGAAGGCGGCGTGCCACCGGGGATCGTTGGACAGCAGCCCCCGCACGCCATGAGTCTCCAGATTAGTCTCGTCGATGAGGTAAATCCCGTACTGGTCGCACAGATCGTACCACATCGGGCTGTCAGGGTAATGGGAGGTGCGGACGGCGTTGATGTTGAACTGCTTCATGAGCCGGATGTCCTGGATCATGTGTTCCCGGGGCACGGCATCGCCCCGGTCGGGATGGTTCTCGTGACGGTTCACGCCATAGAGCAGCACCTGCCGCCCGTTGATCCACAGCCGTTCGTCCCTGATCTCTATCTCCCGGAAGCCGATGCGCTCGCTTTCGGCCTCTACCACCCGGCCGCGGTCGTCCACCAGGGTGAGCACCAGGGTATACAGGTTAGGGATTTCGGCGGACCACTTCTTTGGATTGGCAACCCGGCCTTCAAGCAGGGCAAACTCCACCGGATTCCTCTGCCCGGCGTACCACGCTTTGACCACCGTTTCCGCCGCTACTCTCAGAGGCTTGGCAAAGACCGACCGCTTGCGAGCGTCGTACAGCTGGGCCTGAATGGTCCACCCCTCCAGACTTTGCTTCGAGAAGTTGACCAGCTTGGGCCGGATCATGAGGGTGGCATCCCGGTACTGATCATCCAGGTCGGTGCGCACGAAGAAATCGGCGATGTGCACCTGGGGCGTGGCGAAGAGATATACGTCCCGGTAAATGCCGCTAAGGCGCCAGGTGTCCTGATCCTCCAGGTAGCTGCCATCGGACCAGCGGTACACTTCCACCGCCAGCACGTTCTTGCCTGTTTGCAGGTAGGGTGTGAGGTTGAATTCGGCCGGCAGACGGCTGCCCTGGCTGTAACCCACCGCCTGCCCGTTTATCCAAAGGTAGAAGGCGCTTTTGACGCCATCGAAGTGGATGAAAACCTGCCGCCCCGCCCAGTTCGCCGACACCTCAAACTCCGTGCGATAGGAGCCCACCGGATTATCGTCGTGTGGTATATGCGGCGGATTGGGATGCTCCGGGCTGAATGGATAAGACACATTGGTATAGATAGGAATACCGTAACCCTGCACCTGCCAGCTGCCGGGTACGGACAGGTCAGCCCAGCCGTTGACATCATAGTCGGGCTGATAAAAATCGATCGGCCGGTCGGCTGGCTTAGGAGACCAGTGGAACTTCCAGGTACCGTTCAGGGACTTGTAGTAGGGGGAGGCCTCGCGGGTGCCTTTCAGGGCTGTGGCTACATCAGGGTAAGGCAGGAGGGTGGCATGGCCTGGCTCCTTGTTCCGGCTGATAACCTCCGGATTCTCCCAGTCAGGGACCTGAGCCACCTGGCCAGCGTTAGCGGAAAAGTACAGAACTGCCACAATGGCCGGAATATGCCATCCCTGCCCCTTAATACCCATAGCTGCCTCCTCTTCTATGATAGCCGGTTGATGTGCGGCTGATTGGCCGTAGCGCTATTTCTTGCCGTATTCCTCAGTATACTACGTACATCATCAGATCGATGTGAGATACTTGTGCTAAAAATAAGAGCGATATTTTGCATATCCAAGGCTTTGCCGACGCCTCATTTGAAGCGTTTTGACTTTGGTTTTCACCAGTTGGTCCAACCAGCTATTAAAAACTGCAAACCTCCCCCCTGCCTTCGTCAAGAGCGCGCAGTTGTTGCCTGGTTTATCGGTAGTACCGGTCCTGGTTTCCGGTGCACAGTCCCGTTATTTATTTAACTTATTTTGGGTGATGTCACTCAATAAGGGCTGTCATCGCGAGTCCCCCGACAGAATGAGCCTATAATTTTATCGTATCCACCGCATCCCTTCTGCTGTTATTACGGGGAATTTGTTGACCGGTGTGAAGGGCGTGGGGTAGTCTGCCCCGGAGTGGCTCATTCGGCATGATTCGAACCATTCCCGGATAGATGCTTTCATCTGCGCAGCCACTTCGGGGTGATCCCCAATAATGTTGGTCGTTTCCGCTGGATCTTTTACCAGGTCGAACAGTATATCCTCTTCCCCATTTTCTGATAGATTTGTCATGAACTTGAAGTTGTTATCAACCAGTGCGAGGGATGTAGACCTGTGAGCCGTTCTTCTGGGGGCCAAGGGTGAGCAGAATGGAATTGCCTTGGGGCGCTCGGTCATTTCACCTGCAATCAAGGGCATTAGATTGACGCCGTCAATCGGCCGCTCATCCGGCATTTTGAAGCCCAGCACTTCTTGAATGGTTGGGTAATAATCGAGGGTGCTGCCTGGGGCTTCCACTACGCTGCCGGCTTTCGCATGTCCGGGCCATTCCAGCAGGGCAGGGACGGCTACACCTCCTTCGAACAGACTGCCTTTGCGTCCGCGTAATCCACCCGTGACGCCTTTTGAGCGCCTGAACCACCAATCCGGTCCGCCAATTTCCGAGAGACTCGCTGGACCGTTATCGCTGCAGAACCATATCATGGTGTTATCAGCGATACCCATGCGCTGCAGTTCTTTGCGCAGTCGGCCAATCTGTTCATCCATGGCGGTTATGCAGCCGTAATAGTGCTGTTTATCGTCGCTGTATTCAGAGTACATTGCTTTGTACTCGGGACCTGCGACTACAGGGTCGTGGGGTTCGTGGAACCAGACTGTGGCCATGAAAGGCTGGTCCTGCCCGGCAGCTTTGTTAATGAAGGGCAGAACGCGATCCATGACGATCCTTGCTGCAGATCCTTCGACATTGTCTGTCACGTCTACACCATTATGCAAGAAGCCAAGTTGGGAATCTGCATCAAATCGCTTACTGTCCATAGGATTCCAGGTTGGGACGTTGCATTCGGTGGTAAAACTTTCGTCATAATCCCGCTCCCAGGGCGGAGCGTACTTTTTATCTCTGTCCTCATAATATTCGGGCATGGTCTGGCCGGTTCTGGTGATGGGCGCGAGATGCCACTTGCCGAAATGACCGGTTGTGTAGCCTTTCGATTTGCACATCCTCGCAATCGTAATCTCCTCCGCCGGGAGATATCCGACACTGGCAGAGAAAATACCGTAGCGCATATTATGGCGGCCTGTGAGACAGGTGCCACGAGTTGGCGAGCACACCGGGGCACCGGCATGAAAGCGGGTAAATTTGACACCATGCGCCGCCATTTCGTCAAGGTGTGGCGTTTTGATGATAGTATTGCCATTGAAGCCTACATCACCGTAACCGAGATCATCGGCCATCATTAATATGATATTGGGTCGTGGCCCATCATTACCGGCGCGAGCCAGCCACGGTGCCATCGTCAGAGACGCCGCACCTACACCTAATACCCTTATGAAATCATCACGCTTCATTAATAAGTGTCCCTGTTTTCACTTTTAGTCAGGCTGCGCCGCCCGGGCGGCTATACCCCTGATCCTGGTATTTCTTCAGTAGTGCCGTAAGTTCGCTGACAATTTCAGGATGCTCATCCCAAAGATCGTGCTGCTCGTACGGATCGTTCTTTATATTATATAATTGGCCGGGAGAACCTGGAACAGGAGGTTCTCCTGCGGGATCTACCCACCCACCTGAGGTTTTTGTCTCATGTATCAGTTTCCAATCACCTTTGCGAACCGAGAAAACACCATAGACAGAATGATGCAGCAAAGCATCACGTATCGGCTCGCCCGAATTCTTCCCAAGCAGGGCCGGCAAAATGTTATAGCTGTCAGGACCGGCGTGAACACCAATTCCGGCACCGGTTAATGCGGCACATGTGGCATACAGGTCAGTTAGTTCAATAGGCTCGTCGGAAGTAGAACCGGGTTGTATCTTACCCGGCCACCGAGCAATGAAAGGTTCGCGATGGCCCCCCTCCCAGATGTGACTTTTGTAACCGCGGTAGGGCCCTGACGATTTATGTCCTTTCGCACCAACGCGTGGGCCGTTATCGCTGGTGAATATCAGGAGCGTGTCGTCGGCGATGCCCTGTTCATCCAGATAATCCGAAATCTGCCCGACACACCAGTCAACCAGGGCAACCAGGTCGCCACGGGGACCTTCCATCGTCAGGCCCTTCACAAAATCCGGTGGCAACCAGGGCGCATGCGGCGCAGATAATGCCAGGTACAGGAAGAAGGGTTGCGCCCCATTATTTTCAAGATGCTGGGAGATAAATTCCTTTGACTTCACTATGTAAGTCGGATCCACATCCTCGTTCTTCCAGCCGGGAACCATGGGGCCTTCACGCGAGCCAAAAGTAATCGGCGAATCGGTCCGTTCCATGGTAGCCGTGGGCAACTCACTACATTGACCGTTTTCTATAAAGACGTATGGCGAATCCACCGTTGAACAGGCAGCCGTGATGAATGAATAGTCAAAGCCATGGTCGTTGGGGCAGTCCACCATCCCCCTTGAGAAGTCCACATTGAGGGGCTGCCGCCTCTCAGGCTTGAAAGGCTCGCCTTCCGGAGTGTACCAACCACCTCCCAGGTGCCACTTACCGATGCAGGCAGTTTCATAGCCTTGTCCCTGGAGCAACTTTGCCACCGTCATGCGATCTTTTTCGATTAGGGCGGGTGAATAGCCATTAAGTACATCCCTTTTCAAACGTGTCCGCCAGGCATAGCGGCCAGTCAACACACCGTATCTCGTAGGCGTACAAACTGCCGCTGGGGAATGCGCATCGTTGAACTTTATTCCCTGTTTGGCAAGGTTGTCAATATTGGGTGTTGCAATGAGGGACTCAGGATTATGACAGCTGATATCGCCATAGCCCAGGTCGTCAGCCATGATGAATATGATGTTAGGTCTCTGGGTTGACTTGCCAGCTTGCCAGCAGCCAGAAACAG
Source organism: uncultured bacterium (assembly GCA_964595095.1). Lineage (GTDB taxonomy): Bacteria > Fidelibacterota > Marinisomatia > SCGC-AAA003-L08 > TS1B11. Next base: position 1,669 of record CAZQOY010000072.1, on the reverse strand, counting down.
CCAATGCCGCGGCGGAGACACCCATATATTTCAGAAAATCACGTCTATTTATCGGCATAAGTTCACCCCTCATTTATTAAAAGGTGTTTGTTCAGGTGTCGGCAATTTTTTCAGCTGTGGGCAGTAGTCATACGGATATCTATGGGGCCGGGTTCCAGAACCATGTTCGGAGTCACTGCCGGGATAAGGAGGCATTACATATTCCCAGACGATCTCTCCATCACGGGTAACCTCAAAGATTCTTCCCGTAGTGGATTCACAAATGAACGTGTTCCCATTAGCCAATCTCTGTTGCGTACCCTGGATAGAGCTAAAGAATTCCTTCCCTCTCTGGTATAGCCAGACTATCCGTTTCGTAACGGGGTTGATCTCAAGAATAACGGTCATTTCGTCACGAACGGCTGGCCCGTCACGGCCGGAGGTCTTTGGACCAATCCCGTTATCAAACATAAGGATATTCCCTGCTCCCGGCATTCCTTTCTTTATCATATATGGCTCATGAGGACGTGCCAGACCGCCCATATATTCTCCGGTGTAGGTCCACACAACATCTTTTGTCTCTCGATCTATTATCATGATCTTATCAAGGTGCCTTGGACATATTATGACATTTCCCGGTTTAAACTCCTCATGCCCTTCATCGTACCAGTGATTTTCCGGGAGCACCCGAACCGTATTGGTATGTGTCCAATCCAGCGGCCGTCCCTCCCGTACACGTATTGAAGACACGGCACCTAAATCCACATGCTCATGCAGGTGCCACTCCCATACGATCGCTCCCTTCTTATTCACTTCTAAAACACAATCTCCAATGATCTTCTGCGATCGTCTCGCCGGATCTTTCAGTACTTTCTTATACTCATCCGTCACTTCATCGTGAACAAGAAAGATTGTGTTGCCGTTGGACAGTCTCTGCAGGTCATGATGTATAAAGCCAACCGAGGGGTATCCCGTACTGGGATACGGGCCACCGGGAACCTCGAATTCCCAGACAAGATTACCGTCCCAGTCGTATTCACGTGCTTTGCTGCCCTGCATTACTGCAACATGACCATCTTGCAATAGAGTTGCTCTTTCGGTACCGATATCCCACCTATGTACTACATTACCGTTCATGTCGATTATCAGGATCATACCACCTTCGTATGGAACCAAAGTGTAGCCATTCCAGCATCTATCCGGCTTGTAAATTGTGGTCCCTGATGGGAATCCATCTGATTTCCCGTAAGCCGATAAGGTAAATAATATGCACAACAAAATACCTATTGTTACGCTTTTGGTTATTTTCCTTATTATCATAGTCTTAACCCTCCCTTTTATCCTTCCTTCGTCATTCGGGGACCGGCTACGAACTTCCCTGTTCGCGTCTCCCAAAAAGGGTACCGTCCCGTCTCGCTGGCGCTCGCTGGGGGCAGTCCCCATTTTCAGTCGGGCATGGACCTACTTGGGCTTCGCGCATTTTGTATATTACTCTGTTACACTTATCACCGGATTTTGTAGCTAATCGACATGCCGTCACCTTTTTCCATCGAGGCTCGTATGATGACCGTATCGTAGTTGGGACTTGTCTGCATATAGTCCAGGAAGTCCTGCATAGCCTCAGCAGAGAGTATGAGAACCCTTTGACAAACCCGCCATTTCTCCATTTGCATGATTGATTCATCATTTT
>CAZQOY010000071.1:9049-11001 GCA_964595095.1 uncultured bacterium | reverse complement strand
GCTACGTCGGCATCGAGTACGAAGGTAATAGGCTTAGTGAGCCGGAAGGAATCAAAGCCACCAAGGTTCTGCTGGAACGGGTAAGGGAGGATTTAGCCGCAACGACCAAATAGTATGAATTACATGCCGAGGAATTGGCCATAAAGGATGAGTCTCCAGGGTTTCTAACCCATTTATCCGTCAACCGACGGATTGATCCGCTAGCCACGCTTTTATTGCTCGCTGTCATCGCGAGGGCGCAGCCCGTGGCGATCTCGATCCCAACAATATTGCTATATCCTGCAGCCCTCTGGCCGTAGCCCTGGCCCTGGGCGTACCTGCCTCGGGGAGTCCTGGGCAGGCCAACGGGCGAGGCTGACGGATGGATTCGCTACCTTCAAGATGCCCATTCTTTGGGGATGTCCTCAGTATAATATTATATCCAAACTCTGTGGTTTGGGTTTTAATATAGCACATGGATCTATCCATCGTCATACCGGCCTTTGAGGAAAGCGAAAAGATTGCCCGGGACGTTGAATCTGCGGCAGCGTTCATCAAGGGCGAAGGTCTGGCCGGCGAGATCATCGTCGTTGATGACGGCAGCCGGGACGACACCGCCACCGCCGCTAAAAAAGCCGGCATCCCCCCGAACGTGCACCTGAACGTCATCCGTTACGATACCCACCGGGGCAAAGGCTATGCCGTTCGCACCGGGATGGCGGCATCCCGCGGCGAATACGTGATGTTCGCCGACAGCGGCGGTTGCGTGCCCTATGAAAACGCTCTGCGCGGGCTGGATCTGCTGAAAAGCGGAGATTGTGACCTGGCACATGGGTCGAGAAAACTGCGGGAGAGCAGCATTCAACGGCCTCAGGCCTGGTACCGGCGGATCCTGTCCCGGGTTTTCCGGTGGGTCATCATCCGGGCGATGAAAGTCCATGCCGGACTCACCGACACCCAGTGCGGCTTCAAGATGTACCGGGGTGATGTGGCGCGGGCACTGTATGGCACGTGCATCACCGACGGCTTTATGTTCGACGTGGAGATCATCATGCGGGCCTCCAGGGCGGACTACTACATCTGCGAATTCCCCATCGAGTGGACCTCCGACTGCGACAGCCGACTGTCTCTGACGCGCAACGCCTGGCGGGTCCTGCTGGAACTGATCACGATCAAGAGCACGCTGGCTAAGCAATGAGTGCTTCTTAACCGCAGAGATCGCTGAGTACACAGAGCATCAGGAAAAAAATCAGATCCCCACCTTCACCAGCGCCGGATCTAGAATTTCAGCATTATACCGAAGGGATGCCCCCAGCATTGCTATTTTTTCAAGTCTTTCCTATCAGGAGTTCCCCCGAAATAAGCGGGTGGAATGCAGGATCTCTCATAGGGGTGTCTTCTTTGGTAGCTGTCCTGGTTGAAAACCGCTAAAGCGGTTAATAATATTTCGTAACCCTGTGTTAGCCCACGACTTAAGTCGTGGGCTGTTAATATGCCTGAATAATGAAAACCGTTTTAACGGTTTCTATTATTCCCAGAATTATAATCACAAATTAAATCAACCGTTTCCACTTGCTAATCCCCGCATTTCTCAATCCGCCAGTCACGCCGGAAGGCGGACCCGCCCCCTGGCGGGCTGGCGGATCAGTAGCATAACGAAAATTGGAGTCAATTTTTGGGGGAACTCCTATTTCCTATTTCTCAGCGTTCTCTGCGATCTCAGTGGTGAAATATTTCCTCCCAGGGGCCGTAGCGCAGGATTTTGTCTCCCTGGTCCCCCCCACCCTGGCCTTCATGCACGACCATAGCCAGCGCCTCCGGGTGGTCCGAGCAGTAGCGGTTTACCGCCTCCGGGTCCATCACCATAAAGGCGGTTGACAGAGCGTCGGCGGTCGCGGCGGTTGGGGCTGAGGCCCAGGCGGCGACGCTGCCCTCCACCGGCTGGGCCGTGCGGGGATCAATGATATGCTGTC
>CAZQOY010000071.1:0-9039 GCA_964595095.1 uncultured bacterium | reverse complement strand
CCCTTCTGTAGACCCGAGCTGCTCAAGGCCCGGTCCCGCAGGCTGAGATGAGCCAGGGTCTGCCGGCTATCTCCGGGACTGCTCACTGTGAGGGGCCAGCCTTCGATACCGGGTGGCACGCCAAGGGCCAGAACCGAACTGGCACCACCGTGAACCAGGGCGGCATCAATACTCCAGTCACGCAGCAGTTCGGCCATCCGGTCGACCGCATAGCCCTTGCCGAAACCGCCCAGATCGATGTGTACCGGACCGGCCTTCAGCTGTACCGTGTGGCCGGCTTCGTCCAATTGCACAAGGTTCATCCCGGTGAGCTGGCTGGCAGCATCCAGTTCCTCTCTGGAAGGCATGCGCGTGCTCCTATCCTCGTTGAGCCGGCAGTTCAATAAGGACCCGACGGTAATATCAAAAGCCCCGCTGGTTTCGGCGCTTATACGAGCACAGAGTTGCAGACATTCGAATACGGCCGGGCCGATTGTCAAAGGCTGCCCGGCGGCAAGATTGTTGATCCGGGAGATATCGCTGTTCGGAATGAACCGGCTCAGTTCCTGCTCCAGCCGCTCCAACTCACGGAATGCCTCCCAGGCGGCCTGATGGGCGTAGTGGCCGTCTTCATGGACGATGACGATTTCAAAGACCGTGGCCATGGCCTCATGGGAAAAGCGGTGAGCACCGGGAACTATGTCATCGACAAAGTCGGTAATATTCATAGTTTGCTGTGGTTAAGCCACCTTCCACTATCTGGCAGGCGAGGGAACGGACTGTACCCGGTGCTGCTGGAAGCGGTCCCACAGGTCCTTTACTACGTACCCGCGCAGCTCAACCTGCGGACGCAGTTCCGTATAGGAACTGAAAAGGGGTACATACAGGTTCCTTTCCCCCGGTGCCGGCAATTCATATAGCTTCTTCACCAGGGCTTTCTCCACTTTCGGTGAGGCAATTATTATGGGCGCGGCAGGTGCCTCCTCATTCACCTCGCTCCACCAGCCTACATTGGGGAAAGAGCGCAGATACCAGGGTAGCGGCCAGTAGTCGTCCCCGGGACAGATCACTTCAATGTTCAAGTTATGCCCGTCGGGATGACTGCCGGCGATCTCCGCCACCCGCCGGGCGATGTCAACCACATCCGTGGACGTATGCGCGTAGACGTAGGGGTTGGCCGGATCGGCATAATACCGGTAGCTTGCCCGGCAGGCCTGCCAGGCGAGATGGGCTCCACCAGCGACCAGCAGCAGGCCAATGAGTATGCGGGGTAATCTGTTCGGTTGATATCTCAGCAGGACCATCCCCCCCACACCGGCCAACAATACCATGCCGTGCAGGAACCCCAGCAGATTCCAGGGGGTTTTGTAGGGAATAATTGAATACAGCACCGTCATTATGAGGGTATAAAAGGCAATAAATCGAAGCAGGTGAACGTTACCGTTCGCCACGCCTCTGTTCGTCATCGCTGCGTAAAAGCCTATCCCCGCCAGAATCACAATCAGGGCTTCGCTCCACACCGGGCCTGTATCATACCTGGAATAGACCAGCATTTTGAGGTAGTAATGCCAGGGATGCAGGTGCCATTCATTCTGAGCGGCCCGGTTGACATAGGTTTTCCAGGCATGCACGGAATCCGCAATCCCCCCGGCATTGGTCAGGAATGATGAGTAGAACAGGGCCGAGACCACAACTGCAACCACAGCGGCCGCGACAACATGCCGGGGATTTACAGCCTTGACGGTCATCAGAACAGACCCCCCCTGCCAACGCTGCATAATCAAGGTAAGCAGAAGAGCCAGCAGCATCGAGCCCAGCGCAATGATACTGGTCTCCTTGGTGGCGTACATTAATCCCAGGGACATCCCGGTTAACAAGGCCCACTTGATATTCTTACACCGGGCATAGCGGTAGCCGGAAATAATTGCCCCGAAGGTGAAACAGACCAGGAGCATTTCCTGGATATAGTAACGGCTGTAGAAAACCAGCGCAGGGGAGACAGCAGTCAACAGGGCGGCAATTACCGCAGCTGTTCGACCCAGGCCACCTGCCATCGGCAAGAGCAGCAGCACCAGCAGCGCCCCGAAAAAGACCGGGACGATGCGTAGGTGGACTCGCTGATATCAGGGAGCTTCCGGGCGGAACTGAGCCAGGCCGGGATCAGGGTCAGGTAGTTAAGCGTCGGGCCGTGGTATTCATGGGGGTCGTAGCGATAGTGGCCCTTTTCCAGCAGCGATCCGAACTTGACGGCGTGGACGGCCTCGTCGGTGTGCATGGGACGCTGATCCAGCCGCGGCAGACGCAGCGCCAGGGCGGCAAGCGTCGCGGCCAGAATCAGGACGCAACTTATTTTGGGCCATTTCAAATTGCGGATGCTGGCTTGCCGTAGACTTCGACCTCGATATAATGGTTCAGGTCATTACTGGTGTTGCCGTAGCTGTACAGGCGGACATAGCGGGCCCGGGCACCCCTGGCGTCAATAAGCTTGCCCTCGGAAGTTTCCACATAGTGCAGATCCTGGCCCACACCCAGGCCGGCTGAGTTATCATGATCGTTGTTGAACAGGGTCCTGACGTTCGATATGAAATCGGGATCATCAGCGACCTGAACCACCACGTCGACATAGACCCGCGGCTGTTTGTGAAAATGCCATACCAGGACGGCGTAGATGTCGTGTACAGCCCCGAGATCGATGGTGATGTTCTGCAGAAAAGGACCCAGCTCGACATAACTGCCATCGGTGGCTTCCTTGTCACTATCGGTGATCAATTCGATTTCCCCGATAATGGGCTCCTCGTCACTGCTGGCTACAGCCCTTCCAAAGGCGACATTTTTCGTTCCCACAGGGGCTAAAAACGATGGGCGCGGTCTACCCAACGGTTTCTCCAGGTTGGGAACCCGCATATTCTGCGGTGTGCCCACGAACATGGGCCTGGGCAGCTTGATATCCAGCGGCACCAGATCGCCTGCAGCAGTAGCGGCGGCTGACTCACCGGCCTCTACTGCCGAAGCCTCGGCGGCCGTTTTCTCCGCTGCGGAATCAGGGGATGATTTCTTCCCGCAGGAAGGTAAAATCAACGCAAACGCCAACAGTATCACAGCGTATAATGTCAACCTTTCAGCAGTATTTACTTTCAACATTTTCATATTTTTTCTCCTTCTTCCCACAAACTCTACTTGCTTACACTCTCAGGATTTTCAAGTTTCCGGAAACAATTTTAATCATAGCATACCACGACCTACTTCCATCATGAAAGCTATCCTGTTTCGGTGATATTGTCAAGCCGTCCCCAGACATCTCCCGATATAATTATTTCAACTTCCTGCCGCGAAGAATCCGGCACCTTCTACGAATTCCCGGCGGATTTACCGGCGCTAAGTTAAGTATTATCCGCCCTGCAGGACCTTCATCTTTCCGCGGAAATATTCGATGATTTCCGGGCGATGGCTGAGGTCGAGTGGCGGGACATTGGGCTGGCTTATATGCGGCGCATTCTCGTCCAGATACGGTTTGATCTTTCCTTTGAAGCGCCACGCATCAAGGACTTCCTCCATCGCCCTCACTTCATCCCGGTACTGCGGCGCATCGTAGAGATTGTTCATCTCCAGCGGATCTTTTTCCAGGTCGAAGTACAGGTTCTTGCTCTTTGTGGCCAGGATCAGCTTGCGGGTGCGGGAACGGGCCATGACCTGGGTCCTTGACTCGGAAAAGATGATCTCGTGTCCGGCGCTTTCCCGCTGCAAATCATTGCCGTGCATCTGCTTTCCAGAACGGAGGCCGACGGCGCGGCATAGCGTGGGGGCGATGTCTATATTGCTTACCATCTGCTGCGAGACCGTGCCGGCCCGTTTACTTCCGGGCCACTTGATTATCAGCGGCACCTTCGCCAGCGGGTCGTACAGGTAATTGCTCTTAAGCAGCATGTGGTGGAAACCAAGGTATTCCCCGTGATCGGAGGTAAAGACGATCAGGGTGTCATCGTAGATGCCTTTCTGCTTGAGCAGGCCGATCATCCGTCCGACGTGATGGTCGATCTGGGATATGGTGGCATAATAGTAGGCCGTGGCCAGCCGGACCGCCGGTTCGCTCAGCTTGGTGTTTCCCCGGTTAAACTCCAGGTCGTGGTCTAAGTTCTTTTCGCTCCAGCCGGGCAGGATGCCAACCTGTTCGGGATCGTACAACTCGTGCCAGGGCGCGGGCGGATCAAAGGGGTGGTGCGGTTTGATAAAACCGGCCATGAGCAGCTGCCCGCCGCCGCTGTCCCACGATTGCAGCGTTTTGACCGCCTTCTCCCCGATCCAGGTGGTGGAATGATGCTCCTCGGGCAGGTTGGAGACCAGGGCCCCGAAAGTCTCCCGGTACTCCGGCCGCGCTTTGGACCGGTACTCCCGGAGCTGGTCCTCAAGGTCGTTTAAGTCCACCAGTCCCCGATCCATCAGATAGCGGTGATAGTCGTCGTCCCACCGGCCCGGCCCGTTCTGCTCGGAAAGTTCCATCTCATCAAAGCCGACGTCGAGGTAAGTGGGCGTGAAGTGCATCTTACCGACGGCCTTGGTCTTATAGCCGGCCGCCCGCATGATCCGCGGGTAGGTAGCGATCTCGGGTGCCAGGGTGCTGTGGTTGCTCCAGCCGCCGTGTTCCTGGACATACTGCCCGGACAGCAGCGAGTAGCGCGAGGGTGTACACACCGGGTAGGGGCAGAAGCTGTTCAGGTAAAGTACCCCGTCATCGGCCAGGCTGTCAATGTGGGGGGTCTTGATGTCACGGCAGCCGTAGGCGCCCAGGCTGTCTATCCGGTGCTGATCAACGTGAATAACCAGCACATTGGGACGCTTACGGAACTTCCGGCTGAAAAAACTCAGCTGCGGGGCGGTCAATGACGCCACCCCCAGACCCATGAACTTCAGAAAATCGCGGCGTGTTCGCTCGGATGTCATAATTATATTCCCCGTAAAAATATTTAGTAAGCACTACTCTCATAATTCCTACCTGCGTCACCGATGGGGCGCTGCCCGATACGAGCTATATCAGGAGATTATCCACCGAACTCTTACTTTACTCGTAGCCGATCACTTCTACCTTCGGTCCGTTAATAAACGCCGAGTGTTTCCCGGCCAGCTCTTCCCGGTCGGGCAACTCCCCCTCAACGACCCGGATCCGATAGCGCAGCGCCAGGGTCTCGCCGGTACGGATTTCCCTCTTAAAGAACGCCTCGAACCGCCCATAATCCCGACGGGCCGAATAGATCGTAGGCCGCAGTCTTACAGGCTCCTCGGACCCCGGCAAAAATAACCGGCGGAAGTGGGGCCAAACCTAATTTGACCGGTTCAGCCCCTCTTCACCAGGTTGTAATATGTGCCTTACACTTTCGCCGGCACGATGTAGGGCTTACGATACTTGCGGGTCAGCAGCTTATCGGCCTCTTTATCGCCGACGAATTTCTCCTTTTTCCCGTCGAAAGTCAGATCCCGTCCGACGAGATAGGAGATGTTTCCCAGGTGGGGCAGAGCGGAAGAGAGGTGCCCTTCCTCAATCTCGCAGGTCAGGTCTTCCTGCTTGCCCGCGCGCAGGGAGCTTATGAAGTTGCCAACGTGGCCTTCGCCACCGGTTCCGGCCAGGTTCATGGGATCGGCTACGGGCTCTTCGGATTCGGAGCTGGGCCCCGGTTCGTTGTCACGCCCGAAATAGGTCTGCCACGAACCACCCTTCAGATGCATCCAACCCTCTGAGCCATAGAAGAGGTTGCCGATCTTTATGTCATCCTCGCCGTTGGTGAAAAGGCCGCGTGTGCCGAACTCCAGGATGGTGCCGTCGGCGTACTCGAAGAGGGAGGTCTGGGTGTTCGGCGTCTCCTGGGAGCAGTCGTAGGCAAACATGCCACCCATGGAGCTGATCTTCACCGGGTGCTCGTTTTTGTTCAGGCCCCAGCGGGCGACGTCGAACTGGTGGGGGCCCTGGTTGCCGGTGTCGCCGTTGCCGTAATTCCAGTGCCAGTGCCAGTTGTAGTGGAACCGGTTGCGGTTGAACTTCCGTTTGGGAGCCGGGCCGAGCCACAGGTCGTAGTCCACCTTCTCCAGATAAGCGGCGGTGTAGGGGGGTTCTTTGCTATCGCTGCCAACGGTGAGGGAGTAGGTCTCTCCCGCCGCCATAGGACCATCAGGGTATCTACCGATATCGTTGCGAGGTTTGAAGCATAATCCCCGCGCCAGGTAGACATCGCCGATGCCCCCTTCGTGGAGGAACTGGATGGCCCGGCGGACGTTGCTGTTGGAACGGTTCTGAAAGCCTACCTGCACCAGGCGGTTGTATTTCCGGGCCGCCTCCACCATCTGGCGACCTTCCCATATATTATGGCAGCACGGTTTTTCAACGAAGACGTGCTTACCGGCCTGCACCGCCCAGATAGTCGTCAGGGCGTGCCAGTGGTTTGGCGTCGCGGTAGCGATAGCATCGATCTCTTTATCGTCGAAAACCTTGCGCATGTCTGTCTCGGTGCCCGGTGAGTAGCCATGATCATCGGTGATCAGCTTGATGCGATCAGGAAATAGATTCTGGTCTACATCGACAAGTGTTTTGACGTAGACGCCCTCGACTCTGGCAAAGTTGTTGATCAGGTTTCTGCCACGGCTGCGGATGCCGACGACAGCCATGTTAATGCGGTCATTGGCACCGATGATTCGGTTACTTACAGCCGGGGCGGCTCGGGTGATCATGGCGCCCCCGGCCACGACACCCGCGGCAACCTGCCCGCTGCGCGTCAGGAACTCACGCCGTGACATTTCCTTGCTTTTAGTTGACATCTGGGTCCTCCTTGAACTTGACTTACTAAGATTTTACCGAAATTTACGCCGCTAGATTCCGTTGCGTTCAGCGGCCAATCATGTGCTCAGTAAACTCGATGACAATTAGACGCGGGTCTGCGCCCCGGCCACCATCTGCTTGAAAAGCGCAGCCTGCTCGGCCAGGGCCTTGACGCGGTCCGACGGCTCGCCGCGCGCCTCCAGCAGGATCCAGCCTTTATAGTCCGTGTCCACGAAAAGCTGGATCAATTCCTGGTAGGGGTATTGGGGATCATCCAACTCGCGGACATGGACGGTCTCGCCGAAGCGATCCTTGACCAGGTTGAAATTGTGTTCCAGGCCCTCGCCGTCCAGGTCCTGCGGGTTGCAGTTCCAGCAGACCCCCACGTTGGTGTGATCGACCACGTCAAAAATCTGCTTCATGATCGGCAACTGCTGGGTTTTGGAGCCGTGCACCTCGACACGAATCTCCTGCCCATAGTCCGCACCGAAGCGCCCCAGCTCATTGAGCGACTGGCCGATCTGCTCGACAGTCTTCTCGACCGGTACTTCCTCGGGCAGCCCGTTGGGCTTGACCTTGACGCCTCTGCCACCCACGTCATAGGATAGCTTGATATACTCCCTGGCACCCTTGATTTCCTTCTTGAGCCGCGCGGGATCGGCGTAATGGAAGGCCCAGTTGGTACCCAATCCCACGAGGATAACGGGGCTGTTTTCAAAACGGATTTTCACTTCGTAGCGCTGCCGCTCGCTCAGATGCGAATCTACGCCATGAGCGTGCTGGGTGCGCAGCTCCACGCCGAGCACGCCGGTCTTCTGGCAGTTACGGAGCAGCGTGGGCAGGTTCCAGTCCCGGCCCCACTGGTAGGTGACCAGACCGAATCGCAGCTTCTCCGGCGGCTTCCTCGCGACCGGCTGCTTAGTGCCGCAAGCTGCCAACGCACCACCGGCGATAATTCCCACAGCGGCCTGGCTGCCGCGGGTCAGGAATTCCCGCCGTGAAAGGTCTTTAGGTTTGGAAGCCATTTTGATCCCCCCGATCTTGAATGGAATTTACAGAAATGACCTTGCGTTGTGCTTGATAAAAACGGGTGACAGAGAAAATCCCTGAAGGGGTTCCGATTTTCCTGCCTCTAAAATCCCACGGTTACTCCGCAGGAGTCCCATAGGGAAAATCGTGGGCTAAGCTGAATCAGAATGACTAAGTAGCCCACAATTTCAGACACCGTCAATCCATACCTGCCAGCCAAGGGAGCTGAAAACAACAACCCCCGACGCGTGCCGGGGGCTGTCTCATTTCACAGGATCAAACCGGACTGTGCCGGATTACTCCTCTTGGGCGGCAAGCTCTTCGGCTTTATACCCCCCTTCCCTGGTCACGAAAGTGCCTGGTACACCCACGTCCCTGGCTTATCAGGTTTTTTCCTGGACGTATCCGACGCGGTCGGCTTGCCGAACGATCCTGCCGACCGGCTGATGTCCCCGCCGCTGGCAGGCTCCCCTTTCGCGGGCCTTTACAGCACGCCCAGAATGATGGCCAAGACAATCAGGATGATGCTAAGGGGAACCAGGAGCTTCAAGCTCTTCTGGATCGTTGATCCCTTCGCCAGATTGCCAATCGCCTTGGGGACGATCACAGCGCCCAGCAGGCCTACGGCGAAGATGATGCCGAAGACGGTACCCATGTTTTCAGGGTGCTTGTCGAACGTAACTCCCACGGCTGTCGGAAACAAGGGGCCGAAGAAAAAGCCGGCCAGAGCCGCCAGCAACCACGCCATACTAACACTCTTGGTGGTAGTCATGACAAAAATGACCACGGTGGCAATCAGTGCGGCACCGGCAATAAACCAGGTGCCGTACTCCTGGATGGTTGGAATCTGGCTCGTGATTAATCGCCCGACCATCATGCCCACGGCAAACGCCGCGAGCATGCGTTGCGCGGAGGCATCCACAGCGCCCGCTTCGGCATCCGGTTTGACACCGGTGATCACTTCCTTGCCAAATGACGGGATCCAGTTGGAAAACGACATCTCCAGGCTGATATAGCAGAACAGGGCCAAAGCACCGACAATGACCACCGGATTAATAAGCAATCTAGCCGCTGTTGATACCTCAAAGCCAAGTTTGATATCGGGGTAGTTTGTTGCCAGGACCGCGAAAATCACCGGTACCAGCGTAATCAGGGCCAGAACCGAGACGGAATTTTCATACGAGAGCTTCCGGAACAGGAAGCTGACGACGAAAGGAGTAAGGAAAAGC
>CAZQOY010000070.1:9049-11431 GCA_964595095.1 uncultured bacterium | reverse complement strand
CAGCGTCGTGCACCTTGCCCGCGGGATGCGGAAACATTACCTCCACCTGCGGCGAAGGCATAAGTTCATCAAAAATCTGCGCCGCCGAATCTTCACCGTATTGTTCTTTCACTTGCGTGCGTGCAAGCTTTATGCCTGCCTCTGCCAACATGTAATTCGCCTGCCAGTATTCCACCATAGCCTTTAACTGTTCGACCTCTTCCTGAGCTGGAACATCCCTTTCACCCTCACCTGTCAGGAGCCACTGGACGTTCATACCCGCCTCAGCCAGTCGACGTAGTACATTGATGGGCAAGGGGCGGGATCCATTTTCGTAATACTGGTATGACCTGAGCGAAACTCCCAGAGATTTAGCAAACTCGCTCTGGGATACGCCCTTTGTTTCCCTGATTTCTTTTAACCTTAACGCCGTATCGTGCACAATATTATTGATAATACGCATATATGTACGTACATTTCTTACACAGATGGATGCCTGTTTCTCCATCAGTATGCAAAAAAAATTGGGCAAGGACAGCAATGTCCATGTTGTTGTCCCTTACCTGGCCGTCCCCTCATCGAACATCCATTGGTCAGGGGGCGGCGACCATTTGTTACCAGTGAAAGATAGGGCACACCGGACATGAGGGGCAATGAGAAAGCTTAAGAGCAGCCAGTCACAAACTCACAGGCCATTCGCCAAGCTGACGTATTCCTTTTCCACCTCAATCTCATGTGTGGCGAATTACCTTTAACTAGAGAGCTAGGAGGCAACGATGATAGACGCCCATAAACCGATTATCCTTTCTCAACATGTGTTGCCAAGCCTAATGCTATACTTCCTCAAGAAGGGGATCATGGTACTTCCAATAATCTTCATGCCTTACCAAATCCTTAATGGGCAGCTTGATGCTGGTCGATATGATATTTTTAATCCTTTAGAAATAGACATAGTAAACAATCCTGAAGCGAAGCTTGTACAGTTAGAAGTTGAAAGTGATAGTCTGGCGAACCTATTAAACGGCCTATATCCTGGAATCGCCCTATCGGGTGCAGCTAGCTACCAGCGGGTGATCACTAATTCAATATTGCATGACATTGGGGAAAATCTTTCGCCCGAAAATGTGATGATCATTATTGATTCTTTCACTTCTATGGCAGAGTCCCCATCCAAAGTGACAACATTATTAATGCCAATGTCATATATCTCTCTAAGGAAACATGGAAATAGTGTTAAAGACACCTGGGGATCTGTTTATAGAAATGCTAATCAGTGCTTAGGTACAATTTCGTATTATCCGATTATCATTGGCTACGCTGGTGCCCTTCAAGATGCGGAGGGGGGGGCAGACTGGGCGTTTCCCCTTGTCCCGAGTGCTGGTATTATAACAGAATTGAGAGTATCTGTTAGAGGGGATCGATGCGATGGCCCAGATCTAGATAATAGTCAATCATTATTAACAATGAGAAAATCCGATGGATCGTGGATCGACAATGTATGGTCTGTTTCGCTAAGTTCGAGTCATACTACAAACTCCTTTATCGTTCCCTCTGGCGTTTATTCTATCATCAAATATTATTATAGCGGCGAATATTGCTATGTGCCCATTGTGACTTCGGAAGATAATTATAACGTTGAGTGGGTAGAAGTTGAAGTTACGTATATCTGTGATGTTCCTCCTGCCCCTGCCCTTTCAGCCCCCAGCAACGGCGCCACATGTGTTACATATTCATCAACATACTTCGATTGGGGTAGCCTTAGCGATGTAGTAAAATATGAAATTTATATTTCACCAGGAGGCACCTATGTGGCTCCCTACTCCTATTACAATAAGAACCTCTCCCAAAACACAACGTATACCTGGAAAGTGCGCGCATATGGACCCTGTGGATGGAGTGCTTGGTCCTCTACTAGAACCTTTACAACAACAGGATCGCCGGGAACCCCCAGTCTTTCATCACCGTCTAATGGTGCAACCTGCGTTGCTTCTCCTGTATCCTTTGATTGGGCCAGTGTATCCGGTGCCATTGAATACCAGATTTATATTTCACCGGGGGGAACATACACAACAAGCCCGTCTAACTATAGCCGAGCTCTCAACCCTGGCACCACTTATACTTGGAAAGTCCGCGCTAAAAATAGTTGTAACGTCTGGGGTAACTGGTCATCTTCCAGAACTTTTACAACGACCGGTACCCCTGGAACTCCCAGTTTAGTATCCCCAATAAACGGGAGCTTAAATGTTAATCCTAACCCGGTGAGCTTTGATTGGGGCAGCGTGTCAGGAGCAACCCAATACGAGATTAACATTTCACCAGGGGGAACATATACAGCAAATGCTTCCAACTATAGCCGAACTCTTAGCGAGGGCACTACTTATTCTTGGAGAGTAAGGGCTAAAA
>CAZQOY010000070.1:0-9039 GCA_964595095.1 uncultured bacterium | reverse complement strand
TAGTTGCAATATTTGGGGGGTTTGGTCTATAACGTGGGGCTTTACGACTGCTTCAGATCAACAACCACCAACGGTAATAACCGGCGCTGCAACAAATGTAAGTACCTCGTCTGCCACTTTGAACGGCACGGTCAATCCAAACGGGGCAAGTACAAATTATTATTTTAAGTATGGGACAAGCACCAGTTATGGGAGCCAGACATCCACTCAGAATGCTGGTTCCGGGACGAGTGTTGTGTCGGTTAGTGCCCCCGTATCAGGACTATCCCCCAATACAACATACCATTTCAAGCTGGTAGCCACAAATAGCGGTGGAACAAATAATGGTAACGATCAGACTTTTGGTACATCAAGCGAACCAATTCCGGCAGTAGTCACCGGCTCTGCAACAAATGTAAGTACCTCGTTTGCCACTTTGAACGGCACGGTCAATCCAAACGGTGCAAGTACAAATTATTATTTTAAGTATGGGACAAGCACCAATTATGGGAGCCAGACATCAACTCAGAGTGCTGGTTCCGGGACAAGTGTTGTTTCGGCCAGTGCTTCCGTATCAGGACTATCCCCCAATACGACGTACCATTTCCAGCTGGTAGCCACAAATAGCGGGGGAACAAATAATGGTAACGATCAGACTTTTGGTACATCAAGCGAACCAATTCCGGCAGTAGTCACCGGCTCTGCAACAAATGTAAGTACCTCGTTTGCCACTTTGAACGGCACGGTCAATCCAAACGGTGCAAGTACAAATTATTATTTTAAGTATGGGACAAGCACCAATTATGGGAGCCAGACATCAACTCAGAGTGCTGGTTCCGGGACAAGTGTTGTTTCGGCCAGTGCTTCCGTATCAGGACTATCCCCCAATACGACATACCATTTCCAGTTGGTAGCCACAAATAGCGGTGGGACTAGTAATGGTAACGATCAAACTTTCACAACAGGTACTGTTGCAATCGATGATCAGCACTATATGCCGCTCTCTTATGAGTTAAAAGCTGCATATCCCAATCCATTCAATCCTGGAACATCAATAGGCTTTGCCTTGCCTAAAGCTACTCATGTTACCCTTGTGGTCTATGACACCTGGGGACGTGAAGTGTATCGGTTAGTAGATGGCTTCTTTGGGCCTGGGAATTATAAGGTAGAATGGCAAGGCATCCACGAAAATGGGCTGGAATGCTCTACTGGCATCTATGTCGCCCGTATGGTGACACCCGGATTCACTAGTAGTACCAAGATGGTATTGATGAAATAGCGCTACTACTCCACCATAAACCGCGGCTGCTCCACTCGTGCCTCCCCCCAGGTGAGGGCTTCCATGAGTTACGAGACAACCTTTAAGCGAAGATATAAATATCCTCGCTTAATCCCTGCCCGGCAATTCGACGTGGAAGAAACCCCCCTGAAGGGGGCTGTGGGGGCTTGTCCGGCAGCGCCAGCCAGACGGATCTGTATAGGCGGCTTGAGCCGTCTTTTTTTGACTCAGTGAACTCATTTATGGGTTCGCATCCATGGATTCGCCATTCTTGATAACAAAGATTCTCTCGAGCGGAAATGACAAGTAAATTTTATTTATAACGACAAGGAGCACACCATGCGTTTATTCAGACTGACACTCATCCTCATAGCGGCATTCGCCGTGCAAAGCGCGGCAGCACAGGCCCGTCTGGCCGGACCAGCCGGACAGGCCCAAAAGCAGGACGCCGCCTACGCCGAGAAGATCAAGGCCTACACCACCGACGAACGCTTCCTCTGCGACCTGGTGGACCACTTGCCCGCCTCGGAGATGGTGCCGTCGCCGCTGGAGCACTTTGGCGACATTGTCGGCGCGCCGGATATCTTCCATTACACCGACGAAATTTATGCCTACATGCGCCTGCTGGAAGAGCATTCGCCAAGGGTAAAGGTCCGCTCCATCGGCCAGACCGAGGAGGGCCGGGAGATGATCGAGGTGATCATCGCCGACGAGCAGACCCTGGCCAACCTGGAAACCTACCGGGGCTACCTGGGCCGCCTGTCCGACCCCCGCACGCTGAGCGAAACGGAAGCCCGGGATATAATCGCCAAGGCCAAGCCCATCTACTACGCCATAACCGGCCTGCACTCACCCGAAACCGGCGGCCCGGAGATGTTCATGGAGCTGGCCTACCGCCTGGCCGTGGAAGAGTCACCCCTGATCCAGACTATCCGGGAAAATGTGATCGTGATCCTCGTGCCGGTGGCCGAACCCGATGGACGGGACCGCATGGTGGATACCTACAACTACCGCAAGGCGCACAACGACGTCGGGCCCAACCTGATCTACTGGG
Organism: uncultured bacterium; assembly: GCA_964595095.1. Lineage (GTDB taxonomy): Bacteria > Fidelibacterota > Marinisomatia > SCGC-AAA003-L08 > TS1B11. The sequence goes on along the minus strand of CAZQOY010000070.1, from coordinate 6,727 downwards.
GGAAGTACGTGGCCCACGACAACAACCGCGACGGCTACGGCCTGAGCCTGGCCCTGACGCGGAACATCCTGAAGTCCTTCCTCTACTGGAAACCCATCGTCGGCCACGACCTGCACGAGTCGGTGCCCTACCTGTACGTGATGACCGGCACCGGCCCTTATAACGAGTATATCGACGCCATCACCATCGACGAATGGCACAACATCGCCCACGAGGAGGTGACCCAGCTGACCAAGCGGGGCATGCCCGGCGTCTGGACCCACGGCTTCTACACCGGCTGGGCCTCTAACTACCTCCTGTGGATCCCCAATCTGCGCAACGCCATCGGCCGCTTCTACGAGACCTTCGGCAACGCCATCGCCGACACCAAGGAGCGCAAGCTGGAGAAAAACCGGACCTCCCGGGAGTGGTACCGGCCCAGCCCGCCGCTTAAGAAGACCATGTGGTCCCTGCGCAACAACACCAACTACTCCCAGAGCGGCCTGCTCATCGCCCTCAAGTATGTGGCCGACAAGGGGACCGACCTGGTGGATAACTTCTACATCAAGTCCCGCAACTCCGTGAATAAGGGCAAGGAAGAGCCGCCCCACGCCTGGGTCATCCCCGCCGGCCAGCCCCGCAGCCACGCCGCCGCCGAACTGGTCAACCTGCTGCTCGACGAGGGCGCGGAGGTTCACCAGGCCACCCGGGACCTGAAATGGACCGAGGAGAAACCGGTTAAAGAGGAAAAGAACCAGGGCGATAAAAAAGGTGAGCCGAAAAAGGAGAAGGTCACCCACACGGCCCCGAAAGGCTCCTACGTGGTGCGCCTGGACCAGCCGTACCGGGCCCTCGTGCTCAACCTGCTGGGCGAGCAGAACTTCCCCGAGGACGCCAAGCCGCCCTACGATGATACCGGCTGGACCCTGCCCTACCTATGGCAGGTACAGGCCCTGCGGGTGGACGACCCCGCCATCCTGAAGGCCGGGATGAAGCCCCTTACCGGCCACATCAAGCCCGCTGGAGGGCTTACGGGCAGAGGACGGAGCTACTTCCTGGTCAACAACAACACCGAAGACAACCTAACGGTGTTCCGCTTCAAACTGGCCGAGGTTAAAATGGAGGGAGCTGAGAGCGCCTTTGATGTCGGCAAGTCCAAATATGGCTCCGGCAGCCTGATTATCCCCGCTAAAGGCAACCCCCGCGATCTGGCCCAGCGCATCGACCAGACCGCCAAAGCTCTCGGCCTGACGGTTGACGGGGTATCCAGGAAGCCGTCGGTGGCTACCCACGCGGTGGAGACGCCCCGGGTGGCGCTGGTGCACACCTGGGTGAGCACTCCCCAGGACGGCGGCTGGTGGCGCCTGCCCTTTGACAAGCTGGGCATCCCCTACACCTACCTCTCCGAGCAGGACCTGGCAGCCTTGGACCCGTCCCAGTTTGATGTCATTATCCTGCCCCGCTCGCGGGCATCCTCCCAGATGCTGATAGCCGGTACCACCAACGCGGGCCAGCCCATCCCGTGGCAGAAGAGCGAGCTCACTCCCCACCTGGGCCTCATCGACGAGACGGACGACATCCGCCGGGGCATGGGATACGCCGGCCTTGCCAACCTGAAAGCCTTCATCGAGGGTGGCGGGGTCTTCATCACCGAGGGCACCACCGCCGCCTTCCCCATCGATATGGCCCTCACCCGGCGCATCAGCATCAAGCAAACCAGGGACCTGGCGGCCCGGGGCTGCGTGGTGCGCGCCGAGGTGGAAGACAAGGCCAGCCCCATCACCTACGGCTACAGCGACACGCTGGCCGTCTATTTCAGCCAGGCCCCCGTCTTCCAGATAAGCAAGAAATTGGATGACTTCCGCATGCCCGACTGGCTCAAAGACGAAATCTGGGAAAAGGAAGTGCCCCGGGTGGTGGTCAAGTTCGCCGAGAAAGGCCTGCGCATGAGCGGCATGCTCCGGGGAGAGCAGGACTTGGCCGGTGCTCCCGCCGTGGTTGACGTGCCGGTGGGCAAAGGTCACGTGGTCCTGCTGGCCAACCGCCCCTTCTGGCGGGGGGAAACCCGCGGCAGCCACGCCCTGGTGTTCAACACCATGCTCCACTGGAACGACCTGCGAGTAGGCTGGCCCGAGCGCCCTGAAAAGGATGAGGAGGAGGGGGACTTATTAGGACAGTAGCAGTTGGCAGTAGGCAGCTTGCCCGGCCTGTCCGGCGGCCAGACGGACGTAGCGCTAGCAGAGCCAGGTAGCAGTAACAGGGATAGGGAAGAGCAAAGAGCGAGTGATCAGGTCATGCTGAACCATGGCCCAGGGAAATAATTTGTTGGAAAGGGTGCTTACACCTAAATTCACTTAAATTAGGTTTTTATAATTACAGGAGGCATAATAATGAAGTATGCCGGCTGGTGGGTATGGATAACAGTATTGATATTGACAACTGGAACTTGGGCTAACGAACAAACGGGGATAAGCCTGGGTATGAAAGTTGGGGTAACCCGGGCCACAATAATCGGTGCTGATGCCTCTGGTTTTAAGAACCTGCACGGGATCACCGGATTCAGCGGTGGCTTTTTTACCCGGCGGGTGTTTCTTGAAAAATTTTCCCTGCAAAGCGAACTGCTTCTTAATACCAAGGGGTACAGCTACAACGGCTACAATCCTACAAGAAAGTGTCTACTGGGTCCTTGTCCATCTGTTAAAGGCATCACCGCCCTTTATTTTGATATTCCGGTGCTAGTTGGCCTGAAGGTCTCGTCCCTGCTCGACATATACCTGGGACCCTATATTGGGGTGTTGTACATGGCCTGGGAATGGGCGCAATATGATTCCCACAATTCAAGGAATAAACTGGGATTTGATGATACCAGGATTTCAGATTTTGGATATATTGGTGGCGTAGTCATTAAGTTATCCCGTTTTATGGTTGATTTTCGCTATCAACGAGGCTCTATTCCATTTCTCGAAAATGACCTTAGCGTCGTCAATAGCCAGTGGACTCTTTCAGTGGGGCGTTTTTTACATTGATGGATTCGCCTTTTTATCACCTCTCCTAATCCACCACCAGCGGCGGCTCCACCTTTTCTTTCCCCTAGCTAAGCGCCGCAGCCAGCTGCCCGAGCGGCGGCTTCCACCTTGCCACGGTCAGCGCCGAAACAGCGGCCGATATCATCACCCGCCTTAACCTTATCGCCGGCCTGTCCGGCAGCCAGACGGACCTCTCCGGCGGTCTTGGCCGTCAAACGTATTCGCGCCGCAATGCTTGATTCAGGCCAGATACTTCACTGTCGGCTTAGTCGTCGCTTTCCTCTTCCTTCTTTAACGGGGTGGTCCAGAGAAATATATCATGCTCATAATCGTCTTCACTGGAAATAACCGTGAACGACGTGTCGGGCTTTACTCCTCTCATATCGAAGTCATGTGAGACAATCCGCGCGCCGGGCCTGAGCTTCTCCAACTGGGGGATCAGCTTCGCATTCAGACTCCGAAGCAAGTAGAGCGTGATAACATCTGCCTCGCTGAGATCCAGAGTAAAAATATCCTTCTGCTCGATTCGAACCAGGTGTTCGACATTGTTCTTTTTCACATTTTCCAGCGACTCTTTCACCCGCTCCGGGTCTATATCGAAGCCTACACTCTTACAGCCGTATTCCTTGGCCGCCGTCACTACGATCCGGCCGTCACCGCAGCCCAGGTCGTAGAGCAGATCGTCCTTTTTGACTTTCGCCATCTTGAGCATTCTCTCTATCACGTCATACGGTGTTGGAACAAAGATAACGTCTGGAGTACGGGTTTCATTAAGTTCCTGTTTTTCGACGAGAGCGGCATTGCGGGTGTAACCGACACCGATGTTGTGCGGGAAGATAACGGCATCGGGGACGCCATCCGCCAGAGTGGACGGACCGTTGGCACAACTGTGGAGCAACATCCCGCTGAGCAGTAACAAAGCCAGTTCCCTGACTCGGCTGGTAATTACATTGGATACGTGCATCAGATACCTCCCGCATTGAGTTTGTGTTGAAAGCCGTTTAGTCCAATACCTGACCATACCGGTGTGTTCCTGCGTGGGTAAAATTATGGCAATGTCTCGCTTTTACCAACAATCTCTCTCAAATGATATTTTTTCCCATAACACCAGCACCAGATGAGTGCCGAGGCCCGCCACTGCCACTTTTATCAGGCGGCTTTAGCCGCCTTTTTTCTCCCGAAGGGATCCATTCGGAGATTTAGCGAATCTATTGATGGATTAGCCTTCTCATCCAACCCCTACTCCACCACCAGCTGCTGTGGCTCCACCTTTTCATCCCCCCAGCCCAACGCGGCTTGCAGCTCCCCGGCGGCGGCCTCCACCCTGCCACGGTCAGCGCCAAAGCAGCGACCGATCTCATCCCCTGCCTGAATCCGGTCACCGACCTGCCCGGCGGCCAGACGGACCTTCACCTCCAGGATAAACCCGGCGGTGGGATCGATGCTGTCCCTCTGACGCACCCGCCCCGCCCCGGCGGTGATCAGCGACATGCCGCAGGCATAGGTGTCCACGGCCTGGAGGTAGCCGCTGCGGGGTGCCTTCAGGGGGATCGTCACCGCCGGCTCATGAATGTTGGTATTAACCAGGGCCTGTACGTCTCCGCCCTGAGCAGCTACCATCTCGTCGAACTTCTCCCGGGCCCGGCCCGAAGAGAGGGCCTCCTCCACCAGCTTGTTGGGATCACCCTCACCCGCAAGGCGCAGAATGTCGGCGGAGAGAATCTTGCTCAGTGCCGCCACGTCGGCAGGTCCGCCGCCCTCCAGCACCTCGACAGCCTCCCGCACCTCGCACCAGATTCCCGCGGTCCGGCCCAGGGGCTGGTTCATATCGGTAATGCGGGTCACCGTATCCACTCCGAATGCCGCCCCCGTCTCCTTGAGGGCCGCCGCCAGGGTCCGGGCCTCATCCAGGCTGGTCATGAAAGCGCCGCTGCCCCACTTCACGTCCAGCACCAGACCCCGGATGCCCTCGGCGATCTTCTTGCTCATGATGCTGCCGCAGATCAGGGGGATGGAACTCACAGTGGCCGTCACGTCCCGCAGGGCGTACATCTTCCCGTCGGCGGGACAGATGTCATCGGTCTGCCCCATGATGCAGACACCCACCTCGGCTACCAGGCGCTGGAAGGTCTCCAGGTCCAGGGCCGTCCGAAAGCCCGGGATGGCGTCCAGCTTGTCCAGGGTCCCGCCGGTATGCCCCAGCCCCCGGCCCGACAACATCGGCACGTACACCCCGCAGGCGGCCACCAACGGCCCCAGGACCAGGGAGACCTTGTCCCCCACCCCGCCGGTGCTGTGTTTGTCAGCCACGTAGCCGTCAAGGTGCGAGAAATCCAACCGCCGCCCCGACTCGATCATGGCCCGTACCAGCTCGTCGCGCTCCTCAATCTCCATCCCCTGAAAGTAGACGGCCATCAGCCAGGCGGCCAGCTGGTAGTCCGGCAGACTGCCGTCGGTGAAGGCCTCCACCAGGAACCGGATTTCTTCCGGCGTGTGGGCTCGCCCTTGCTGCTTCTTGCGGATCAGGTCGTAAGGGATCATATCAAAATGAAAAATGCAAATTGAAAAATTCAGACTTAGCGCCGCTATCATCACGATCCCATATCCGCTGACCCGGACAGCTGCCAGTTTACGGAAGTTATGCTGCACTTTGCATTACCATTGTCATTGCGAGACCCCGCAGGGGTCGTGGCAATCTCATTCTGTATTGATACAGCTTTCGGCTCTCGTCAGTGTTCATCCCCTTGAATTAAACGGCCATGAGCCAATCGGTCGTCTGGTAATTCGGCAGCCAGACGTCGGTGTCGTTGGTTACCGACATGTTCAGTTGCCGGTATGCCTTTGCCTTCGCCTAACTACTAAGCTCACCTGCCGCTATGAAGCGCCAGCGGAATAGCGGTCAGGCGCGGCGCCTTGTTAGGCGCTTGCTCTCAATATATAAGGTGTCTGGGCAGAAATCTTGACCGTTTTCCCATTGAATAGTACCCATAAATGGTTTTACTGAGTTAAAAAAATTCAAATTCTTTAATTCTTTAAACACTCCCTTATCCAAATATGGTTTTACATCAAAAACACCTTCTTCTCCATTATCAAATATAAGATGGACAGTGTAATTTTGACCTGGAGTTGCTTCTTTGACTCTTGGATTCATAATACACCTCACTTGAGCGGATCAATTTTGAATATTTCTTGACCGTTGATTGCAAGCTCCCAATCCGCCATTAATTCTTCTTTATGAATTTCGATCCAGGCTTGAACTAGCTTCAATTTGTTGGGCTTCAATTCCCCTTCAATGAGTTCTCCTTCTGGAAGTGAAAAAACTGCTTCCTGATCTTGATACTTCGCATGGATATGTGGCAGTTTATGTTGTTTATTATCAAAGAATTACATCGATATTATGATGCCATAAAACATTGAAATTACAGGCATTTGTATTCCTCTCCTTTATTTGTACGCCTAACGACGAAACTCACCGGTGGCTATGGAACGCAGCGAGGACGCCGAGGCTCCCCTCTCTCGAGAGAGAGGGGATTCAGGGGTGAGTGCTTTCTCGCGATCGCCGTCGGTGTCGTTGGCTACCGACATGCTCAGTTGCCGGTAGGCCTTTGTGTTCGCTTAACGTTTGAGTCACCTGCGGCAATGCAGCGCAGCGGAATAGCGGTCAGGTGGAGCACCTTGTTAGCTTGCGTTTTCATACATTGCCTTTAATGCCTCGATTGGAA
>CAZQOY010000069.1:0-11473 GCA_964595095.1 uncultured bacterium | reverse complement strand
TGCTCTTTACGGCTTCCATCGTGGGAAACAGACCGTCGGCCTTGATCTTTTCCAGCACCTGACGGACCTTTTCCGGCTGCTGGCGGGCCTTGTCCAGCAGGTTGGCCCGGGCAAACTCTACCAGCATACGCTCTGTGCCGAGAGAGATCAGGCTCCTACGGGTCCGAATGAGGATTTGACCCTTACCCACCTGGGGGCAGGGCAATTCGGCGATTTCTATTTCGCCGGTTCTGAGATGTTGAAACAGTTGTTTCACACTACCTTACCCTTGTTTCCCGAGGCTGGTTGATGAATCTTTGTGGCAAGTTTTTTCTGCAAAGGCGAATCTAAAACGCGCGGGTCAAAGTCTCCTGCCGGCGCTTTCGGCAGCTGCGGAATCACTCCAGTCAAACGCATTTCTTTCGCTTTGAGCTCCCGCATTCTGCGCACTTCGACACGCAGACGCGCCCACGTCAGGCCGATGCCCCCGTCGCGCCATGCGCCGCGGCCAAAGACCTCGTGCAGCCATTGAAGCTGGTAGCGAAAGGGCACCTTGAAAAACATCTTCTTGAAAAACATTCGTCGCTCAAGTGTTGAGCCGAAGAATCTCGGCGTCGCCGCCAGCGCTGAACCTTTCACCATTGCAATCGCCTCCATGGTCGAATAACGATCTTGCTTGTCGTACCAATGCTTCAAGTCCGGACTGTCATAATGTTCGAGAATCCCTTTTAGTTTTCCAACAGGCCCATCTATTAGAGGATGTTCATTTACAATAACGTCCGAGAACCGGCACTTCCCGGTCCTCCACAAACGCAGGATGGGAACCAGCACATGCAGCGGTTTCCCCATGAACCAAAGGCGGCGATCCATTGAATAACCGCTGCATTCCGGTTCGCTCTTGAGCAACTCCCGAATCTCATCCTTCAGTTCCGGCGTCAGCCGCTCATCCGGATCGAGCTTGAAAGTCCATGGTGTTTTGAGCGGCAAGTTCTCCAATGCGAAATTCCACTGACCGCCAAAGCTGGTGAATGGGCGTTGCACGATTCCTACCCCGTTTTCCAGCGCGATATCCACGGTTCGGTCGGTGCTGCAGCTGTCGACAATGAAGATATCCTCCGCCCAATCCCGGACATTCTCAATCGCAGCCGGGAGGTGGAACTCCTCGTTGAGGGACAATATGATGACTGTTATGGGAAGGGGTTTCATTTTTTATTTTCAGCGGACTTAATACAGTTCAGTTTGACATTGGCTTTTCGCACTCGATGACTAATGTGTCCGGGAATTCTCGCGAAGGCTTTTCATTTTCGGTCTCCAGGACGCGCGAATCAATCATTTCGTGATGTTTTGTCTCAAACTGCGGCCGACACTGCGCGATATTGACAAACCCAGCATCTTCGGCCATCTCCTGAAGGTAAGAAAAGGTTAAGATACTGGTATGTTCGTTCCGGCATAGCAGAAAATTGGCGAAGCGCCCACCAACACTACGACGCTTGTCCGGCCAGTCGCCAAACCATTCGTTATCGCCCTCGATAAACTTCAGAATGGCGTTGTCACCACTTGGGCCGGCGATGCGGATACAGCCCCCCGGTTTCAGACAACGATACATTTCCGCGCAATGAAATGGAAGAAGGCTGTCGGGAAGATGTTCGATCATGTGGTGGGAATAAAAAACATCGACCGATTGATCGGGAAACGGCAACTTGTTGCGCAGATCGGCCCAAACGTCACATTTTGCCGTGATGCAATTGGCCTCCACGTTGATCCAGCCGTCGATATATTTTTTCTGGCCAGGCCCAAGATGTACCTTTACCACGCCCTTGCGCGGGGCGCGAAACGCGCGATAGAAAGCGCCGTTCAAACGCATGGGCACACCCATCAGTAAGTAAAATACAGCCCTTGCCTGTCGTGACATCATGATCAGGACTGTCTCCTTCTTCCGCTTAGGTCACTCAAGGCAGGGCGTCCTTTGCGTAAATAGATATTTATATACATGCCAAGATTTGCTTTATCGGCAACACGCAGCACAGCTTCCAAGACCGTAGAGAATATTACACTGAAAAATCCAAAACGAAATTTTCTTTTAAACTTGCGCGAGTCAAAGCGAGAGATGGTCTCTGTCATGAGAACTTGAAAACCATGACGCTCAAAAAGATCCCTCAAGCCCTTGACAGTGTAATAATTCAGATGCTCAGGAGGAATGATAAACATATCCTTGCGCCCCTGTAATCTGGAAACAAGTGATCGAAAATGGGGAACAGCAACAGCAACCACACCGCCATCAGCAAGCAGGTCATTGAAAAAACCGACCGTCTCATCCAATTCGAGAACATGTTCGAGTACCTGACTTAAGAGCACCACGTCAAAACTGTTTTTATTTGCCGCGACGAAATCCGGCCCTAGCATGCTGGGGTGGGGAGCGAAATGGTTCATCAGGCCAAACACCTCACGTTCAAACCGATTGGGTTCCAACGCCTGCACATGGAAGCCTTGGGCGAGGGCGGAGTGGGAGAAGTAGCCGTACCCTGCCCCTACATCCAAAAAACGAAGGCCACGAGAAAGCCGCTTACAATGGGAAATCATCCGTTCGGCGTCAAGGGTCGAGTTGGGATACATTTTCTCGCTCTCATTGAGTTGGGCGAGGCGCTCTTCGGGAGATTGGTTGTCATCGTGACGGTAAGAATGGTCGCGGTAAAACGACTCGATAGCCAAACGGTCCGGGCGCGGATAGACGAAAGCGCTACGGCACTTGCTGCAGCGATTGATGTCGAAGCGGCCAAATAGGGTCTGTGTGGTAAACCAAAATTCGCAACTGCCATCCCGGCATACGGGACAATCCATTGCTATGTTTGCTTCTTTCGTTGCCATTCTCAAAGACCAATTTACTCTTTGCCCCGGATGGAGTAGTCTTCCGGGTATATTCCAATGGCTCGTTATGCCATCACCGTAGAGTGACCTGTTCAAGAACATGGGCTATTTCCCCCGCGATCTTTTCATATGAAAACCGGTCCTTGCGGTCGGTTCCTAAAGACCGGAGTCGCTCTGAAGTGGATTGCTCGCGCAGCACAGACAGCACATTTTCCGCTATGTCAGCTGAGTCCCTGGGATCAAAATAGACCGCCGCCTCGCCACACACATCGTGCGCGTAGGAGATATCCGCCGCCGCCACGACACATCCAGCCGCCATCGATTCCACCAGTCCCAAGCCAAAGGATTCGGCCAACGATGGGAAGACAGACAGATCGCTTGCCTGCAACGCATACGCCACTTCGTCCGGTTTCAGAATGCCAAGCCACGACAGCCGATGAGAGACACCGAGATGTTCGGCCTCGCTTTGGATACCTGCAGCAAAAGAGTTGTATCTTCGGTGTCCTGGCCGCTGCTTGTCAAGAGTCAACAACAGGCTCGCCGATGGCGTCGCTTTTAGAATGTAGGGCATGGCCCGCACCAATGCCAGGTGGTTTTTGTGTTCACTTGGATGCGATACATAAATCAGCCGTGGCCGGTCTGCGCCATCGATCAGGGCCTTTTTTTCCTCCCGAATATCAGGATTGCCGGAAGGCGTCCGATATCCGCTTGGAATGACGTGAATGCGTCCGTCTAATGATGGCTCCAATTCTATGATGCGCTCACGCATGGTCTCAGTCTGGACGATCGTCGCTTCACTTGCACGCGTGCCACGAAGGATGTGACTTCTCATGAACCGCATGCGAGCGCGCCGGTAGAACGCGCCGGTCGGTATACCCTCGGGAAAGAATGCATTCCGTTGATGACAAAAGACCACTTGAGGCAAGCCGGGACGGGCTGGGGCTATGTTTGCAAAGGAAAACAAGAGGTTCGCTTCCATTACCTCGAGCCGAGCCGGCAAATGCCGATTCACCCAGGACAGTCGTCCTAAACTGCAATTTCCCATATTTGTTTCCTCAAGCGTAACCTGATCAGGTACGGTCGGGTCGTCGAATTCCCTCAACCGCTTTTTGAACAGGAATACATGCCACTCCCACTCGGGGCGCACAGCCGGCAGCCAATGGAGCAGCTCCTCCAGGACCGCCGCCCCACCGTGGCCACGAATGCCCACCGCGTCAATGGCTACTCGCATGGCTTTCCTCCCGGCTGATGCCAAGGAAATTCCTCGAAAAGCACCCTCTTCTATCTCTCCTTTTTATACTCGTTAGATGCCTGCCATAAGATATCGCATTAAAGGCCAACCCGCCCAACGCCAACAGGCCGCCATATAGCCGGAGGTCCCGGTCCAGCAAAAGACAATTTTCACCGATTCGCTCTCCCGCGCGATGTTGCACAACCGGTCCGGCATAGGCTATTTATTGCCTCTGGAATACCAAACCTCCACGGCGAATAAACAGCACTTTCAGGGTGGTGGGGTGAGTGAGGCAAGCAAAACCGTTGCTCAGGAACCAGAGGATGGCGTCGTAGGGATCGATGTGGTTGCAAGCGTCCGAATCGCTCGTCCAGTAGGTGTCCCAGTTCGCATTCAACTGCTTGTAATGGATGCGCTTGAATTTGTGGCCCAGGAGAAACCTGAGGAGGTTCACCATCCGCTTTGGGAACAGAAAGAGGGAACGCCAAAGCACAGTGTCGCGGATGATAATGGAGGCCTTGATCAATTTGCCGTTCAACCCAAAGTCACTATAGGAGCGCACGGCGTATCCTTCCGCTGCCCAGGGACGGCACTGCCACGCAGGAGCGAAGTAAACCACGCCGCCGGGCTTCAGAAGCCTCTTTATTTCCAGAAGGGCATCGTTGAGCTCAGGAATGTGCTCGTAGACCGACAAGGTCCAGATGGCGTCGAACACGGCGTCGTCGAAGGGATAGTGCCCGTATTCCGCCACCCGGTATGGCTTATGATAGTACTTCGCCAACGATTCGGCGATGTCGGTTCCGTAGTAATCGGTCACCATATCTTGAAACAGGCCGCCTGCGGAGCCAATTTCGAGACACTTCTTATCCTTCAGACCGTACTGGGAGATGAAAGCGGAGAGGCGTTCGTAATAGGCGTGGTCCTCGGCCCGCAACTGTTCGTCGATATCCCCGTATGTCTTGTGTCGCCTACAGTCATAGAATTCTTTGTTTTGGGTGGTTGATTCTGCGCCGCACTCCTGTTGCTGCAGAGGCATCACTTCACCTTGCCGGTCAGTTGTTCATACAGGCGCAGATAGTGGCCGACGATTATCCCAGGAGCGAACCGCTTCGCATTCGCCATTCCATTGGCGATTAACCGCTCCCGGGTGGAGGCCGACTCGATCACCTCCTTTATCCCGTCACGCACCGAGGCCGGGTCGTAGGGGTCGACCAATAGGGCCCCTTCGCCGGCCACCTCGGGCATGGAAAGAATATTGCTTGTAACTACTGGCCTGCCTGTAACCTGCGCTTCAAGAATCGGCAAACCAAAGCCTTCATAGGTTGATGCAAACACGAGCATGTCACTCTTCTGATATTCTTTTATAATTTCTTTATCGGAGATATTGGCAACAGATGAATAGTTAATGCGAAAATTTGTTAATGTTTCTATTTGTTCATCAGATAATATACCAATAATACGTAAATGGCAGTTCAAACTTTCTAACGCCTCCGCCAAGAGGTTGACATTTTTATTTTTACCTGTTCCTACTTGTAATATACGTGGTTTCTGGGTATTAAAAGTGTAAGGAGTCGGTTTAAAATCTTCTGAGATACAATCCGGTATGACTCTGATTTTTTCCGGATTACAGTTAATATATCGCAGTAATTCCCGTTTTGTGGAGCTGGATATTACAGTTATTATTTGGGATCTTTTCTCCGGTAACCAATACCAGAGTACAAAAAATACTTTCTTCCTTATACCATGTAATCGTTCAAGAGTTACACAATCGTGAATTGTCAATACAGTTCGTTTTTTCTGCAACAAATATGTGAGATAATGAACATCTCCAGTGATATGATTCACATGCCCCTGTCTGAACGCAGCTTCGAGAATGTTGTAGACCCGAGGTAAGAAACCTATGCTGGGATATCGTGACATCGCTACTTTATAATTAATTTGTTGCGGTAGAGCCTTCCGAACCTCTTTAAAAACACGTTCTATGCTAATCTTTCCTTCCTGTGGGTGGCGATGGTAATAGGTTATGCGCACTCTGATGTTCCTATATTAAATATGTAACCTTGCAGCAATTTCTTTTCATAATGAGTTGTATCCCCTACTATATCTTGAATTCAATTATGATCGTTATTTTGTAAAACACCATCCCTATACTCAAGGACTGCTTTCTCAATAGCGGCTGCGGCTACGGAAATATCTTGCGTCTTTGCAATCTCGCGGCTTGCTTCTCCCATTTTTTTCAATTCCTCAGGATAATCCATTAATTTTGCAATACATTTTCCTAATGCTTCAATATCACCAACTGGGTATACGAGAGCATTTACTCCATCTTGTACTGTGTCTGTGGGGCCTATACAACCGACTTGATCAGATGCTATAATGGGTAAACCGCAAGCTGCTGCTTCCGTGACTGCAAGTGGGTGTGGATCCCTCTGCGACGTTATAGCAAATGCGTCCGCGGTATATTGAAACCTGACAATATCTTTTTGATTGATGAAACCCATAAACCGAGCCGCCTCAGGTGAAGAAGAACGATTTAGTTCCGATTGGAGTGAATCATGTAATGCCCCTGATCCGAGAAAGAGAACCACAACCTTACATCCAGACTTGCGCAAAGTCAAAACGGCTTTAAGCAAATCCATAGGGCGTTTTCTTGTAATCAACTTACCTGAAAACAAGACAACAAATGCATCATTTTCAATTGAATATTGCTTACGCACTTCTTTTCGTAATGCGGGGATGTTTTCTCGTTCGATTTTTTGAAATCGCTCCAAATCAACCGAAAGTGGACAGATTTTGATTTTATTGTTCATCACCCCATAGTGTTTCAAGTAATGAACGTTCTGATCCCCTACAGCAAGAAACAAATCGACATATTTAAAAAAATATCTCACAGGTATTGCTTTCAACATTCGTTTCCATGTTTTCCGTAAACTCGCCAATGAAGAATCACTAAAATAGAGCAGCTGTTTATGATTTCGCTTTACCCAGTGTAAGGCATTCCACTCTAAACGGTGTGCATACCCGTAAACCAATACAGCGTCTGGCTGTTTTTGATTCAATTCCGATTCAAGGCGTGATGAATCTATTTTCCAGAATCCTTTACCGCTCACTGTTTTCCCAGGCTCAAGAATTATGCTATTATAACCTGTCATCAAATCCACATCCCATTTGTATTTTATTCCAAAGTCTTTATCAAAACTTTCGCTTGCGCCCGCATCAGAATAGTAAAGAACATGCAAATCAATCCTCTCTGAGTTTCCCAGTAATTGGTAAACAGGAGAAAAATGCTGTATTGGATGCGAAACAACAATAACCAATTTGGGTTTTTTATTCATCAGTGGCTCCATTAAGGAATTTTCAACATAAACATAGATGCCTTATAACATTATCATTCGTTAGAGTCCGTGCGTTCATAGTAGTGATCTATAATTATTTTTGCTCGTTTCTCAAGGTTGTTTTCTGCGATGCAGCGTCGGTGCCCCGCCAACCGGATAAGCTCTCTTTCTTCCTCATGCTCAAGATAATACCTGATTTTATCGGCAAGCTCCTCAGGGCTTCCAAAGCAGGCGATTTCCTCACCTTCACGAAAGAATTCAAGTACCTCTTCCGTACGTTCGTGGAGCATAAATCCTCCGCTGGCAGGTATTTGGAATGTTTTTGCTGTAATTTTGTCTCCCGAGCTTGCTCCGAATCTAATTTCAGAAAGTATCACAATATTAATCTTGCTGCATTGTATCGCTAAAGGATATACATCACCTACAATACCCGTCCCCTCGGTATATGATTTGATAACGGATTGAGTGGACTTTTCCCATTGATTGCCCCAAATCCGCAGTTTGATTTGAGGTAAGATCTCTGCTACTTTGACCATAAACATTTCTTTTTTAGGTGACCACGTGCCGATAAAAGAAGCATCACTCTCCATTAATTCCAGGTAGTTATTATCCAATAATAATGGGCGGTGAATATCCGGGTCAAAACCATGCGGAAGAAATTCAACACTGGTAATATTCATTTTATCTCGAAGATCAGCAATCCCAAAACTTTTCGTTGTAAATATATGATGATAAAGCGGGAGACATTTAGGGATCCTCGCGCCATGAACAAAATAGCTGACGTCAGGATAGAATAATATTAAGAAAATACCATGGCTTTTCAGTACCAATAAAGTCTGCGGCTCAACCTGCTCTCCTTTGGGCACAATACACAATTGAGGTTGAAAATATTTAGCTTCATTTAAGATTTTATTATTGAACTCTTTTCTGAATAAAGGTCTGAAACATTTTCTCACAACTTTAAGAGGAAAACTTTTTCCTGACGGAAAAAACACGTCTGGGTCCACAGTCTGGACAATATGTCCAAGCCTTCGAAAAGCCCGAGCCAAACCAACACTATCGCCGCCGTGCCATTGAGGACCAATAAACAGGATACGCAAAGAGCTATCCATATTACTGAGAACTCCCCCCGGAGTTATTTTTCTCCGCAGTAATGAGAAATATTCTGGTATAAATCCCCGATCCGATTCCACCAATTTCTACTAGATTGTATAACATCAATGCATATCGAATTAATTGCCACATATAATAGCGAATAGAGCTCTTGATGCTGTACCCCCACCGTACCGGTCTCGCTTCGCACGCCTTAATGCTGCCAAAACCGCACAGGCGTAGAATACGGGTCAAAGCATTGGGATTGAAGCCAATCTCATGGGTGAGATCACCATAACGATGGTCAGCTCCCCACGGGCTTTCGGCATTAGCTGTCTGGAGTATTAAACGACCATTTGGTTTCAACGCAGCATGGCAGCCATCAAGGAATCTGAGCGCTTCGTCCTTCTTAAGATGCTCGATAATATCAAGCCCAGTAATCAAATCAAAAGCCTCAGAATGTGTCTCCAAAAAGTCCAGAACGTTGGCTTCTATCACATTCGTGAGTACCTGCCGTGCAATTTTAACCTGCTCCGGGCTAATATCAACACCAGTGAGATTGGTATACCCGCGCTGCTTGAAGAAGTGGAGCAGTTT
The DNA here is from genome assembly GCA_964595095.1 of uncultured bacterium. Taxonomy (GTDB): domain Bacteria; phylum Fidelibacterota; class Marinisomatia; order SCGC-AAA003-L08; family TS1B11. The sequence goes on along the minus strand of CAZQOY010000069.1, from coordinate 2,374 downwards.
CCCGCTTCCGCATGCTATATCCAGGATAGAAGCGTCTTTTCGTTCCGGCAGCCAACCACGGAAGTAATAATCCCACACCTTTCCCGCACGCGCCGCTGCGACAACATCAAATTCCTGATGGACATCCTGGAAACCGGAGGCGTAATTTTCGTAAATGCGAGTGCGATAATCCATTATGAGTTCCCTATCCAATTCCGTCGACCCTGCAAGGTATCTCTGTTATCTTGCGATAGCCGTATTTGCAGTGTCTACATTTGTCCTATCAATTCTTTTATCTTGAAATACTTGAAATACTAGCATCAAAGGGTATAATACAATATAAATGTAGGCATAAAAGCTTATAGATCCATCGAAAGTGCCTGCAAACTGCATGAGAGATCCGAGCAATAACATCACATAGACAATCATGGCGATAGGATTGGTGAAGATATGAGATTGAAATACCTGCCAAGTTTTGCTGAGCACCATGCCATTAATGAACATGCCAAGAACCAGCAATAGGATTCCCCCATTCCAATATAATGAAGCCGCTAGCCCTAATCCTGTTGAGGTAGTCGCGGTTTCAAATGATTTAGCTTGACCCAAAACCACAGCAAAATCACGACCAGTGGCAATAAGCGGCTTCTCTCGCCAGAAGAGGCGTGGAATTAATGCGACAATACCTTCTTTTATCGTTTTTCCAGCTATAGTTCCTTCCTTCTCCACCCGGCTGACCGCCCATGCTGCAATGGTGATCCACTCATTGCGTGAAAAAAAAGTCCAGACACCTTTGCGGGGAAACTTGTGACCATTCTTAAATGCTGGCGTGCCGGGAACGGCAGCAGAAAGTGCTTCGGTAAGATAAGGTATAACCTTCACATCCGTTAAGCGAGTCGTTCCTTGCCACGACTCCGATCGTCTGATTTGAGAATAAGGAAATAATACCATTATTAAAAAATAGGCTATAAAGGCAATTGGCAAGATGCGTCTCAAACTTATTCTGGGGCGGATGTTACTAATAGTCATTTTATTGACATAGTAAATAGATATTGGTAATAGCACAATGATCGTATCTGATTTCATATAACTCTGAAGGGAATAAGTAAGTTCTGCGATAATCAGGAGTGTTAAGATAAAAATTATTTTCTGCTTATTAAATCCTGTTTGATCCCTCAATGACAGTAATATAAAAAGAATACCTGCTGCTGAAGAATAGGAACGGAATATATTCAGTATTCTACCAATACTACCAATATCGAGATCAATTAAATATAAAATACGCAGTACCCAGGCTAAAATAATGAGGAGCAGGCCTGTCTTTAATATCCATTGAGGGGTTTCCGTAATACTGAAAGAATATTTCAATGAGAGTTTTCTGAAGTTGGACTCAACGAAAAAATAACCCGCCAGGAAAACCCATTCCCCTGTAAGAAGAAGTAGATAGCCCCTTCCAATATATTCTTGAGGATCAAAGAAAACAAAAAACATTTCCTTGTTAAAACCTTTTTGGTAAGCAGCAGCGACAAATATTGGAGCTATACCTAAACGAAACAGCGAAGTAATCATGTATAGCGTAATCGGGCTGACTGACCAGTCTGGCTTTAGAATAATCCCATAAATAAATGCACCATATAAAATCAGTGTGACCATTCCACTTATAGCAAGGGGAATAGTCTGAACACCATCGGCATAAAGTGAAAATGATGCAATATTAAATGCTTGGAAAATCAGGAATAATGATTTGCTTATCATTTCAGAATAATCTCATCATCCATTTCTTCGATACACGAGATTACACACTGTAAGTGTTGGAAACATCGAAATGCCCTATCTGGACATTAAACCACTCCAGCGCACTATCGGCAATCAGAACATAGTTTCCTTCAAAGAATCTCTCCAATTCCGGGTGCCACTCTTTATATATCTCAATACCTGAGGGAGTGAGTCTTCCAACGTCATATGGCAATTCCGCAACGAAATCAAAAGCATCTTTGAGATAGTGTCGCGAAGAAATCCAGATGTGGTTATACTCAAATTGAAAGACCATTATTCTTTGCTCTTCGAAGAGCGTTTTTGCACCAAGAAGTACTTCCATGTCGTGCCCTTCGACATCGCACTTTATGAAGTGGACCATTGGTATACTATTTCGCTGGCAATAAGCATCAATTGTCGTCTTTTCAACCTGAATCTGTGGAAGATCATTCCTATTGGGATCCAAGTGCAGCGAATTTGTTCCTGCATTATCACCCACGAAGAACATCTCCGCCGAACCTTCCTGAGAGGATAATGCGCTGGAGACCAAGTGCACTAAGTCACAAAGTGGGTGATCCTTGATTCTATTTGCCAGCGTCCGAAACGTGGAAGGAACGGGCTCAAACGCATGGATCTCAAGACG
>CAZQOY010000068.1:7391-11611 GCA_964595095.1 uncultured bacterium | reverse complement strand
CTCATGCACTAAAGTTAAATACATACGCTATTCAATGCAACTAAACACTAGTATTGAAAGTATAGCCGCTGCCACCGTTGCCCGCATCACCGCTGCTGGAGCCGTCACCTGGGAGAAAACATACGGCCCCGCGCATGACTCCTACCTGCTCTCCATCACCGAATTGAGCACTGGAGAGTTTGCCGCGGCTGGCATTCACCACACGCTACCAGACCCTAACAGCAGCGATGCCTGGCTATTCATACTGAGTGCCACAGGCGATTCCACCAATTCATATTTCTTTGGTGTTCCAACTGCGACTAACGATGAAAGATTTGATAAAATTAAGGCTACTAGTGATGGTGGTTTTATTCTCCTTGGTAATCAGAAGCTGGATGGGCAAAGCCGGACTCCATTTCTTGTTAAGACTGATGGCGATGGCGTGGAAGATTGGTCAGAAACTTTTACCGGCATTGGTGTTGGCGAGTTTTTTGATGTCATCCAAACTGAAGATTTAGGATTTACCCTCACGGGTTATGGTGATCTGGCATTGTCAGAAGCTATGAATGGTCTGTTCATTCATATGAATGCCAATGGTACCACGGCTTGGACCAAGGAAATAGGTGGTTCCAACCCTATGGTCGGCCTTGCATCGACTGAACTCTCTGCTGGCGAGTACCTCGTGGCAGGAGCCGCAGGTCCGGAGTTGGACCTGTTCGACGGCTGGGTACTGCGCCTGGGCTCTGATACGACTCCACCAGCAGCTCCTACTGGATTTGCTGCCATTGCCGGAGACGGCGAAGTTAACCTGCAATGGGATGCATATCAGGGCATGGACTACAACGAATACTATGTGTATATGGGGTATACCGGTGTATCCTGGGCTGCTGTTGATACCACCAGCCAGTCGCACTCCACGGTTACTGACCTGACCAACGGAACGCCCTACTATTTCTACATCACGGCTGTTGATGGCGCAGGCAACAAAAGCGTGCCTACAGACACCCTGACTGCCACACCGCAGACAGGCTTGTTTGAGGCCGACTCCCTGGCCCTGGTGGCCCTGTACGACAGCACGGGCGGGACGAGTTGGCCCAGGCAAAACGGATGGCTAACGACGGCCTCCTTGACAGAGTGGGAGGGCGTGACGGTAACCCTCGGTCGGGTTACCAAACTGGACTTATACACTAACGGGGTAACAGGCGACATACCGATTTCCATTGGCGATCTTACTGGTCTTACATCCCTGCGACTGTGGAACAATGCAATAACATCAGTTCCCGAAGAAATTGGAAATCTGGTGAACCTGAATGAACTAGCCTTATCCAATAACCAGATATCTACGCTCCCGGAGTCAATTGGTAATTTGACTCAGCTTAAGGATTTATATCTAAGCAAGAACCTGCTGACCTCTATTCCCGCCGAAATATCCGGGCTTACCAATTTGACGTCACTGGGAATATCTGAAAATCTGATCACCGAACTTCCGGCATCAATTGGCGGTATGGACAGTTTGACGAGCCTGGGGCTGGGCAGCAATAAACTGACCGCTATCCCGACCGAGATTGGCGGTCTTGTCAATCTGACTGGTCTGACTCTTGACAATAATCTGCTGACCTCAATCCCTGATGAAATGGGCAGCCTGACCAATCTGATCACCCTTTATCTCAATGGCAACCAACTGACTTCAATACCCGCCACCCTGGGGGGGCTGACTAATCTGACCACGCTTTACCTCAGCGGCAACCAATTGACCACAGTACCCGCCGCTCTGGGAGGCCTGACTAATCTGGAGTACCTGTATTTAGACGACAATCGATTGACCTCACTTCCTGATGGAGTGATCACATTATCCAAATTGACTACCCTCTCTGTATCAAGTAATCAACTGAGATCATTACCAACTGATTTATCGGGAATGATCAGTATTAAGAGTCTTGAGGCGAGTTATAATTTATTTACTGAAATACCGGCTGGTATATTCAGTTTGCAAAATCTTGAGAACGTGCGACTTAGTCACAATAAACTTTATTCACCAATCCCAGTAGAGATCGGGCAATTAACAAACTTAAAATATCTTACTCTATCTTATAATATGATCACAGGCGAAATACCACTGGCATTGGGAAGCCTGAAAGGTTTACTAAGTATACAGCTAAATGGTAACCAACTAACGGGTGCTATTCCCGATACTTTAGGGACTCTACCGAAATTGTACTCGATGGGGTTATCTTCTAACATGCTTACCGGTTCAATACCGGCAATATTGGGACAAGATACAAGTCTCTCCAACCTTGAGTTATCCGGCAATCAGTTAACAGGAACAGTGCCTTCGGAGTTAGCGAACCTGCACAATCTGAATTATCTGGGACTGGCGGACAATAATCTGACCGGCTTGCCTGATTTAAGTGCTATGCCCAGGCTCTTGGGTCTAAGCATTTATGGTAACCAGTTCAACTTTGATGATATTGAACCAAATGTCAATTTGTCCGCGGCATCTGGGCCGTTGTCCCGGGATTATTACTCACCCCAGGACAGTGTTGGTGTGGAAACAACATATACTGTACCGGCTGGTGGCGACATTGAATTGGTGGTTGTGCCCATGGGCGGTACAGCAACAACATATCAATGGATGCGGAATGGCGTGGATATTGTGGGCGCTACCAATGCCACTTATACAATTACCGGGGCGGCCCATGAAGACGGGGGTGCTTATATTGTTAAAGCGAGTAATTCACTCGTGCCCGACTTGGTACTGATCAGCCGCACTCAATTTGTTGCCGGGCCCAATAATATGCCGATCGTCGCTGCAGATTCACTTTTATCATTACCATCTGGAGGCGTGTTCGGATTTGATGTTGTAGCCATGTCGAGTGACCCTGACGGCGATGAGTTAAAAGTTGCCAATCACAAATCGACTGCTAACGGCAGTACCCATTTATATTCTGATGAATCCCACACAAGTGTGCTCTATCAATCCAGGAAGGGGTATACCGGTCTAGATACTGTATGGTATACTGTCGATGATGGATTCCTCGGCAAGGCAACTGGTCGGGTGATCTTGACAATTACAGACCAAAACTACGAGCCATTTCTTAATGTCTCCCGAACTATTGGAGGGGATAAAGATGATTATGTTTACTCCATGGCCGAGGTCGAAGATGGCGGATTTGTCATGGTCGGGTACACCGAATCGAAAGGTAGCGGTGGCAAGGACGGATGGCTGGTAAAAGTGAATGCCGCTGGTGCTGTGACTTGGGAGAAGACTTTTGGCGGTGCCAAAGAGGATATCTTCTATTCCATAAAAGCACTTGCTGCTGGAGGATTTATTATTGCCGGTGAAACTGAATCGGCAGGTGCAGGTGATGCTGATGCCTGGCTGATTAAAGTTGATGCCAGTGGCATCAAGACCTGGGAGCAGACTTACGGCGGTAGTGATTTTGAGAATGCTATCTCGGTCCTGGCGGTTGACGGAGGATACATTTTCGGTGGTCAGACTGATACCTACGGTGCCGGTGATTCGGACGCCTGGCTGGTAAAAACAAACACCACGGGTGACACGACTTGGACGAAGACATTTGGAGGAGCCAAGTTTGACCATTTCACCTCAGTGCAAGCAACCACCGACGGTGGATATGTAGCTGTTGGCTCGACTGACTTATCAGAAGTAGAGTATTGGGAGTATCATGATATCTGGCTGGTCAAGATTGACGTAGACGGTGGACAAACCTGGGTCCGGACGTTTGGAGGCACCGGTGACGAGAGGGCATACTCTGTTGAGCAGACTATTGACGGGGGATACATCATTGCAGGTAGTACCGAACCGTATCAAACCAGTGACTCTGATGTTTGGATTATTAAAACCGACGCCAGTGGTCAAACTGTATGGACCACGACCTACGAGGATAACGGCAATGGTGCGGCTCACTCCGTCCATCAAACACCGGGTGGGGGATATCTTGTGACTGGGTATATATACAACGGCCATACAGGTTATGATATCTGGATGGCTTGGTTGAATAGCCAAGGTACCATCGATCGACAGTATCGCCAATTGGGCGGATACGGCACAGATTGGGGTATGAGTGCATTAATGGTTGAAGACGGGGATGTTGTTGTTGCGGCAAATACTACCGCATTTGGATCAGGCGGCTATGATCTATGGTTCATGAAACTGGATATGGGCGAGATCAACTCGGTTGATGATGCGACGGTGTCCGTACCCAAATCCTTCGCCCTGC
>CAZQOY010000068.1:5970-7381 GCA_964595095.1 uncultured bacterium | reverse complement strand
TGCACCAAAATTACCCCAACCCCTTCAACCCCTCCACCATCATCCGCTACGACCTGCCAACGGCTGCGAGCGTATCTCTGATCGTGTATGACATCATAGGCCGGGAGGTAGTCCGGCTGGTGGAACAACGCCTGGAGGCGGGGTATCACCGGGTGGTCTGGAACGGCCGGGACCGTCGGGGCCGGGAGGTGCCGACGGGGCTTTACATAGCGCGGATGTTTACGCCGGAGTATACGCGCAGCATTAAATTGGTATTGCTGAAGTAGGGCTGGAAAATGTAGGGGCGTAATGCATTACGCCCCTACGGGCTGACGGCTGATTGCTTCTGCTGCAGTGAATGCGGGCAGTCCTGGCCCTCAAAGGCAGCGGGGTCTTGCAGCTCCTCCTCGCTGAAATACCAGACACACTGCGGGCAGGTCCACGGTTTGCCGTTGTAGCCGGGCCGCTGCTCGTTCAGCTGCAGGGGGATGCCCGAAAAGGGGCAGCTGCGCTCGGTGCCCGGCTCGGGCCAGGCATAGTTATTATACAGGAAATCGTAGGTCGGTTCTCCCACGGGATCTCTTCGGGGCTGATTCTTCACGGCGTCTCCTTCACACATCAAGCTAAGGGTAGAGTTTACAATCCTCCCGGTACCGGATCAATTATCCCGTTCGTAGAGCCAGGCGCAGTCTTCCAGGCGGGCGCCTTTTGTGTCAGCCACAGCGAACCGGGCCGGCCCCCACATGGAAACGCCGGCATAGGAGCCGTCCTTGCCGATGAGGTAGAACTTCAGACCGAAGTTGGGCCGCCCCTTATCGTCCAGCAGCCGCGCCTTCCGCGTATGGCCGGCCACCCGGCGCAGGACCTCCAGGCCCGCGTCTTCAGGCGACATTCCCCCGCGCATCAGCTCCACGGCGTTAAAGCAGCACAGGTTCTGGAGGTTGGCCTCGCCCCGGCCGGTGCTGCCGCAGGAGCCTATGTCATTATCCACGTACAGTCCGGCGCCGATAATGGGCGAGTCCCCCACCCGGCCCGGTATCTTATAAGACAGGCCGCTGGTAGTGGTGACGCACGAGATGTCGCCGCTGCGGTTCATAGCGGCACAGTGAATAGTATCGGTGTGCCTGTCCGGCCCCGACGCTCGGTCGGGGACGGACCGGTTCAGCAAGCGGGCGTCGCCTATCTTCAAGTCATTCTCTGATGGGGCCAGCCAGTCATCCCTGGGTGAAAGGGATTGCTTCCACTTCAGCCAGGCTTTCCGCGCCTTCTCGGTAAGCAGGTCCTGCTCCTTGAACCCGTGGGCGCGAGCGAACCGCAGGGCACCTTCTCCAACCAGCAGGACGTGGTCGGTGGTCTCCATAACCAGCCGGGCCACCTTGGAGGGGTTCCTGATATTCCGCAGGGCCGCCACCGCCCCGGCCTGGTGGCTGGG
>CAZQOY010000068.1:4699-5960 GCA_964595095.1 uncultured bacterium | reverse complement strand
CCTTGTGGCTGGGTCCGTGCATTACCGCCGCGTCCAGCTCCACTACGCCGTCCTCGTTCGGCAGACCGCCGTATCCAACCGACATATCCTCCGGATCGTCTTCCACGAGGTTGACCCCGGCGATAACCGCGTCAAGGGGATCGCTTCCATCGCCTATGAGCTCGTAAGCCCGCTTAACGGTCTCAAGGCCGTTGCCCGATGAGACCACGCGGATGGGATATTTGCCTTTGTGCTGGCGAATTGCGGGAGAGAAGGCCCTCAGGCGGGAGGCGAAAGGCAAGCCGGCCAGCAGACCGGAGGCTGCTGTCAGGAAACGGCGGCGGGTAATAGGACTTGGTGACATGATCAGCTCCTGCAGATTTTCAGATGAACATTATAACATGAAAATTAGTAGAGGAAAGGGCTAAAAAACTACAGGCAAGCGCTTTCCCTATCAATCCGGCCCGGAGGATTTGTCCGCCGATTAATGGTTCGTCCGCAAAGAGCTTTCCCGGCACGGGTCATCTCCTTAATATTAAGGTGGTATTAGTCAACGTGCCTAACTAAGCCTGGTCGTGTTTCCTGAATAAGATCTATCAAAAGAGGCAGTGGTTGGCCTTCGCCAGGCCAGCCGTCATTGGCTGTGCGGCAGTCACCCTGTTGTACGGCCAGCCCTATCAGGTGCCTATTTCTCAGAACGATAGGGTCCGATTAACCACCGTGGGGGTAGCCCGTCGCCAACAGGCGCTGAAGACTGAGGCTATGGCATGGGCGTCGTCCCGCGGATTACCTGCCCGGGCAGAACTTTCCACGGGAGCACTGATTGAGATCCAGATGGTCAGGAACAACCGGCCTTACTATTATATAACCACCAACCTCGATGCCGCCCGGACGGTTTCCACCGACAGGGTCTGGCCGGGTGGGACCAGCGGGCTGAGCCTGTCTGGTGCCGGCATGACCATCGGGGAGTGGGACGGCGGCGATGTGTTGACCAGCCACCAGGAACTTGCCGGCCGGGTGAGTGACGGCGACGGGACCGCTGAGCACCACTGGCACGCCACCCACGTAGCCGGCACCCTTGCAGCAGCCGGCGAATACGCCGCAGCCAGGGGCATGGCCTACCAGGCGAACCTGTCCGCCTACGACTGGACCTATGACCTTGCCGAGATGCGCGCAGCGGCAGGCAAAGGGCTGACCATCTCCAACCACTCCTACGGGTGGGCCACCGGCTGGGTAGCCGACTACCACGGAGATGGTCTCTGGGCGTGGTTCGGGGACGTCG
>CAZQOY010000068.1:0-4689 GCA_964595095.1 uncultured bacterium | reverse complement strand
CCCCATTACCTTATAGTAGCAGCGGCGGGCAACGATCGGGGAGACACGGGTCCTTTATCCACTGCTGATAATTATTGGTGGATGAATCCTGCGAAAAACTATGAATGGGAACTGACTACCCTGGCCCAGCGCCCCCGCAACCCTGACGGTGATTATGACTGCCTTCCCTTTGGACGGCAAGTAGCCAAGAACATCCTGGTGGTAGGGGCGGTTGACGATATCCCTGCCGGCTATACGGATCTGAGTGACGTGGTCATGACTTCCTTCAGTTCCTGGGGCCCCACCGACGATGGGCGCATCAAGCCTGACCTGGTGGCCAACGGTGTGGAGTTATATTCAACTCTGGCATCGGGCGCTGCCGCCTATGGCTATTCCAGCGGCACATCCATGGCTGCGCCCAACGTCACCGGCTCAGCGGCTCTGCTGCAGCAGCACTACCGGCAGACTCACAATGACAGCCTGCCACTGGCCGCCACCCTGCGGGCCCTGCTGATCCACACCGCCGACGAGGCCGGCACTGCCCCGGGACCGGACTATTCCTATGGCTGGGGACTGCTCAACACCGCGGCGGCGGCGAAGCTGATTTCCACGGATGCCGGGAACCAGCGGATCATCCAGGAACTGAGCCTCAATAATGGGGATAGTTATTCTACTACGGTTACCAGCGATGGCACGGATCCCCTGAAGGTAACCATCGCCTGGACCGATCCACCCGGGACAGTGCCCCCGCACCAGCTGAATCCCCGCACGCCCGTACTGGTCAACGATCTCGACCTGCAAATTATTCGGGATGGCGTTGAGCCCTTTTATCCCTGGGTGCTGAATGTGGAGCATCCCGAGTGGGCTGCTGGCAGTGCTGATAACAGCGTTGACAACCTGGAGCAGGTGCTCATTTCAACGCCGACGCCGGGTGAGTACACCGTTACTGTGAGCCACAAGAACACCCTCCTGGCAGGGGTCCAGGGCTTTTCGATGGTGATCACCGGGGAGGGCCTGCCGCAGGTCCTGGTGTGGGAAGGGGATTCTGCCGGGGTTGACTACAGCGGTACCTATATCCGTGATATCTTCCTGAGTGCCGACAGCGTGGGTGTCACTTATACTACCACTTTTCCCCAAAACTTGTCAGGCTTTGACGCGGCTTTCCTGTCTTTCGGTAACCGCGGCGGCACCGAGCCGGGCAATACCACCTTTGATAACGGGATGGCTGCTGTAGTCCAGGGATATCTTGAAGGGGGTGGCTGTCTTTATCTCGAAGGTGGAGAAGCGTTGGGATCATCTCTTGACCAGGGAAACAATACCACCCTCCATACCCTTTTAGGACTTGCGGGCACTGACGATGGAAGGGACAACCTCCTTAATCGGTTGGAAGGCCAAACCCATACTCTCACTGATAGCATGGTCTTCACCAACTCGAACCAGAACTATGTGCAATATATCGACCTCTATCATCCTGGTATGGGGATAGCGGCCTTCGTGGAAAGTGACTCTGATACGGTAGCTGTTCAGTACACCGGAACCCACGGCCAGCGGACCTTCGTCTTCTCCTACGCCCTGGCCGGGCTGGTTGACGGCGCCTCCCCCAGCACCCGCTCGGACCTGCTGGCGGCGATCCTGGACTTCTTCCTGGCAGAACCCCCGCCGCCGCCCAATAACCCCCCGCAGATCACCTCCGCGGCCACGGCAACCGCCACCGAGGACGAGCTGTTTGTGTACCACGCAGCGGCAACCGATCCTGAAGGCGATACGGTTACCTTCAGTTTCGACAACAGGTCGACCTGGCTCACCGATGCGGGTCCCGACTCGGTAGCCGGTATCCCAGGCGAGGGAGTGACCGAGGGGCGGTTCCGGGTCATTGCCTCCGATGGACAGCTCTACGATACCCTGGTGGTGACCATCACAGTGGCCCCGGCGAATGATCCGCCTGAGATTACCTCATCCGCCACGGCAACCGCCACCGAGGACGAGCTGTTTTTGTATCACGCTACGGCTATCGACCCCGATGACCAGGAGGTGACCTTCACGTTTGACAGCCTATCCGCCTGGCTCACCGATGCGGGTCCCGACTCGGTAGCCGGTATCCCAGGCGAGGGAGTGACCGAGGGGCGGTTCCGGGTCATTGCCTCCGATGGACAGCTCTACGATACCCTGGTGGTGACCATCACAGTGGCCCCGGCGAATGATCCGCCGGTCTTTATCTCGACGATAGCCGACACGTCATTTAAGGAAGACTCAACGCTGAGCCTTCCCTTATCCCTATGGTTTCAGGCTGTGGAAGATGAGGAAACGCCCGATTCCCTGCTCGTCTGGTTCATTACCGGAAATGACAGTGTTTACACCACATTATCCGCCGATTCCGTGTACTTCTCGGCTCCTTTGAACTGGTATGGAGCGGATACACTGTCGGTGATTGCCAGTGATGGTATCCAGGCAGCAGCCACAACGCTTACTGTTACCGTAACTGCCGTGAATGACGCTCCAGGCAATTTTGCAGTCCTCACACCGGCCGGCGATTCCACCCTCGTCATCACTGACGGGAGTCTCGGCGATACCCTGACTTTTCGCTGGCAGCCAGCCGAAGACGTGGATGGGGACCCGGTATCGTATCGCTTCGACGTCACCGGCACCCTGGCAGCGGTTTTTCCCTCAGGAGACACATCCGCTACCGTGTTGAAACAGGCCTTTACAGACCTCGTGGCCCTTATCAGGGAGGCCGGGGAGTCAGGCTGGGTTACCGGCACGTGGACCATCAAGGCCACCGATGGCACCGCCGCGACCCTGGCCGCCAATGGGCCGTTTGACCTGACCCTGGACATCAGTAGATTGGGTATTGACGGTCGGGGCGCTGTTCCCAATGAGTTTGCCCTGCGGCAGAACTACCCTAATCCGTTTAATCCCAGCACTACCCTACGATTCGCCCTACCCCGGGAGGTGAAAGTCCGCCTGGTGGTAATCGATCTGCTGGGCAGGGAGGTAGCCCGGCTGGTTGACGGAACCCTCCCGGCCGGTTATCACCGGGTCATCTGGGACGGGAAGACGCGTCGGGGGAAAGAAGCCCCCAGCGGCGTGTACATCGTCCGCATGTTGACGCCCGAGTGTACCAAGTCCATCAAGATGCTGCTATTAAGATAAGCATTAGCATAGTCCCGTCATAAATCCCGCCATCGGCGGGGCAGAATGCGGGGCTGCTGTTGAGGTAGGGGCCGCTGATCAAGCAGAGGACGTTTCGGAATAGGGAGGGGAGCCTGGATCGGCGCTCGCCGATTATTATATAGGGGTGTTATAATGAGAGGGCAGCCGAAAGGCAGCCCAATCCACTATGAAGTCCTGGTAGGGGTAATAGAAACTATTAAGCTGAAAACCTCTTCTTATTCAAATAATACAACAGCACCAATCCTTCCAAGGTCTCTGCTGTAACGGGATCTTCGCTAGTAAGAATTTTGACTATTTCTTGCTGAAGCCCCTTGGTGAGTATATTAGCCTTATCGACGTCAAGAGGGCCCTCAAAGTAGGGGAGCATATCACTTAGCAAAGCCTTTATTGTGAAAATAACCAATACATCTTTTCCATCCCGTAGAGCTCTTTCACACGCCTTTTGTAGGTCATGTATATTCTTCTTGTAGAATCCCTTCTGCATCAACTGAATGATCTCTACCCTCAGCGATACCATTTAGTTTCACCCCTTCTAATGCTTCCGATTTAACTACATCACGGATTTCAAAGAGCGATGTGAATTCAAGCCCTTTATGCTTGATCTTCTTTACTCCCCCCTCACATCGATCTACTAATGCAACAACAAGGACTATTTCACACCCATATTCCTCAACAGCATCAATTGCCCTAATAGTCGAACGTCCAGTAGTTATGACATCATCAATAATAACAACCTTATCGCCCTTGGTAAGATTCCCTTCTATCAACTTCCTTTGTCCATGTGACTTCCGGTCTTTCCGTACTGAAAATCCATTAAGTTGATAATCGGCACTCATGGCAGCAATAATAGTTGACACGACTATCGGGTCCGCTCCCATAGTAAGACCACCAATGGCAGTAATACCTTCATTTTTGTTCTGTATAAGATCGAATATCAATTTTCCCGCTAGATAGACACCTTCAGCATAATACGTAGTTTTCTTAGCATCAATATAATAATTGCTTGTATTTCCTGAGGATAAAGTGACGTTGCCATATGACACGGATTTATCCTTCAGGATGCTGAGCAACTTAGACCTGACTTCGCTCATGGGAGTTTCACTTCCTGTTAAATGTAAATTCTGGTTCACTTAGAGCACCTTTGGCCTTGGCAAATGCAAGTTTAGGAGTTGTCCCGAATCTATTAATGTAGTCGAAGGCACCTCGAATTACAAGATAATCATCATCAGAGTACTCGGCATATTCGTTCTTACCTCTCTGATTTTTTTGCGGGCGTACGTAGCCAGACTTAGCGTAGTAAGCCAGTTGGTCACGTGTTAGGTCCGGAATCCTTTCTAATATCTCCTTGGGTGTCATGCCGATCCTAGCGTACTCTATTAAGCAAGTATAAGTACTTATATAAATACTTATCCGAATGTACTAACCGGCTGAGCCTATGGGAAGTCTTTTTTTGGGGGGCTCTGTCGAGTCTAGGGACATGGTTTACAGATTGGGGTGCTCCGAAGTTAAGATGTTTGAACTTGGGATCATCCAGAATTG
>CAZQOY010000067.1:10539-11656 GCA_964595095.1 uncultured bacterium | reverse complement strand
AACGAACTCGCTTAATCAAAAAAAGTCCCGACATAAAGTCGGGACTGTCAGGGTTTTACAGCCCTCTTTAGAGGGGTTTTTTTGACTGAGCGAAGATATTTATATCTTCGCATAAAGCTCACCCGTCCCGGTTAATCGCCAGAGATACCCCCGGCTTCCGGCTTTGTCTATATAAATTGTTTACGAGGAGTCTAACGGCTAGCGTTTCATCGGCGCAAGGATTTAAGCAATTAGCTTCAATCTACATTGCTACTCAAATTACTTCTCTACCTTTCCGAAGTGTAAGTGCCCTCGCGTCCGCTGAATTGGCTGGTTATGCGTCATAATTGCGTAATTGTATGACTTTCAAACAACTACTGCGTCCCGGAAGGCGGTAAGTCACTGTTGAAAATGTTGCGGTAGATCTTCCAAGAGCCGTCGGGCTGACGTTTATGGAACGCCATCCACTTTCCGGAATCATCCCCAATTGGCTCGCCACCCGCCTTAGGAGTTATTGTGTAAGTGTAGGTGCCCCGGGCAAATGCCCAGTCTCCAGCTACTATAACCTCCTCAGCTGTTTCCTTAATATCAAAGGTGTACTTCTCGAAAGAGGATTGCATCACAGACCGTATCGCATCCTTGCCTACTAACGCAGGACTGTTTGGCGGCATCCTCACTGCGTCGTCGGTGTAAAGAGACACCCAACTGTCCAGGTCGCCGGAATTGATTGCTGCATCATATTCCTCAGTTAAATTTTTGACTGCCTCAATGTCGGCTTCGGTATTGACTTTTGTGGTACAGGCAATCATTGACAAAATGGCTATACCAAGAAAAAATACGATTAAGTTCTTCATAGCAAACCTCCTTTTTGAAAATGAAATAAGGTTTTAAGAAACTTTAACATGATAGCATAACTTATATTAGAATGCATAATCGCAGCATATCAATTCCTCACCTGACCCCGCCATCGGCGGGGCTGGCGGATCAACATCGCTTTGTAAGTTAAACCATCGGCATAAGGCCAACTATCCCTTTTTGATCGGGGGAGAGCCCTTGCTCGTCATCGCGAGCGAGTTTACCCCGCGTAGTGCAACGTAGCGGGGTGGCGATCTAGGCCCCAGCGAGATTGCCGCGTCCG
>CAZQOY010000067.1:0-10529 GCA_964595095.1 uncultured bacterium | reverse complement strand
CGTCCGGCAGTCGCCGGACCCGCAATGACAGAGTAGGATGTCATCGCGATTCCCACCATTACTTTCGAGGCTGCCAAGTCAGCCAGCCACGCTGGTAGGGCTATGGCCCGAGGGCTGGCGGACTCAGGACGGGTCTCAGGGTGAAATTACCTTATAGTGGAGAATATTGCTGATTTCCACCGGACTATTTCGGGTCAAATTCAGCCAGCAAGACCCTTGTTTGACAAAAGATTGCGGTTTTATATTTATCATAGCGATAAGACCGGATTTTATAACAGTCAGACAATGGATGTGCCATACTTGACAAGTTTCCTCCAAGAGAATCCAATCCTGGTAAGTGACTTTTTGGAACAAGCCGCTATGCGTGAAGGCTGAAATCCCCTTTTTACAAGATGCAGTACCTGCATTATACGCTTGACCTTGGAAGCCATGACGTGGTTCAGGTTGACCTTGAGTCCCCGGCCTATATACGGCTATTGACCGAAGAAAACTACAGAGATTATCGCGAGGGAAAACATTATCGTTATTTTGGCGGAATGGCGGAGAGTTCACCAGCCAATATCAAGCCACCCAACAAGGGACAGTGGCACCTGTGTATTGATCTGGGTGGCAAAGACGGCGAGCTCGGTGCCACCGTACATATCATTCAGGAAGTTGCTCCCAGCCGGAAACAAAGTAAGAGCAAAAAAAGGAAGTAACCGAACCCCACCGCTCTACTCCCCGGCAGCTCCCCACAGCGTCATCAATATTACCTGCCCTTCCAGTCCGAGTCTATCGTCAACGCAAGGAAGGGATCCCGTTCCTAAGCGGGTTCTTCCCCACCGCGGTAGCGGTTCCAGATCTCGTCCATTTCTTCCAGGGTGGTATCCTCGGGGGTCTTGCCCCGCTTCTGCAGTTCCTTCTCGATGTTTCGGAAGCGGTATTCAAACTTGGCGATGGTACGTCGGAGGGCTTCCTCGGCACTCACGCCCAGGAAGCGGCCCAGGTTCACCAGGCTGAATAACAGGTCACCCAGTTCTTCCTCGAGGGCATCGAGATCGTCCGCCTGCTGGGCGCTGCGCAACTCGTCCAGCTCTTCCTGGACTTTGTTCCATACCGACTCTACCTCGTTCCAGTCAAAGCCGACGTAGGCGGCCTTTTCCTGGATTCGGCGGGCCCGGGTGAGAGCCGGCAGGTGCAGCGGTACCCCATCCATGCGAGACCCCCGTTCCTTCTCACGCTGTTTGGCCGCCTCCCAGTTCTGCTTGGCATGAAAAGCACCTTCGGCCCCAGCATCACCGAACACATGAGGGTGCCGCTCGATGAGCTTCCGGGCCAGGGCGGCCACGCATTCCTCCAGGGTGAACCACCCCTCATCCTCGGCAATGGCACCCTGAAACAGCACGTGGAGCAGAAGATCACCCAGCTCCTCCATTAAAGCCCGGCTGTCCTCGCTTTCTATGCTTTCGATCACCTCGTAGGTCTCTTCCAGCAAATAGGGGATCAGGCTGCGGGAGGTCTGCTCCCGGTCCCAGGGGCAACCGTCTGGAGCGCGGAGTCTGTCCAGGACGGCCAGCAGTTCAGTCAAACGCTTGCCAACCGCCGGTGTGCGAGTCCGGGGAAGGTCTTCAGGTTTCATCGGTATCATCCTCAGCTTCGGCGTTCCGGGCGCTGATGTGGACTTTCGCGATGCGGTTGCCCTCCAGGGTCTTGACGGTAAACCGCCGCCCGCCATCGGAGATCCATTGCCCGACGGAGGGAATCATGTCAAAGCGATCGAACAGGAATCCGCCGAGTGTATCGTAGTCCCGGTCTTCGGGGAAGACGTGTGGGAGCCGATCCCCCAGGTCATCCAGGGCCACACCGGCATCAACCAGGAACTCGTCCCGGCCGAGCGGCCTGACTTCCGCCTCTTCAAGGTCGAATGGATCCCGCAGCTCGCCTAACACCTCCTCGACCACATCTTCCAAAGTAACCAGCCCGGCTGTACCGCCGAACTCATCCACAACGATAGCCACGCTTGTGCGTCGATCCTTAAAGTCCTGGAGCAGAGAAACCACTCCCTTGCTCTCGGGCACAAAAAACGGAGGCCGCGCCAGGCGGAGAAGGTTCACATCAGGATGGGGTCCATTTACGTATGGCAGAATATCCTTGGCATGCAGGATGCCCCGAATATCGTCAATAGCCTCTTTGAAGATGGGAATCTTGGACACCTGCCGGGTGCGGATCAGTTCCAGAGCTTCCCCCAGACCTGATCGGGCCTCCAACGCCAGCACATCCACCCTGGGGGTCATAATCTCATGAACCGCCGTGTCGCCAAACTCGAAGATGGAATGGATGATCTCCGTTTCACTCTGAGCGAGCGTGCCTCGATCATACCCGACCTTGGCCAGATCTTTCAATTCCTCTTCCGACATGAACATACCCTCGGGTCTGATTCCCAACAGCCGCGTCACCAGGTGCGTGAGGCCGTAAATCAGGCTGCCCAGTGGATAGAGGACCATCACCAGTATTTTCACCGGTCCCCTGGCCAGGCGGGCGAAAGATGCGGTATGGCGGAGGGCCAGGAGCTTGGGCATGATCTCACCAAAGAGGAGTATTACCATAGTGACTATGACGGATTCCACTGCCAGCAGCAGGGAGAGACCCAGCCCCAGGCGCCGGGCAAGGTCGGCGGTAAGCAGGGCGGCCACAAAAGCTATGGTGATATTCACCAGGGTATTGCCGGTGAGGAGGGAGATGAGCAGGTGCCGCGGCCGCTGGAGAACGGCCAGGATACCGGCATGGATTGCAGCGTCCTCCCCGTAATCCTTGATGCGACTCTGCAGGCGGAAAAAGGCGGTCTCCGCACCGGATAGCAGCCCGCTGATGATCAGCAGCCCCGTGAAGAGGGCCAGGTTAATGAGTATCCCGGTCATTGTCCGGGGGAGTCGGGAAACGAGCTGAGGAAATGGTCCTCAAGGGTGCGCATGTTGGCCTGTTCCTCGGGAGTGTCATCTTTGATGCCCAGCAGGTGCAGACTGCCGTGAATTACCAGCCGCATCAGCTCCCGCAGATATGGTTCGTGGAACAGCTGGCTGTTTTCCAGGGCGCGCTCCGTGCTGATATAAATTTCCCCCTCGAGCGGCCCATCAGCATCGTTCAGGTTGAATGCGATAACGTCGGTATAGTGATCCTGTCCGAAGAAGCGGTTCTTCAGCTGGCGGAGATGTTCATCGTCGGTGAAAACAACCTGCACCCGGCCGGTATCGGTGCTGTTCTCGGTCAGGGCTGCTGTGACCAGGGAGGTAACCACTTCCGCCGGCAGGGGCGGAGGTTCCTCGCATTGCGTATCGCTGCTGACGGTGATCACTCGGTGGGAGTTCCCTTGAAGACTGCGGCTTCGGGTAATTTTTCTTTCTCGGTTACCTCTCTCACGGCCGGTTTCTTTTCGGAAGTGGGATAGGGAAGTCTCACGTGGTAAATCCCTCTCAAGACGCCGATGATCCCGGTCCCGGCCGAAGCATCTCCCTTAATGCGGTTAATCTCTTCAAGTGTCAGGGGGCACTCGTCGAGCTGCCCATCAACCATGCGCATCTCAATGATAGTATTCACCATCTGCCGAATACGGGGCAGGTTGGGCTTGCTAAGGGACTTGGTGGCAGCCTCGATAGCCTCACACAGCATAAGGATTCCTGTTTCTTTGGTATTTGGCTTGGGACCGCTGTAGCGGAATGTATCTTCCCTCACCCTGTCGGGACCGCCGTTCTCGCTGAGGGCTTTCTGATAAAAATATTCCACTCGGGCGGTGCCATGGTGCATGGGAATAAAGTCCGCAACCGCCTGAGGCAGGCCGTATTCTCTGGCAAGGCGCAGCCCCTCCTTGATGTGAGAGATCACCACCTTGGCGCTCAAGTTGGGGGCAATGGTATCATGAGGATTTTCCATCCGAAACTGGTTCTCGATGAAGTACTCCGGCCGGGCCAGCTTGCCGATATCGTGATAATAAGCTCCCACCCGGCAGAGCAGACTGTTGGCACCGACGGTATTGGCTGCCGCTTCCGCCAGGTTCCCCACGATAATACTGTGACTGAAAGTTCCGTTGGCTTCCCGGCTGAGACGTCGCAACAGGGGATGGTTAAAATCGGACAGCTCCAGGAGAGTGAGGTTGGTAGTCATACCGAAAATGACCTCAAGTATGCCGATGAGACCGTATACCATGATAGGCGAGAGCAGTCCATTGATTGAGGCGTACATCAAGTGGTTGCCAAGAGTGGTCAGATTGGTGTATTTGAGGAACTCCACGGCGGTGATCCCGACGGCGTAGGCTGATACGATATAGATGATGGCGGTGAAAATTTGACGGCGGCGGCGAAGCTGGCGCACGGCATATATAGCCACGCTGCCCGCAAGCAGATTCACTAACACAAAATCCACCTTATTGCCCACCAGGAAACCTAATAACAGCGCCAGGGATACGGTTGCAATGATGCTGGTTCGGGCATCGAAAAGGATAGTAAACGTCATGGCCACTACCGTGAAGGGAATCAGGTATTCGGAGAGATGAAAACGGTAATGAAACAGACTGGCTATTGCGAAGATCGATACAATCAGAAGATTAGTGAGCAGCAGGACCCGATTCTGCCGGAACCATGAATTACGGAAAACATACAGCCAGGCATAGAAAAAGAGCAGCAGAATGACGGTGATCGCTACCATCCCGATTTTTGGCAGCCAGAGCTGAACTCCCCCGGCGGAGGCAATAGCCTGGGTTTTGGCGGCGGCGAGGGAGTTGAGTTTCTCAAGGATTTCAGGTGTTACCTTGGTATTGGCATCCACGATTCGCTCGTTTTTCAGGACGAATCCCTTGCCCATGGGCACCTTACCCACGGCGGCTTCCTGGCGGCGCTGGGTCGTCTCGTCATCATAGATGAGATTTGGCCGGATGAAGTAGATGAGCAGATCCGATGCTACCGAAATCTCGATGGCCTCTTCAGCGGGATACTGAGCCTGGAGACGGGTTTTGGCCTTGGCCCAGGCCTCATCCTGGTCCATGAGGAATTTAGGGTCTACCACTTCTTCCACCCCCTCGCTGGCGAGGGCAATGGAGGCTTCCTCCAGCTGGCTTTTGGGCAGGTCGAGGACCCCTTCGGCGAGGATGTCCCGGATAATCCTTTCCAGCTCACTCTGGAGCCGGCTGTAGTTGATCGTCCTGCCTTCCGGCGATTCCCCAGCGAAGAAATTGCTCCAGTGGGGGGCGTTCAGATCCAGGGGAAATCTGAGGGCGAAATTACTGCGCAGGTCTGCTACCTCGGTGCTGTCTCGTTCCACGGCCTGTTGAACTTCAGCGTAGCGTTCGTCGTAGCGAAAGCGATAGGCCCGCTGGCGGCTCTGGGCCAGTTGGTTTTCGGCGCGCTGAATACGCCCCACCCTGGTGAACAGGTCCACTATGCCGCTAAGCTGGGCAGTGGTGATCTGAGGATCGCGGCGGAACAGATATGGTACGGACAGCCGGGCGGCTTCACGCTCACTCTCCAGCGTCTCTGGATTTTTCAGTACGGGGAAGTTAAACGGCGCGATGATGGCTTCCCGGGTGATCTCGTTCAGGTCGTAGCGGTATTCAAACTGATCACCGATGGGAAACAACCAGGAGATAACCGAGATACTGCCGATAAAAATCAACACCCGGTAGAAACGATCGGATCGCAACCAGGAGATGGAAGGAAGTGAACTCAACGGGGACCCGGATGTCCTGGCCTTTATCATAGTCTCCGGGCTCCGTCGAGTATCTGCCGGGCGATGACCATCCGCTGTACTTCGCTGGTCCCTTCGCCGATCTCCAGTACCTTCGCATCCCGGAAGAAGCGCTCAACCTGGTAATCCCGGATATAGCCATAACCGCCGTGTATCTGGATGGCGTCGGTAGTAATGCGCATGGCCAGCTCACTGGCGAACAGCTTAGCCATGGCCGCCTCCTTGATCACATGCTGTCCCTGGTCCATAAGCCAGGCTGCATGGTAGACCAGATGCCTGGCGGCCTCCAGTTGGGTTGCCATGTCTGCCAGGGTAAATTGCACGGCCTGAAACTGGCTGATCTTCCGTCCGAAGGCTTCCCGTTCCCGGCTGTAGTTCAGCGCCAGCTGGTAGGCCCCTTCGCCGGTCCCCAGTGCCAGGGCACCGACGGAAATCCGGCCGCCCGTCAGCGCCTGCAGGAACTGCCGGAAGCCCCTGGCCGGCTGCCCCAGGAGGTTCCCGGCGGGCACTTCCATCTCTTCGAAAAAGAGGGAGCGCGTGTCGGAAGCCCGCCAGCCCATTTTCTTCTCCGGCTTGCCCAGCCGCAGGCCGGGAGTGTCTTTTTCAACCAGAAAGGCACTGACGCCCTGGTCCTCGCCATCTTCGATGAGGCGGGTGGTAATAACAAACACACCCGCCTGGCCGGCGTTGGTACAGAAGACCTTCTGGCCATTCACTATGAACTTGTCGCCCTTCCGCTCGGCGCGGGTCCGGGTGGCGCCGGCGTCGCTGCCGGCCTCCGGCTCGGTAAGGCCGAAAGCTCCCAGCATCTCGCCGCTCGCCAGGGGAGGCAGATATTTCTCCTTCTGATCCTTATTACCGAACAGTAAGATAGGCATGGTACCCAGACTGGTATGTGCCGCGGCAGTTATCGCCACGCTTCCATCCACCTTGGCCAGCTCATGCACGGCGATGGTGTAGGCCACCGTGTCCATTCCCGCGCCACCATATTCCTGGGGAATGGGAATCCCCATCAGGCCCAGCTCGGCCATCTTGGACACCAGCTCATCGGGGAAACGACCTTCCCGGTCCAGCTCATCAGCCACGGGGCCTACTTCATTCCGGGCGAATTCCCGCACCATATCACGTAAAAGGCGATGCTCTTCGGAAAAATAACGCTGTTCCATAGCTAGTACTTCGAGCTTACCATTTAATCAGCGCAGAAGCCCAGGTAAAGCCGGATCCGAAAGCTACCAATACCACGTAGTCACCGGGTTGAATACGCTCTTCGCTGACGGCCTCCGCCAGAGCGATGGGAATAGTGGCGGCCGTGGTGTTTCCGTACCGCTCAATGTTGGAGTAAACCCGCTCCGCAGGCACCTTCAGGCGGCGTGCCACCTCAAGGGTGATGCGCAGGTTGGCCTGGTGGGGCACGATGAGACTAACATCCTCCAGTGTCAGGTTATTGGCCTCCACCGCCTCTATTATCGACTGGGGAAAGCGTATAACGGCATGGCGGAATACTTCCCGGCCGTTCATCTGCAGCCAGTGCCGGCCTTCTTCCACGTCCTGTACTGAGATGCGGGGGTTACGCCCGCTGGCCGGCACCTCCGACCACAGCTCCTTGGCATACTTCCCTTCTGAATGTAGATGGGTGCTCAGGATGCCGCGGTCCTCTTCAGTGGCCGAGACGACTACCGCCCCGGCGCCGTCACCAAAGATCACGCTCACGTCCCTGCCGGCGTCGGACAGGTCCATACTGGTGGACTGAACCTCAGCGCCGATGAGGAGCACGTGACGGTACATGCCAGTGCGGATATATTGATCGGCGATGGACAGGCCATAGATGAATCCCGAACACTGTACGCGTACATCCAGGGCCCCGATTTCGGGAAAGCCCATGCGATCCTGGAGCAGACATCCCGAGCCGGGGGCATAATAATCAGGTGTGGTCGTGGCGAAAATGATAAAATCGATGTCGT
This sequence comes from uncultured bacterium, assembly GCA_964595095.1. Classification (GTDB taxonomy): domain Bacteria; phylum Fidelibacterota; class Marinisomatia; order SCGC-AAA003-L08; family TS1B11. Next base: position 2,856 of record CAZQOY010000067.1, on the reverse strand, counting down.
TTACCGCCATGCCCGCCGCCTTCAGGGCCGCCTCCGCCGCCGGTATGGCCAGGTCGGTGGTTCCTTCGCCATCGGCCACGAACCGTCTGGTCTGGATGCCGGTGCGCGCCCGGATCCATTCATCACTCGTATCCATGATGGCGGCCAGATCATCGTTGGTGACAACCTTTTCGGGTACGTTAAAGCCTACGCCGGAAATATATGAATGTATCCCTTCGGGACAGGCCCGGGTCATGATGATTCTCCCATTTTGATGTCCTTAAGTTGCAGCTGAACCTTCCGGCTGCCCTGCCATTTATTTTCTTCTACAACGTAAGCGATATCCAGAGGTTTTTTCAAGAGTAGTTTTTCGAAGTGGTCGGCCATGTCAAAGCCGATGGTATCGAAGGTGGTGCTGTTTTGCATAAGCCGGCATTTCAGGTGACTGGCGGATTCTCCCACCAGGCGCGGCATTCCAGCTACCCGTACACCTCGGGCGGTAAATACAGGACGCCGGTTTCCCGGCCCGTAGGGAGCCAGGGAATCAAGAAAGCGCAGGAACCGGCTGTCGATAAGGTCCAGCGGGCACTCCCCTTCCACAGTGAGATGGGGTTGCAGCTGCTCATCGGTGAGCTGCTGGTCGGCCCAGGCGAGGAAACGGTCTGTGAAGGCAGGCAAGGCCTCGTGGTTTATAGAAAGTCCCGCCGCCACCGAGTGACCGCCGTAGCCGAGCAGGTGTTCCCGGCATTGGGTCAGGGCCTCGTACAGATCAAACCCGGCCATGCTCCGGGCCGAACCCTTCCCCACGCCGTTTTCCATGGCAATGATCACCGTCGGTCGGTGAAACAGGTCACGGATACGGGCCGCTACAATGCCGATGACACCCTGATGCCAGTCCTCCCCGCTGAGCACCAGGGCTTTCTCCCGGCTGAGGTCATGGTGGGCGTTGACCTGGAAAATGGCCTCTTCCACGGTATTTCCCTGGATGATCCTGCGCCGGTCGTTCTCCGCCAAGAGTTCCCTGGCCATATTGACCGCCAGGTAGCGGTTGTCGGTGGTGAGCAGCTTAACCGCCCGTCCGGCGTCTCCGAGGCGTCCGGCGGCGTTAATCTTGGGGGCAATGCCGAATACCAGGCGTCCTACCGTTACGTCTTTCCCGGCCAGCCCCGAGACCTGCCAGAGGGCCGCGATACCCGGACGCGACCGCTCCCGGATAAGTCGCAGCCCTTCATTGACGATGGCCCGGTTCTCGTCCAGAACAGGAACCAGGTCGGCGGCGGTCCCCAGAGCGACGAGATCCACGTGGGTCCACACCAGATCAGGATCGTACCCGCCTTTTTCGGCCACCGCCAGGGCCAGTTTGAAAGCCACTCCGCTCCCGCACAGGCCCTCGAAAGGATAGGCGCAGTCCGCTCGCTTGGGATTAAGTATGGCGGCAGCGGCGGGCAGTTCGGTATCGGGGGTGTGGTGGTCGGTTATGATCACATCAATGCCCTTGTCCCGGGCCCGGTCAACCTGCTCCAGGGCGCTGATGCCGCAGTCACAGGTGATCAGCAGATCAGCGCCGATGAGAGCCGCATAGTCCACACCCCCCGAAGAGAGGCCATAGCCTTCCGTCTCCCGGTTGGGAATATAGGTGGATACCCTGACACCGATGGATTTGAAAAAAAGGTAGAGCAAAGAGGCGCCGGTAGTGCCGTCCACATCATAGTCGCCGAAAATGAGGATCGGGCGCTTAGCGCCGACTTGCTCAAGCACCCGATCCACAGCCGTTACCATATCCTTCAGAATGAACGGGTCGTGCAGCTGCGCCGGGTCAGGATTGAAGAAGGGTATCCCCATTTCCCGGCTGGTAATCCCCCGGTGGACGAGGACTCGGGCATAGATCTCCGGTACGCTGAACTCCTGCTCCGCCTGGCGGACCAGACCAGGATCAGGTTGGGTGAACTTCCAGCGAGTGTTTACAGTGGACAAGCCAGGGGTTCCTCTTCGGACATTGCTCAATCGATAGTAATAGTTGGAGACCGACCTGTAAGCCGAATTCTGTGTCCGGCGGCTGCCGGATGATGGCTATTCATCTGGTCCCGGTTTCACAACCGGGATCAAGCGACCTACCCGCTCCGCATCCGGCCTCTGCCGGACACCGGCGGATCACCGGCCCCCCGTCAGTCAGCTGATCCCGCCAAAGGCGGAGTTGACGGACGGGGAACGGAGCTGTTCGGTCTTGCTCCCGGCGGGGTTTGCCAGCTCCCCGGCTCACGTCGGGGACTGGTGGTCTCTTACACCACCGTTTCACCTTTGCTCCACCCGCCGGTGCGGATGGGGCCGTCTTGTTTCTGTGGCACTTTCCGTGACCGCGACCCGTTTCCCAGAAGGACGCCGCCGCGGTCCCCTCCCGTTAGGAGGCGCCGTATCCTGCGGAGTTCGGACTTTCCTCCCCCCATTCCAGTCTGCCAGTCCCGAAAGATATCCCTCCGGGAGGCACACGGAATGGAGGGCAGCCATCCGGCCGGTCTCCACGGGCTAATTTATCCTTATGAATCCCTTCGGGACAGGTATTTTACCGGGTTTGGGCAGGATTCCCGGAACAGGCTTGGTTCTAATTGCGGTGCGGCCGGCCAACCAGCCGGTTATTTTGTATCCCAGAAAAGGATGACTCCGCAACTCTCGCAGGTGATGATTTTATCCATGGATTTGATCTCCACCTGCTGCTGCGGCGGGATACGGTTGAAGCAGACCCCGCACGCACCCCGGCTAATAGGCACTACTGCCAAGCCGTCCCGGGCGGCCCGGATTCTGTTGTAGGCACCAAGATACCTGGGTTCGATATGGGTCAGGATTTCATCCCGTTCCTGTTCCAGCGCCCTGGCTTCCACC
>CAZQOY010000066.1:0-11733 GCA_964595095.1 uncultured bacterium | reverse complement strand
CGAAAATCGTTCAATATCTCTGCGACTTTGTGCCAAACCTTGAGTAATTACCTAACTTTATTACTGCCGATATAGTGTTTGCTGTGACCGATAAAGCCCGGTGTTTGCACTCCTCCACCCACCATTCCGGCCAGCGTGGAAAACTTCATACCGCTGGGGGTCATCCCAACACAATCCCGATAGACAATCATAATCCCATTACAGGCAGGCAACACGCATGAGATGCACTCAAAGCAGCCGCAGGAAGTCATGGGGTGTTCAATGATGCTATAGGCATTAAAGATTTCCAATGTCTTATGGGAACTATGGTAGACAAAATCATTAACGTCCTGCCATTGCCCTTTTACCGGATCAATCACCCGGCCTTTTTTCACGGGCTGGTTGGGTCCGGTATGACTTATCTGAAAGGCCGCCTTCCCGTCCAGCCAGTTGTAAGCGCCACAAAGTCCGGAACGCTCAGGCGTAATGATGCAGATATGATTCGGAGCAAAGGACTGACACAGAGCACAGGAGTAGAAGATATCTACCGATTCATCGGTCATATCTGCTATACGGGCATCTCTTTGTTGATATACATCTCGAACTATTGGGAGACGCTTATTTACATCATCCTCCCGGGTATAGATTGTTATTTGTACTTTGTCTACAATTTTTCCATACTCGGCATGCAACTTGGCATGCAGGATGGAGCCGAAGTGCTCGAACTTAAAGCCCTTTCTCTTTGCCTCTTTCCCGATGCGGACCCAATTGATATCGCGCTGCCCCATGTGAAAGATGCCTTGAGCACAGTTGACCAAGTCATGGATCTGACGTTCCAGGATAGGTTCAAAATCAAGCTGCATTTTGCGTCCGGCCACCTCGATCCAGATACCAAGAGGAAGTCGTGAGCCTTCTTCCACCTCATCGATTTCCGGCCCTATCACTTCTATTCTGCCGTCATCCACCTCATCCAGCTCTTTTGTTGTCAGGTATTCAAAGCCTGGTGCCAGCTGGCCCCCAAGCTCCACATACATATCGTCTTTGCGTATTCGTTCTCCCTGGAACGCGGGACCGTAGGGGACCGGAATGGGGATTTTGGTGATGGATACCTTCAGTCCCCGCACCTCAATCGCTTTGGCCACGATACTGTCATGGGCAACCGGGGAAACAACGTGCTCATAAGTGCAAATACCTGTAGGAAGAATCTGGTCGATATCGGTGTCGGCTATCGTAGGAAAGCCATAGTTGATCGCTCCTGCCGCCTGGGCGTGTTTTTCATCATCAACGGGTCCGAAGGCCAGGATGAAGGCAAATACTCGATCTTTGTTATAGCGTAGAATATTTTGAAAGTCGCCTGGTTGAGCACCGCCAAAAGAAAGGGCAACCCTCGTCGAAAAACCCAACGCGTGAATGCAGGCTGTTACATCGTCGCCAAAGGGGACGAGGCGGGTATCCCACCCCATTTGAACCCCTTCCTCCTCCAGTTGCCGGGCCATTGATTTTCCATTGGTGTCTGCCGCCATAAATACGTAGAGATTTTTTCCCTGTAGTTCGCGAGCAATTTTTACCGCAATCTCGTTCGAAGGGCAATGACCGACACAGACGGCAAATCCAGGGGCTGTCCCATCCACAAATTCGATACCCCGTTCTCTCAAGATCACATCGCCGGCAGCGCCAAGCCACAGCTGACCATCCCGGGGATTGGGCTCTGTCAGGTAGGGCAGAGGGTCCTGCGTGTATTTAAGGCCCTCAATAATTTCATCAGCAAATAATGCAGCCATGCCGGCATCCAGCGTATGCCCCAGATATGGAAGCCACAGTCTCTCGTCCGGGATGGGTGGAAGCAATGCTCGGGCTTCTTCCAATAGATCCTTGAGTCCTGCGAGCGTTTCGATTTTCATCCCCAATATCCCGTGAGAAATGGGGAGGTAGTACCCTGTATTGGGGAATTCAACTTTGGTCTGAGGGCCTTTTTCCTCAATCGCCCGAGTAAGCTCCTTCTCCGCACGAGTAACCAGCTTGTGTGCTCCACGAATGGCTCTTGATGCGATAAGCTTTGACATAGTGTTACCCTACCTGTCCACCATCCAGTTCTCTTCTCATTTGCATATTATACAGCACCCGCTTTTTACCTTTGCTGATTCCCAGTTTTTCCCGTTTCTTATTTATATGGTCAATAATCAGGCCTGCCATTTTGCCGGTATCAGGCTCAACCGCCCACATACCACCAAAAACCGATTCAATCTCTTCAAAGAGATAGCGGCATACTCTTTCACTCCCTTGCACAGGAAGTCCAACCCCAAAAACGGTAAACACCTCGGAAGCAACAAAATAGTGACCGATAGCGATCGCTTTTTCACTCATCCATTCCGGGGCAGCGCCGGCAACCGGGAGTTCGCTGATGTCACTGCCCAGACCACCGATTTTCACCATCTCAGATAACGCTATTAATATACGACTGTTGTCAACGCAAGAGCCCGAATGCAGCACCGGCGGCATGCCTACGGCTTTGCATACCTCTGCCAGACCTTTGCCCGCATATTTATCGGCGGATTCCGGTTGGAGAAATCCCGCTTTGGCACAGGCAATAGCCGAACACCCGGTCTGTACGACTAAAATATCATTTGCAATAAGTTCCTCCACCAGACCGATATGTCCCTGGTCATAGGCCACTTTGGGATTGCAGCAGCCGACAACCCCCGCCACGCCCTTAATTCGGCCGTTGATTATGTTGTCGTTAAGGGGCGTATACGAGCCTCGAAACCTGCCACCCAGCATATAGGTAATCGCCTCATGGCTGAACCCGGCGATCAGGTCCATTTTTTCCTTGGGAATATCAACATTGCCGCGGTTAGGAAAGTTCAAGATGGCTTCTCTAATGATTTCCTTGGCGGATTGCAGGGCATATTTTTCAGAAAATTCAATGTGTCTGGCTCCCTCTATCTTTCCTTTGGATGAGGTAGTGACAAGGTGTGTATGGTAACATTTGCATATTTCCGGTAAGGACGGCATAATACATTGGACATCGACGACCATGGCCTCCACTGCGCCGGTATTAACAGCCAATTCCTGCTGCAGAATATTTCCGGCGACGGGCAAACCGTGGCGCAGCAGGATCTCATTTGCCGTGCAGCAGATGCCGGCGAGATTAATTCCGGCTGCGCCGTGGGTCTTCGCCAGATTGATCAGGTCCTCATCCTGGGCCGCTACGACCAGCATCTCAGAAAGTATCGGCTCGTGCCCATGAAGAATAATGTTGACATCCGTTTCGGAAAGGACTCCAAGGTTTACCTGCCCGCGAATAGGCGAAGGATTGCCGAAAAGTATGTCCTGCAGCTCGGTGGCGATCATGGACCCGCCCCAGCCATCGGCCAGGGCGGTCCTGGCGCCGTGAACGAGGATATTTCGATAGTCCTGATCCACGCCCATTGTCGTTCGGTGCATCATCTCGACAATCTCCCGATCGATGCCGCGCGGCACGACATCCAGCTGCCGCCATATGGTCTGTCTCGCTTCGGGCGCAAGTTTGACAAAGGGAATTTCGCCTTCCTGCCTGCCGAATTGATCCAGGGCTTTTTGGGCCACCTCAAGGGCGATTTCTTCTTTCGATCTATCTTTGACTGGCACACCCATGACCTGGGCTACTTTTTTGAGCTTATTAACATCCTTAATGGAATATCCTGAATCTGGGGATGTTGCGGCTATGAGAAGTGTCTTTGCCACCTGCCGTCCATGATCAGAGTGAGCAGAGGCCCCGCCAGCAATCATCCTGGCGAAATTTCTGGCAACAATTAATTCAGCAGAAGCACCACAGACTCCTTTTTGAAATTTTTTCCCCGAAGGATTTATTCGGCAAGGCCCCATATAGCACGCTTTGCAACAAAGCCCTTCTTCACCAAACCTGCATCGAGGTTTTTGCAGTTCTGAACGCTCCCAGATAGTCTCTATACTGTTTTGAGTATTGTGCTCATTCATGCTATTTTCGCAGCCACTGGATGATTATCAGACTTTTAATTATAATGGGCTTATTCCCCTTTACCTTTGTGTTTATGTAAATAAGTAAGGATATTTATAAAAAGTGAAACTTATCTCTAAGAGCGCTACTCACCTTAGATAATTGTTTAAAGACTTTTTCGGATAACTCAACAGACAGGGAACCTGTGCCACAACTTGGCGTGATTAGACACCTTTCCCATATTAACGATTTATCTATTCCCTTATTTGCCAAGCTATCAATATTATTCTCTAATTGTACAACTAAAGATTCTGTCGTTTCCTGATTAACCTTCTGCGAAGTAGGAACGATTCCCCAGGCGATTGCACCCCCATTTTCCAGGAATTCCTTAATCTGCCTGGGATAGTAACCAATGGTCTCTCCAAATTCATAGGCATCGAAACTGATAATGTCAACTCCGGCATCTATCAGGATTGTCCATTCAGTATTGCCACAACAATGGATGCCGGCCAGAGCACCCTCATCATGAATTGCCTCGATAACTTCTTTTAGATAATCTACAACATCTTGCCGTTGAACGCTCACATATGTAGAAGAGCCAAAAGCGGATAAAATAGGCTCGTCAATAAAGCAAATCTGACTATATCCTAAGTATTTGAGCTTATTCAGTAGCCATCGTGACTTCATAGTGATTCCTTTTATAACGGCATCTCGAAACATATCATTATAATAAATTGCTTTTTTATTCTCGTCAACAACGCCCAAGCCAAAGGTGATGGGTCCTGTAATATGAGTCTTAATATATTGTATTGAAGATAGTTTAGTCCCGGATAGTCTCTTTTCCATTTCATAAAGGCCACGAGCAAATCCAGGGGATATTTTAAAGTAATCCAGGTTTCCCTCTACATAGTTTTCATAGAGTCTTTCAAGATCACTCGTACAATCCCCACTTGTATCAAAGTATATTCTATTTTTCATTTCATCATAAACAACACAAGGTAACCCTTCACTGTATTGAATTTCCATCTGTTCACGGAAATCTACTTTTGATAATTGAGGCCAAACGGGTACTTCGGGGATAGTACTCAGGATTAAATCACAGGCCGCTTTTGCATCTGTATGGGGGAAACTCCCGATTCCCGTGGCGATGCATTGAGGATTAAATGACATCGAATATTCTCCTTTTCCTCTATTTCCAACCTAAGGGATATAATCGACTGCAATGTATGGGATGACTATACTGAAAATAGTAGTACAATTCCAGGTGAAATAGTCACGCTACATGCTGGATTGGTTGGAGTGAATGCTCTTGTAGATATCATTAAATACTGTTTTCAATTTATCATCTAATAATTCAAATAAAGGTTGCCCTAATAAATCAGCATCACAAATAATGTCGTGATAGGAAATCATCCCCAAAATAAGGTTTGGAGGCAGTTGTTCACTAATCCGTGTTTTTTGCCGTTCATTCTGAATTTTATTGCCGATAATTCCAAAATGGTGAACCCCAATGTCTCTGGCATATTTCATTATTAGTTCCGCAGTATTAATACTCCGAGTACCTGGTTCGACAACAATCAGCATTTTATCAATTGCCTTTGCAGTGGCTCTACCCAGATGCTCGATGCCCGCTTCCATATCAACAATGACTACTTCTTTTCGCTTAAGAATAATTTCGGATAACAAGCTCTTAAGCAGGACGTTCTCAGGACAAGCACAACCGCTACCCCCTTTTCTTACACCCCCCATTACGAGTAATTTTATATTACGAAAATTAATACAGAATTTTTCAGGAATGTCACTCACGGTGGGATTCATTTTGAACAGTTGCCCAAATTGTCTGGGATTTGCACCGGTTTTTTCTTTAATCAAATCGCGCTGATCTGAAATTGGTACAATTGACATAGCCTGTTCATATGGTATGCCAATTGCCGATGCTAAATTGGCATCGGTATCAGCATCTACCGCAAGCACCTGATAGCCGTCATTATTAAAGTGATGTGCCAACATACCTGCGATCGTTGTCTTCCCGGTGCCTCCTTTTCCCGTTATAGCCAACTTCATAAAAGCAATTTTACTATATTTAGTAGTTCTTTGAAAAGTACTTTTAAGTGACAGGCGCAGGAATTGGAAAATCGGCGGCTGAGGCTATTTCTCCGACGGAGAGAAGGCGAAGGGAATCGGCGTGGCAACTCCCAACTCCCCTGCTTCAGCAGCACCATCTTGACGGAGTTATGACAACATACGCGGCCGTGGCGATGAATGATTAAGCAACGAACGATTGAGATGAGCCGCATGAAGGGATCTGGAATCGTGTGATGTGTCTTTTTACTTTCGGCCCCACTGGTCCCCATTCCTTTGACGACTTGCACTCTCAGCCAGAAAACAGCCGCCCTTAAAGTGCGGCTGTTTTCTGGCAACAAATTTCGGGGGAGCACCTTAGTTTGGCAGGGACAAGACAACAACCATTCGTCTTGGACTGCTCAATACCACGACGAGAGAGATCACCCCCGCCGGGTGTCAAGATGCATCACCGGCTAAGCGGAATCTCTACGCGCCCCCCTCGCTGGTCCTTCGATAAATCCCCGGATCAGCTAATGAGCCAAAGGAGTTTAAATCATCCTCGGCGGCGAGGAGCGGTAGCCTCATTCCAGGTTATCAACTGACTCGGGGTGAGAATCTTGGACAAGCCACCATCGAGTGCCGCCTTATGTGTCGCCCTTGCGGTACGTAAGGACGCCCTGTCCTGGCCGGCCATAGCGCTCCTACGGGCTTTGTCGTAATCAACCACGTAAGTGCGAACCAGCGCCAGTGCTGTAAACAGCTTCTTATCGTCGAGCTTGAAACCCGCAATGACGTCGAGAAAACGGTCCCACTCTCCGTTAAAGGTACCCAGTGACGCTATGGCCTCAGCGGCTTGTTTGTCGTTCAAAAAGCCCTTAAGGGCCGTTTCGAGTTTGCCGCGTTCCTTCTCAGCGAGCTCCCGGAAACCCTGGAAGCCGCCACCGCCTCCCAACAATCCTTGCATGGCCTTCTGGTAGCTTTCACGGGCCGCCTTATACGCGTCGATGAGCTTGGAGGTGACTTGCTTGGAAAGTTTTAGATCATTGGCCACACCCCGGGCTGCCAGCGTCCAAGCTGCCTGGGCCTTCTCCGGATCAAGCTGGGGGCCGCCCCTCCTTTGCTGAGCCGTAGCCTCCGTTGCACCTCCCAGCAAGAATATCAAGCCGACAATGGAGAGGACTCCAATACCCATCGTCAGTTTACCGTGGGGTAACCGTCTCATTTCTTCTCCTTTTTTTGGTTAGACTACTCCTGTATAGATTAGACCGCTTGAATGTGATAAAAGTTAATGTAATCGACTGTAAACATTCTACATTTTTGGGGACACTTCAGGCTAAGAACTAAGAGAGACATTCTACTCGTCCAGGGTTTATTCAGCGTCCCATCATTAGTATTCCAGGTTCAGCTACATCTTCTTGCCCACCTCCCCCCTCCTCCCGACGACAGCGCGCTGTACCACCTGCTCCGCCAGAAGGGCTACGGTCCAATGAATGCGCCTGCCGGCGTACCAACCCGGTGCCGACCCCACACTCACGGTACCCTTACTATAATCATTTAATTTTCATGAATCAGGTTTTAACTTTGATCGATGCCGGATTATATGGATGAAAACCTTCGGGCCATGGTTCCTGCCTTTCAGCTGAAAAAATATGCCCTCTATGATGGGCCCGGCATTCGTACGACTGTCTTTCTCCGCGGCTGTCCCCTCCGCTGCTGGTGGTGCCATAATCCGGAACTGCAAACTCCACTAAACGGCGAAGCGTCGCTCTTTTCCCTGCCGACTCGTATCCATCAGATCATGGAGGAAATTCAGAAGGACATCATCTTCTTTGATCAGTCGGGAGGGGGCATAACCTTTTCCGGGGGTGAGCCGCTTGCTCATATTGAGATCCTTTCATCACTGCTGGCGGCCTGCAAGGAGCAGGGCATTCACACCGCTTTAGATACCTGCGGTTACGCGGAAGAGATAGAGCTGGAGCAAATCCACGACCTGGTTGATCTGTTTCTGTACGATCTCAAAATCATCAATGACGACAGGCACACCAGCTGCACCGGGGTGTCTAACCGGCTGATACTGGATAACCTGAAAAGGCTCTGTTGCAACGGCTACGCTATTCGTGTCCGCATCCCACTGATTCCAGGGACAACCGATACGGAGGAGAATTTAACTGAGGTCGCCGCTTTCGTCGCTTCCCTGGAAAATGTCCCAGCTGTCGACCTGTTGCCTTACAACCAATTGGGTGTTTCCAAGTACCCGAAGCTGAGCAAGGACAACCGACTGGCAGGACTGAAAACCCAATCTCCCGATGAATTGCAACGCAAGCAAGCAATGGTGGCAGCTTACGGATTAAGCGTAAATATCGGAGGTGGCCAATGAACGCCAGAATCGAAAAACTGCGGGAGCAGAGCCAAAAAGCAAGGCCGTCCATTTCACTGGAGCGCGCGGTGCTACTGACCGAATTTTATCAACAGGATGACGTTGGACAGTACTCTATCCCCGTGGCTCGGGCACTCGCCTTCAAACACCTGCTGGGGAATAAAACCATCTGCATCAACGAGGGGGAGCTGATCGTGGGTGAGCGGGGTCCCGCCCCTAAGGCCACCTCCACCTATCCGGAAATCTGCACCCACTCCCTCGACGATTTCAAAACCCTGAAAACCAGGGAAAAGATCGCATTTGACGTATCTGACGAGTCCCTGGACATCCAGGAAAAGCGCATCATTCCGTACTGGAGGGGGAGGTCCATTCGGGAGCGCATCTTTCGAGAGATGGACCCGGAATGGAAAGCCGCCTACGACGCTGGGGTGTTCACCGAATTCATGGAGCAGCGCGCACCCGGGCATACGGTGCTGGATGACAAGATTTATCGGAAAGGGCTGCTGGATTTCAAACAGGACATCCAGGCCAGCATCGACCGGCTCGACTTCTTCACCGACCCTGAGGCCTTTGCCAAGCGAGAGCAGCTGAAAGCCATGTCTATCGCCGCCGACGCCCTGATGATCTTTGCCCGGCGCCATGCCGAAAAGGCCACCGAGCTGGCCGCCAGTGAGCAGGACGCCGGTCGCAAGGAGGAGCTGAACGAGATCGCCGCCATCTGCGAACGGGTACCCGCGCACCCGCCTGAAACTTTCCACGAAGCGCTCCAGTATTACTGGTTCGTGCATCTGGGCGTGATCACGGAGCTGAATACCTGGGATTCATTCAACCCCGGTCGACTGGATCAGCATCTGTATCCCTTTTACCGGCGGGATCTGGAAGAGGGCCGTCTGACCAAAGAGAAGGCGCGGGAGCTGCTGGAGGCCTTCTGGGTCAAGTTCAACAATCATCCCGCCCCGCCCAAAGTCGGCGTAACCGACCGGGAAAGCCGCACCTATACCGACTTCTGCCTGATCAACGTGGGGGGCGTGGATGAAAATGGCCGCGACGCGGTGAACGAACTGTCCTACCTCATCCTGGATGTGGTCGAGGAAATGCGCCTGCTGCAGCCCAGTTCCATGGTGCAGATCAGCAAGAAAACGCCCCAGCGGTTTCTCCAAAGGGCTCTGAGGATTGTCAAGACCGGTTTCGGGCAGCCTTCCATTTTCAACACCGACGCCATCATCCAGGAACTGGTGCGGCAGGGCAAGACGCTGGCGGACGCACGCAACGGTGGTGCCAGCGGCTGCGTGGAGGCGGGAGCCTTCGGCAAGGAGAGCTACATCCTCACCGGCTATTTCAACCTGGTTAAGGTGCTGGAAATCACCCTCAACAACGGCGTCGATCCCATGACGGGTGAGCAGCTAGGTCTGCGAACGAACGACGCTGCCGCTTATATAACATTTGCCGACCTTTTCGCAGCTTTTAAAAAGCAGCTCGAGCACTTCATTAATATAAAGATCAAGGGCAACCTGATCATTGAGCGCCTGTATGCCCGGCAGATCCCATCGCCCTTCCTTTCCCTGCTCATTGATGACTGCATAGCCAACGGCCGGGACTACCACGACGGCGGTGCACGGTACAACACCTCCTACATCCAGGGCGTGGGGCTGGGGAGCATCACTGACACGCTGAGTGCCCTCAAGCACCATATCTTCGAGCGCGGGGATATCACCATGCAGGAAATGCTTCAGGCTTTGCAGGACAACTTCGAAGGGCACGACGAGCTGCGAAGGGTTCTGCTGGAAGAGACCCCCAGATACGGGAACGATGATGATTCTGCCGATGAGCTCGCCCAGCAGGTCTTCGAGGCTTTTTACCAGGCGGTTGAAGAGCGGCCTAACACCAAGGGGGGGCACTTTCGGATCAACCTGCTGCCTACCACCTGCCACATTTATTTCGGGAGCATGGTAGGCGCGACACCGGACGGGCGGAAAAAGGGGGAGCCGCTGTCGGAAGGTATCTCTCCCGTGCAGGGAGCCGACAGGAACGGTCCCACCGCCGTGCTTAAATCGGCCGCCAAGATCGACCACCTGCGGACGGGCGGAACCCTGCTGAACCAGAAATTCACCCCACAGGTGCTGGAGACCGAAGCGGGCCTGGAGAAACTGGGACATCTGATCCGATCCTACTTCAGTATGGATGGGCACCACATCCAGTTCAACGTGGTGACGGCGGCCACCCTGCGGGAGGCGCAGAAGCATCCGGCGAAACACCGCGACCTGATCGTGCGAGTGGCCGGCTACAGTGACTATTTCGTTGACCTGGAAAAGGAGCTGCAGAACGAAATTATCCGGCGGACCGAGCAGGCCGCCATTTGACCGGCACCCAAGCGGGTAGATTCGGCTGAACGGCAAGACCGTGCTGCGCGATGTCCAGCTGCCGGGCTATAGCGGCGTCCCGGGGCCACGTTGGGACCTATCCGGGGCATACCTGGCCTACGGGGAGCATGAACCGGCGAGGAATTCGACAAAATCCCTACAAAATTCCATTTTTTAAGGCCTTCGCCCGACGGGAGCATTGTTCGGGTGGTGTAGAGTTTCCCAGCTGGTACGGCCTCCCCGTGGGCCGGGTACGGCCAGGGATGGGCGACGGTGCAGAATGTCCCGGAGGGACTCCTTGCGGCGCAAAATTAGAGCGCCCCGCTACACTGCGTTACCCCGCCGATGGCGGGACTAAAGGCGCGGGATAAACCACGACCCAGTCTTCGACTGTGTCTCGCGATGACAGCTTGCTGCTGTTTTTTCGAGACCCCTCGATCTGTTAGTCCAGTCCAAAGGGGATCCCTTCCCCGAAAAGGGGTCCCTGCGGGATGGGAAAGGGACCGGTGCAAAATTAGACAAAACCCGTACAAAATTCCCCCTTTTTAAGGGTACTCCCCGACGAGAGGCGTAAATCGCCCTGTTTAAAAATATTTCCGCTCCAAAGCTAGCGGCCCTGCCGTTGGCCCCGCATTCTAGCCCCGCCGTTGGCGGGATTAAAGACGGGACTAGGAGCGGGATTTAAGACGGGAGCAGAAACGGGGCGATAGCCTCGGCTAAGCCCTCTGGCCGTAGCCCTGGCCGGGCAGGCCAACGGGCGAGGCCGCCTAGCCTCGACGTAGCCGGAGACTACGTCCACGGCGAGTCCGGCGAGCCTGGCGGCGGCATCTTCATAGCGCCGGAATATAAGCTAGCGGCGGGGGCTTGTCGTTCGCCAGGTGCGCCTGGTGCGCCCCGCCTGTGGCGGGGTCAGTTGGCAGTTGGCAGTTGGCAGTTGGCAGGGAAAGAGAAAAGAAGACAAACCGCAAAGGACGCCAAGGGGAGTAGTGATTAGTTTG
>CAZQOY010000065.1:0-11758 GCA_964595095.1 uncultured bacterium | reverse complement strand
CATATTTGAGAACTTCTGTAGTGATGCCTACCATAGCCAGGCTGGTGAAGGCAAAGTCCAATCGTCGGAAGGTTGTTTCTCGGGAAGTGCCCCGGATATTTTCGGTGAGGTAGATGCCTGGGAGTATCGTTAAGGCCGCCCACTTGCCACCCCACTCGTAGCTTAAGTCGGCCAGGGATTCAGACATAAGGCCATGTTCCACGGCCCGCTCTTTAATCTGATCATCTAAAGGCAGACTCAAGAGGATACTCAAACCGGTGGCGGTCCAGTGCCAGCGCATAGCGGGAGAAGTGACGGTGGTCCGTAGCCCTTCACTCACCCTTTGAGGGTATGTCTTGGGCGTTGCCTCCTGGCCGCTTGCTGCCGAGAGCAGAAGGTTAACCAACAGAAGGGTTTTAATAGCTGGCATTATTAAGATTTGGTATCCACTGAGCTAAAATGCAATAACTTGCTTAATTAGTGCTTTGCTGAAAAGTTTCTGCTTTTTCAACTGCTAAGAATTGAGAAGAACCTTAACCTTGATAAACATGCTTAGATCGAATGAAGCCCCGATTGGGTGGTAGCGATAGTCCTGGTTCCATACATTTCGAAAAAGAAGATTCCCAATTAATCTTCCATGCCAAAACCATTTCTGTATCTGCAAATCAAAAATAGCTGCTCCTTTCACAGTAGAAGCATATGTTGCTGTGACTTGGGGAGCTACTTCGTAGATTTGGCCGTCAACATTCAGATAATCAGACCAGGAAGCGGCTGAACGATAGCTTACCATGGCCCAGATCGCAAAGCTCTCCACGGGAGTATAAGTTAATCGGTAACTGGCCTTATGCTTTGGAATAGAGGCCCAAACACCTTTGAACACATCATCTCCGGCAATTTCAGTCCAGTAGCCGTAGAACAAATGATGTGAAAGCTGAGGTATGAATCGATGATTTACAGCGATTCTCCCTCCGATAACTTGTCCTTTTTCGCCCCCATATATTTGTATGGGGGAGTAAAATGAGCAGTCCTGGGGATTGAATTGAAAGGATTGTCTTTCCAAATAGAGGTCGGAAAACAATCTATAGGAACCGGCGGCTTCTATCGTGAAGTTGTCGCTTACAGTGGTCTTCCAGGTTAGATCACCGGTGAATTGTTGACTCTTAGTGATGTCGCCGAAAATAGTGTAATCAACATCGTTTGCTCTCAATATATCGTATCCGCGTTCCGACCAATACCATAAGCTATTGTCTTCCTCTATAAGTCTTTGTGAAAAAGACAACGAGGTTCCAAGTGTATGCTGGTCATTCATCTTCCAATAGTTTGAAGTTGCTGCCTTAAAAGCGGTGCGGCCACCACTGAATAAGATCATCCCGCACGTGTTCTGCTGTATGCTATCTGTAAATCTATGAATTAATTCGCCGTAGATTTTCGCTATGTCATACGAGGCTTCACTCAGTGCATAACCTGTATTCAGGGTGCGTTGTTCATATCCAATTCCGAATCTGGTATTAAAGCCGGCGCTGTTGCTGTTACTTTCAATGTTGGCATTGAGATAGTGTGATTCCCAGTCAAAATCGAAATCAAGGGTGTTCGGATAACGATCGAGTCCATTGACTGCGTAGCTGAGACGATAAGTAATATCCACCTTCTCGGAGGCGGGAAAGGATCCATTTATGCCCACGTGAGGAAGGTAATTATTTACCGGGATTTCTCTTCCGATAGGCTTAAGGAATAAGAAGTATTTTGAAGAGTAAGGGTAACTGATCAGAAATTGGTGCGTTCCCCCGAACGCTTCGGCGCCCATTCTAAGGAAAGGGATGATACTTCGATGCAGTCCGGGATATATAGTAAGAGTTTTTGAGATACGTTCATACATGGCCGGGTCGGTAAAGGGATGTTGCTGCACCAATAGACTCGCACGCGCATACCAGGACCGGGCGCCAACATCAACGGTTAAATAGCCATCGTTGGCGATTCGATCAACGTTGGGTGTGGCGAACTCCGTGAACCGATACGGTCCTGAGTCACCTGTTTCGTTACCCAGCACCAAATCCCCCATTATTGAAATGCCCGGCTTCGGCTTAATCGTCCGAATGTGAATGAGGCCGCGATCCGCAAACTCTCCGGCATGCACTTGAGGCAAACCGATGACCTCCACATAATCAATCTGATCCAGAGCTACCGGCGCCATGTTCAGGTTAATCACATCAAATACCTTCGGATCTATCCTCTGACCATCAAGCATAACAACCCAATTCTGCCTTTGAAAAGCCGACAGACCGTTCGGGCTCGCTTTCCAGGTAAATCCATCAGTAGTGTTAATATTCCAATCGTCGATAAGCAGGAACAGGTCTCCTACACGGGTCAAGCCCGCGTGACGAATCATTACTGCGGTTATCACCGTCCTATCAAGCAAGGTGTCGGCAGGGTTGCTTCCCTCAACCCGAGCAGTCAGGTTGAGCGCCACAATTATGAGCAACAGGACCGGCTTCACTCCAGAAACGCCTTCAACCATCCCGGCGTGGAGAGTGAATAGCTCATTCCGGCGGATAGAAACGCGAGCTTGATTTGCTTATGAGTGAAAATAACGTTGTAGCTGCCTGAAAAATTGATTGCTATGTTCTTATAAACGGGGTAACTCACACCGGAATCAAGGCCCATTCCGAGTTCATTTTCATATCGACTGTACCCTTGCGCTTTATCGAAAATCATAATACTGCTGCCTATACTAATATGGTTAAACCAGTCCAATTTATTCAGCAACGACCACCGCAGACCCCATTTCAGGTAAACGAAAACAGTTTGAAAATCGGAGATACTCGTTTCCTGGCCATAGAAAGGGAATGCGTGAAGTCCAGCCTGCACAGCACCGTAATAGAAAGGCGTTTCGATGAACGCATCAATTCCTCGTCCGGGCGCCCAGAAATCGTGAAAAACATTCCGGTTAGTATTAACAACATATTGCACCCCAATTTCCAGAGAATCAAAGGCCTCCATACTTTGGGCATGCGGTGAATCCACCATCAGCAGGAGAATTGTTATAACAGTGAGTGGTGGGAAGGTTGAGATGAATGAAAACTTTTTCACAACTATAAAGATTTCCTTCCTCTCCATTTTACAAAGGCGTGCGATACAAGACGTATGCTTGCTCTTGCTCCAGGGATGCTGCCTCCAAAGAGCAGAAGGGCGCTAGCCGGAAGGGTTTTGATATCTAGATTTGCAGGAATTTCGCATTCGGAGGACCCCAATGCGACTACTTATTTGTCATTTTGGGGAAAAAGAAAAGCCCCCCTTCCTGGGAAGAGGGGCGTTCTGATTTCCTGTGAGTGTATTGTGAGCCTGAGGCTACTTGATAGCGATCTTCTTTTTCTCAGGCTCTTCAGGAACCACCTTGGTCAGGGTAATGTTGAGGATTCCATTGTGATACTTAGCCTCAACCTTGTCTTCGTCCACTTGGGTGGGCAGTGTGAAGGACCGGATGAACTTGCCGTAGCGCAGCTCGGAGCGGTGGACGGTCTCGTCCTCAGTGACCTCGCGCTCGTCGCGCTCGCCGCTAATGGTCAGAACACTGTCCTGAAGGGAAATGTCAATGTCCTTTTTGCTCAAGCCGGGCAGCTCGGCCTCAAAGATCACCTGATCCTTGATCTCGCGGATATCGAAAGCCGGTGACCAGGTGTTTCGCAGTACCGCATCCCCGAAGAAGGGACGCGACCACAGCTGGTTAAACAGGCCGTTCATATCATCGTAGAGACTTAAAACCGGTCGTCTGCGGGTGTATTTTACGAGTGTCATGGTTATTTTCTCCTTTAATTTAGACTTTCTTAAAATGTGCCTTTTAAAGATCAACCGTCAGGTTTCGCCATAAGTAGTCGCAAGGAGTGTGCCAGTCCCGGGATTATGTCAATATGAGCACTTCTCAGCGGCACTTGACAGACACGGCCTGTCATAATGGCAGCCGCTGGTGTTTATTGTGTCAGTCCGCCCCCTGACTGTAATCGGTATGTTGAGGGAATACTTCTGAAATGGACACAGCCGCCCAGAGACGCTCCCTGGTAATCATCTGGGTCACCATCTTTATTGACCTCATGGGCTTACGCTCATCATTCCCTTTATCAACGACTTTGTGGACGAGCTAGGTGGGGATGAGCAGGCGGTGGGGCTGCTGCTGGGCAGTTACGCCGCCATGCAGCTGATCTTTGCGCCGGTATGGGGACGTATCAGCGACCGCATCGGGCGGCGGCCGGCCCTGTCGCGGCTGCTCACCACCTTTTTCATCTATACCCTCGCCTTCAGCGTCATCCACGTCACCTTTGTGGAGTACGGCCGGGATGTGCTCGGGATATCCCCCCATGAGCGCGGCTTCGTTTTCATGTTCATGGGGATTGTGGGGGTCATCACCCAGGCGGCGGTTGTCAGGCGGCTGGCCCGCCGGTTGGGGGAGGACCGCGTTATCGAGCTGGGTCTGCTATCCATGGCCCTGGGGCTGGCGGCGGTTCCCTTCCTGCGCACGGTGACGCTCGTCTACATTGGCTGCCTTTTCATCGCCCTGGGCAACGGCTTGGTTACCCCTTCGGTCATGGCGGCGGTGTCTCCATGCGCTCAAGGGAGCACGAGCAGGGGATGGCCATGGGCGTGACCCAGAGCCTGGGCAGCCTGGGGCGCATCATTGGCCCGCCCTACGGGGGATTAACTTACGCCCGCATAAATTTCTACTTCCCGTTTCTGTCGGCTGCCGCTGCGACCCTGGCGGCGCTAGGGGATCTATGCTACGCGCAAGAGATGAACCGCAAAGCCCGCCCTGAGCCGGGCCGAAGGGACACAAAGGACGCCAAGTGAATTAGATGGAGTAGATTATCTATCCTCTACGCTCTTTTATATGAATCTCTCTTAGCAATCCCCGCCATCAGCAACGGACAACTGCCAACGGACCACTACTGCCAGGCTCGTGGTCTAGCCGAAGCCGGGCGGGTCTGACGAACTCGCAATGACTGTTATGGAAATGAAGTAGCAAACAACGATGATTTCAAACTGATTATTTGTTATTTCGGGGGAACTCCTGGACGCTTTACAAATTGACATTCGGCAGTGCTGTATGTAAAATGCGACGTTATTTTAAAAAGGTATCTGAACTTTTCACGAAGTTTGGCATTATTTTAATAGAGTTCATACGGAGGTCCATGTTTTATGGTAGATTACTTTCTCCAAGGCGGTGGATTCATGTGGCCCATCCTCATTTGCGGAGTGGCGGGGATAGCCTTTTCCCTCGAGCGTCTCTACCATCTACTGAAGGGCAATATTGATGTAGAGAGTTTTACCAATGAGGTTGCCGGTACGCTGAAAGAGTCCGGTGTAAAGGCAGCCATTGCCCGGTGCGACCAGGCCCAGGGACCGGTGCGTAATATTTTCCTGGCGGCCCTGGAACGTATCGGCCTGGGTGCTTCTGAAGCAGAAAAGGCCATCGAAGCCCGGGGCACCCTCGAGATGGCTTCCCTGGAAAAAAACATGGCCTGGATTTCCTTCTTCATCGGCACCGCCCCCATGCTTGGCTTTCTGGGGACGGTTGTCGGGATGATCCGGGCGTTTGATGACATCAAGGCGGCCGATGATATAAGCCCGGCGGTAGTCGCTGGCGGTATTTCCATCGCTCTGCTGACTACAGCCTTTGGTCTCATCGTGGCCGTGATCCTGCAGTTCTTTCAGAATATCGCCCTTAACATGATTGAAGGCCGCGTCGTGGACATGGAAAAGGGGTCCGAGGTCCTGGTGGAGACGATCATAGACCTGGAGCGTGAGGGAAACTGAAGACGTAAGTCTGGGTAGTAATCGAGTCCATCCGCAATGAAACGTAGACGTAGCAAACTCAAGCAAATCCCATCCGCTTCCATGGCGGATATTGCCTTCCTGCTGCTGGTGTTTTTCCTGGTTACCACCACTATCAGCATGGACAAGGGTATCGGGCTGGTGCTGCCGGCGATTGGGGAGGTGCTGGAGGTCAACCCGAAAAACATCACCAAGGTACTGGTGAACGCCACCGGACAGGTGCTGCACGATGATGAGCTGGTTCCCCTGAATCAGCTGCGCAACAGGATCAGGAACATGCTGGCCCAGAACGATAAACTCATCGTATCGGTAAAAACCCACCCCCAGACCAAGCACCAGGCCTATATTGATGTACTTGATCAGCTCAAGCAGGCCGGGGCGCCCCGTATCTCTATCGCGGAACCCGATTTCTAGGCACTGATTACTGGTGCAAAGAAGCATAAATGAAGTTTAAAAAGAAATCTGAAGTCAAGTCCGAGATCCCTACGGCATCCATGCCGGACATCATCTTCATGCTGCTGGTTTTCTTCATGGTGACCACCGTCCTGCGGGAGTTCGAAGGCCTGCCTCTTATCCTTCCCAGCGCCACAAAGATTGAGAAGCTGGAAAGCAAGCGCAATACCACTCACGTATGGGTCTCCAAGGCCGGGCTTGTGTCCATTGATGATAAGCGGGTGCCTATTCCCACCGTTCGTAACGTCATCTGGGCCAAGATGGCGGAAAATCCCAAGCTGACCATCTCCTTCAAGGCGGACAGGGACACGCCCATGAGGATCATCACTAACGTGCAGCAGGAATTCCGGCACGCCAGCGCTTTGAAAGTCAACTACGCAACTAAGACCAGGGTCGGTTAGTATGGCTATTCATCATGATACTTTCGTTGAACGGTACCCAATACGGATGCGTATTGTCGTCATCGGAGTAACAGGGTTAGTCGCGTTTATCTTTTACGCCTTTCCCCGATTCCTGGGTGAACGGCAACTCGTCGAGCAGCATATTGATGAAGTGATTGAGACCATAGACATTCCCCCGACCCAGCAGTTTGAGGCTCCGCCGCCCCCCTCCCGGCCTTCCATCCCGGTAGAGTCGGAGGATGAAGACATCGCCGAGGATATCACCATTGAAGAGACTGATCTGGAGAGTTTCGAGTGGGACGCGCCCCCACCGCCGCCTGATGAAGGGCCCGATATCCGCTTCATTCCGTACGATGTAAGGCCGGAGCCTATCGGCGGCACCGCGGCCATCCAGAAGAATGTACGCTATCCGGCTATCGCCCAGGAGGCCGGAATAGAGGGAACCGTAATTGTCCAGTTTTTCGTTGATAAGAGGGGCCGGGTCACGGAAACGCACATTTTGAAGGGTATTCCCAACACCGGTTTGGACGAAGCGGCTGCGGATGCCATCAAGCGCACCCGGTTTTACCCTGCCAAGCAGCGGGACCAGCCCGTGGGGGTATGGATCGCTATCCCGATAATCTTCACCTTGCATTAGAAGGCGATGGTAAGTGTTTGGTCGTCGGCCTTCGATGCGTCAGCCGACGGACTCAGGCCGACGACTAAATCGAAAACGCCGAGACATAGGTAACCGTCGTGCTTAGGTTCTCGAAGCACGACGGCTAGGAGGTGAAGTTAGCCTGTCCCGGAGGGATCCATTCGGACACGCTGGCTGACAACCTCGAGGTCAGATACGTGCGCGGACTTATGCAAGTAAGCACTAGAACCCGCGCTCACCAGTGCCCTTGAACTGAACCGGCCCGCAATAGTAAAGAGGGGGGCCAACCCGTTTTGGCTATTCACCCAGACAACTTTGTCGAACGGTATCCCCTGCGAGTGCGTCTTATCGCCGCGGCCATTCTGCTGCTCATTGCTGTCATATTCTATGCTTTCCCCCGTTTCCGTACGGAGGAACCGGCCCACGAACGCTCATTTGAGGTAGTAATAGAGACCGTCAATATTCCTCCTACCAGACAGTTTAAAGCCCCGCCGCCACTGCCCCGCCCCTCCATTCCGATAGAATCTGAAGACAAAGACATTGCTGAAGACATTACTATCGGTGAGACTGAGTTGGAGAGTTTTTACTGGAATCCCCCTCCGCCGGATCCGGCAGAAGGCCCCACCATCCCCGATGTTCCCTACGATGAACCCGCCGAGCCCATTGGTGGCTATGAAGCCATCGGAAAAAAGGTGCGCTACCCTGATGCTGCTATAGTGGCGGGTATCGAGGGAAAGGTTATTGTGCAGGCGTTTATCGACAAAGCGGGCCGGGTCACGGAGACGGTAATCCTCAAGGACATTCCTCACAGTAACCTGGGCAGGGCAGCCTCAGATGCAATCAGGCGGTCCCTGTTTAAGCCAGCCAGACGGCGCGGCGAGCCCGTAGCGGCTTGGACTATTATCCCTGTGAACTTTATTCTGATTAATTAGCCCGGCCCCGACCGACAGCCGCCGGCTTCAGTAGCGGTCGTAACGAAATGCCCCCTGGCCCATCCTGATCCTTCCTCCCGGCTCCGTTGCCCGGACTTTCTTATCCCAGTCTCCGCCGGCAAGCTCATATCAGTATCCCACATCACAAGTGATCATAATAGTATGCCAACCGGTGAAATGAGGAGTTCCCCCGAAATAATTAGGCGAAACTCAGGATCTCTCATAGGGGTGTCTTCTTTGGTGGCTATAAGTGGGATTTTTTAATACGTCCTTGGTTGAAAACCGCTGAAGCGGTTATAAATATTTCGTAACACCCTGTTAACCCACGACTTAAGTCGCGGGCTGTTAATATGCCGGAATAATGAAAACCGTTTTAACGGTTTATATTGTCCCCAAAATTATAACCAAAAATTAAAAACAGCCGTCTTCACTTGCCAATCCCTGCATCTCTCAGTCCGCCAGCTGGCGGATCAGCAGCTTAGCGAAAGTTAGTACCTATTTTCGGGGGAACTCCCGGTGAAATACCTGGACAACCTTTCTGATATTTTCAGCGTCTCAGTTGTATATGCGAATCGAAGACTTATTTAATAGGAGACAACGATGAGACTGAGCGGAACCATTTTCATCTTCTTTTTTGTAGCAGCATTGACGGGCGCAAAGCTTGATCGGGTGGAGCTGGAGATGCCGCGTTCAATCAACGCCCTGCGTGTCTTAACCGAAAATATTCGTATTGATGGAGACCTAAGCGACCCAGCCTGGAAGGAAGTGGATTTTACCGCTGATTTTGTCCAGCGTGATCCACTGGAAGGAGAGGCTCCCACTGAGCGGACTGAATTTGCGGTCCTTTATGACAACGAATATATTTACGTTGGCATAAAAGCCTACGACTCTCAACCGGAGGGTATCCGCAGCATACTGAGCCGCAGGGATGAGAAAACGCCCAGCGATTGGGTGCACGTCTCCTTTGATAGCTACAACGATCACCGTACGGCTTTCGAATTCTGGCTCAATCCCCAGGGAGTTAAGCGGGATATCCGCCGCTATGATGATGAAAAAATGGATGTGAACTGGGACGCTATCTGGGAAGGTAGAACGGCCATCCAACATGACGGCTGGACGGCCGAGTTCAGGATTCCCTTCCGGGAGCTGCGTTTTTCTAACGGCGGTAATCAGTCGTGGGGTCTACAGGTGTACCGCCACATTTCCCGCAAGAACGAAGACGATTATTGGACCTACTGGTCTAAGGAGGAGGGCGGCTGGGTGCGCCATTACGGCCGGCTGACAGCCCTGGAGAACATCCCCCGGCAGCGCCGGATATACTTCTCGCCCTACACTACCGGGAAGTATTCCACGGCCTCCGAATACGTCACTCCAGTCCATCCGGAATCCTACGAGCTCTCCCGCAACCTGGGTGCGGACTTGAAGGTAGGCCTCACCAATAACCTCACCCTGGACCTGACTCTCAACCCTGACTTCGGCCAGGTGGAGGCCGATCCGGCCGAACTCAACATCTCCGCCTTCGAGACCTTCTTTCCTGAGAAGCGGCCTTTCTTTGTTGAAGGCAGCAATATTTACCAGTTCTCCCTCGGTTTCGGCCAGAATCCCATGAGTAATAACTCGCTGTTTTATACCCGGCGTATCGGACGAAGCCCGCAGTATTCTCCCAGTACCGATGGAAGGTATATAGATATGCCGGCCGCCACCTCCGTCCTGGCGGCGGCCAAAATCAGCGGCAAGACCGGCTCGGGCTGGTCAGTCGGTGTGATGAATGCCGTTACCGCCGAAGAACAAGCGATGATTCAATTTGAGGATGCCCACACAACTAAGGAAACGGTGGAACCGCTCACCAACTATTTTGTATCACGTGTGCAGAAAGATCTCCGACAGGGCAAGACGACCATAGGCGGCATACTGACCTCCGCTAACCGCCGACTGAATGAGGATCATCTTGCGTTTCTGCGCAGGGATGCCTATAGCGGCGGTATCGATATCAACCATCTCTTTGGCGATGAGACCTACCAGATCGAGGGCACGCTGGCGCTGACAAACGTGAGGGGATCCCAGGAGGCCCTTCTGCGTACCCAGAGAGGCGCTAACCACTTTTTCCAGCGCCCCGATGCGGCCCACCTCCGGGTGGATTCCAGCGCCACGCAGCTGAGCGGCCATGCCCACAAGTTCGCCCTGTCCAAAGTCAAGGGTGAGCACTGGCGCTGGGCCATTGGTGAATGGACCTATTCACCCGGCTTTGAGGCCAACGATCTGGGCTTCAACCACGGGGTGGATAATTCTATGCAGTTTGTCTGGGGCCAGTATCGGGAAGAGGCTCCGGGGAAAATGATCCGCCGGTGGAACCTGAACCTCAACCTCTGGACCGGGTTTACCTTTAGCGGACTGGATGAGCTCATGCCCTCAGGCGGCAACATCAACGGCGGCCTGACCTTCATGAACTACTGGTCGGCGTCCATGGGTATAAATGTCAACAAACCGGGCCTCCATACTACTGCCCTGTGGGGTGGTCCCGCTTTAATGACCGACGACACCTGGAGTATCTGGTACTTAGTGAGCAGCGACCAGCGCAAGAAGCTCTCGGCTTCTTTCAACGGCATGAACGGAGGACAGCCGGAGAGCGGGATGAAGTGGCTGAGACTGACAACCAGCCTCACCTGGCGGCCGACAAATTATTTCTCGCTCCAGGCCTCAACGCAGTTGTACAATTTGCATGACACCTGGGCTAACTGGGATGGCTTTGGCCCCGTCACTGACGAGCAGACCGGGGATGAGCACTATATCATGGCTACCATGGACCGCAATACCCTGTCCACCACGTTGCGATTTGATCTGACCCTGACGCCGACCCTCTCCATCCAGTACTACGGCTCACCCTTCGTGACGGCAGCTACCTTCACCGAGGACAAGCTGGTACTGGAGGACCACACCCGGTCGGACCGGTTCGACGACCGCTTCTACACATTCACTGCCGCCGAGAGCGAATACGATGGCGACCCCTATACTTATGATACCGACGGGGACGGCGTCACCAACTTCGAGCTCGAGAACCGGAATTTCAATTACAAGCAGTTCAACTCCAACCTGGTGGTGCGCTGGGAGTACCAGACGGGGTCGGCCATCTATTTCGTGTGGTCCCAGAACATGTCCGAATTCCTGGATATCGGTGGCTTTGAGCTGGCTCAGGACCTGCGGCGGCTCTTCAAGGCCGACGCGGAGAACTTATTCCTGATCAAGGCCAGCTACCTGTTGAATATCTAAGCTGAATAACGGGGCGGGGCCTTAACCCTGCCCCGGAGAGTTGATCGGTGTGGATGCGCCTGCCGATTGGTGGGCGTATCTGATTTTAAGACCGCTTGTACCTGTCTGTGTCTCATAATACCCACTCACCGCCGCCACAGCAGCTGCAGTAGCAGCGTCAGGATAAGGCTCACCAGGATCATGGTGGTCAGGGGAAAGTAGAACCGGAAGCCGAGCCGCTCGATCACGATATCCCCCGGCAGCCGCCCCAGCCAGCGCAGGACCGGAAT
>CAZQOY010000064.1:0-11823 GCA_964595095.1 uncultured bacterium | reverse complement strand
ATGATTTTCTCTCCCCTAGCCATTTAAGGACTTCTTCTTCTTTTGGGATTATTCCTGCGCTCTTAACCTCGTCATCTACCACCAAGCCGGGAGTCATCATGATGCCGGATCGAACCATTTCCTCGATGTCCGTCACCTTTATTACCTCTACGTCAAGATTGTGCTTTTGTACCACGCTCCTAACTCTGGCTTCCAACGCGTCACATTTGGGGCAGCCTATACCGAGTATTTTGACCGTTATCATTTATTCCCCGCTCGTCGAAAGCAAGGCCAGTGAATTGGCGATAGTATCATTTACGGTCGCTTGTTTCATGTACCGGGCGACCATCATGGCTTCTACGATCTCGTCACTTGACAGTCCCTTTTTCTTCCCCATTTTTGTCTACATCTGAGTACATGTATCAGACCCCAGAGCCGCCGCGACGGCAATGCCGATCAAGATCTTGTACTTTACAGGGACCTGTTGGTATGATTCATGCTCGAAAAGCAGTTTCTTTTCATCCATCTGATGGACCGCGAATTCGGATGCCCACTGCCGAAGCAAATCCATTGGTAGAGCGTTATCCATTATATCAATTACTCCCTAAAATGAGATTGTTCTATAGAACCGTATGTTAAGAATTAGTCATCAATTCCCTGTGGAATCGGTACATCAAAGTATTTTTTCTGAAACCACAAGGCCACGTTCACCAGGCTGATAAGCACCGGCACTTCCACAAGCGGCCCAATCACTGCAGCGAAGGCCTCACCTGAATTGATGCCAAACACGGCCACAGTAACGGCAATTGCTAGTTCAAAATTATTGGAAGCTGCTGTAAATGATAGTGCGGCCGTTTTGGAATAATCAGCGCCGATCTTACGACCCATATAAAATGACACCAGGAACATGATCACAAAATAGAAGAGCAGAGGGATAGCGATCCGCACAACGTCCAGAGGAATCTTCACTATGAACTCACCCTTCAAAGAGAACATGACGAAAATCGTAAACAGCAGGGCAATCAGCGTAATAGGACTGATCCTGGGGATGAATTTCTGTTCGTACCATTGCCTGCCTTTCAGGCGAAGCATGGTAAAGCGGGTAATGATGCCTGCAATAAAGGGAATACCCAGATAGATGAATACGCTTTCGGCGATCTGGCCGATAGTGATATCCACTTCGAAGGATTGCAGGCCGAGCCAGCCCGGTAAAACGGTCAGAAAGACATACGCATAGATTGAAAAGAACAACACCTGGAAAATCGAGTTAAATGCAACCAACCCGGCAGCGTATTCGGAGTCGCCTTTGGCTAATTCATTCCAGACTATGACCATGGCAATGCAGCGAGCGAGACCAATCATGATCAGGCCAGCCATATAATGGGGCATATCACTCAAGAATAGAGCGGCCAGGACAAACATCAAGATCGGGCCAATTACCCAGTTCTGGACAAGGGATAGTGTCAGGATTTTCCAATTGCGGAAAACTCCACCCAGTTCTTCATAGCGTACTTTTGCCAGCGGCGGATACATCATTAAAATTAATCCAATGGCGATTGGGATATTCGTTATCCCGACCTGAAAGATATTCCAGAAATCAACAATTTTGGGGAATACGTAGCCGGAAAACACACCGATGAACATCGTCAGGAAAATCCACAATGTTAGATAACGATCAAGAAAAGAAAGTCTCTTCGATACACCTTCCATCGGTACCTCGCTTGACTAGGCTTATGTTATCCGGTTACTGAGCAGCTTCGAGAATCCACTGCTCGATGGAACTCTTTGACGGCACCCGACCGCTGCTCACCACCTTTCCGTTAATCACCAGCCCGGGTGTCATCATCACCCCCAGGGCGTGAATCTGGTCCAGGTCGGTTATGGGTGCGATCGCCGCCTCAATATCGTGTTCCCCTACGACTTCCTTGCACATAGCTTCCAGCTTGTGGCAATTGTAACAACCCGGACCTAAGACAAGGATACTCAGCATGATCATTCCTCCTTGGTTTGCAGGTATTGACTATTGAACTGCTCAAAATGGCCTTTGATCTCATCCCTCACTTTCCGGAATACCGCTAGAATCTCCTCCTCAGTTCCCGTAGCCTGAGCCGGGTCTTCGAATCCGATGTGTAGTCTTTGCTTTACGTTTCCCGCGAAGACCGGGCACGTCTCGCGGGCGTGGTCGCAGACGGTAATAACAACGTCAAAATCAGTGCTGAGGAACTGATCGACCGACTTGGGGGTGTGTGCACCGATATCGAGGCCCAGCTCCGCCATTACCCGGATGGCTTTCGGATGAACTTGAGGGGCAGGATTTGTTCCCGCAGAGCAGACGGTAACGGAAGGATCGATAGATTTCAGCACGCCTTCAGCCATCTGGCTGCGGCATGAGTTCCCTGTGCATAAGATCAGGACTTTCGGCATGTCATACCTCGCTGAATAACGCTCCATAAATCAGGCCGGAGATAGTAGCCATTACAACTACCAATACCACGAATGTCAAGGTCTTTCGGGTCCCGATAACGCTGCGGATCACCAGCATGTTAGGCAGCGACAGCGCCGGCCCGGCGAGCAGCAGGGCTAACGCCGGCCCCTTTCCCATGCCGTTCGCGATGAGTCCCTGAAGGATGGGAATCTCCGTGAGCGTGGCAAAATACATGAAAGCACCTACGACTGATGCGAACAGGTTGGCTGTAATGGAGTTGCCACCAACCATACTGGAGATCCATCGGGCAGGAATGATGCCGCCTTCGCCTCCTGGGGAACCCAGCAGAAACCCTGCCACCAATACTCCCGCGCCCAGTAAGGGCATAATCTGCCTGGCGAAACCCCAGGACTGACTCATCCACTCCTGTGACTCCCCGGGGGAAACATGTAAAAGGATGCCGAGCACTAGGATGGATACCGTAAAAATGAGTAAGGGTGAATCGAGAAAAGCCAATGCTGAGATCAGTATAACCAGGGCTCCTACAACCACCGACCACCACCTGACTTTTACCACATACACCAGGGAAACGCCTAACAGTAGGCCGAACAGGATGACGAAATTCCACTTGTGGGCATGTACCCAGGCCCAAGCGCCGGTGGAGGATGCCGGTTGGCCCCAGGTGGCGAACACCAGAATGCCAACCAGGACAAGAAAGTGGTATGCCGTCTGCCACAGCGGCCGGCTATCCTCCTGGTCGGGAAGGGCCAGTTCCATCGCTGTCCGTCCCTGATCTTCACGGCGATAAATCAGGTGCATGAGCAGACCGATCACTACGCTGAAAAGGACCGCGCCAACGATTCTTGCAATACCCAGTTCAAAGCCCAGAATGCGTGCTGTCAGTATGATGGCTAAGATGTTGATAGCCGGCCCGGAATACAGAAAGGCAATAGCAGGACCAAGTCCGGCGCCGCGTTTGTATATACCCGAGAAAAGGGGCAGAACCGTGCACGAACACACGGCCAGGATGGTTCCCGATACGGCTGCTATAGAGTAGGAAACCCACTTTTTTGCGGTTGCACCAAAGTATTTGACCACAGCCGCTTGGCTCAAGAAAACGGCAATCGCCCCGGCAATGAAGAATGCCGGTATCAAACAAAGCAGCACATGTTCCCGCGCGTACCACTTCACCAAGGCCAAGGCTTCAAAGAGCGCTCGGGAGAACTGGTCATCCTTCAACGGCATGAAATAGGCCAGCAGGAAAAATCCCAGGACCCAGAGGAAACTTTTATATTCAGTTCTCCAATTCATTTGATCATTTTTCCAATATCATTTCGTCATGTGGAAAGATGTTTCTGAGAGAATAAATTAGAGATCACATATCTCATAGCGATCGACCGATTTGACTTTTTCAGCATCTTCCTGAACGGCTTCATCGCTATCCAACCGTGGAAGGAGCGATAATAGCAGAGCGTGAATATGTTTATCCTGTATCGGGTCGGTCAGATGATAGTTTACCCATTTACCATCCTTCTTGTCGCTGATGAAACCTGCATCACGGAGTATTGAGAGGTGCTTCGATACGGTCGAAATGGCTAATTGAAGCACCGCAGTGATTTCGCAGACGCATAGCGGGCGAATCTCTAGCATTTTCAGAATGCGGATTCGGTTAGGCTCTGCTAAAGCCTTATGTACTCTTACCAGGTCTCTGATAGTCACTTCGGAACCGCATCGCCATTTCGTTAATTGGCGCAATGTAATAATACTTCATCAGGCCCAGCAACTCTTTTCTTGTACAGGGGTTTCCCCGGCAATATTCCATATAAACCCGTCCTGCTCCTGCTGGCAGCCGCCGGTTCCAGGTGTCGATCATATTTTGGGTAGGGAGGCGGTAGAAAGTGGCGTTCACCTCCACCGTGTCGAAGTGCCCGGTGTAGTAGCTCAACCGCTCGGTACCCTTGATGTTTTCGGGGTAGAAGCGCCCCTGCCAGTCGTCGTAGACCCAGCCGGAGGTGCCGATGTGGATGGGATGGTGGGTTATCTTGCCTCCAGGGAATGTATCAACGATACTACCGGGGAAGGTCCTCTAAACGTACCCCTTTTCCCGCTCGCAGGTTCTCTCTGGCTGCGGCGATCCGGGCGAGAAACTTGGGATCGTGCTCCAAGCGGTAATCGAACCAATCATCCTCGGAGGCAAAGCCGATCAGCACCCCCGCCGGCTTGCTGTGCCGGGTGATGATGATCTCTTCTTCATCTGCCGCCAGGCGCAGGTATTCGGATAGGTGATCCTTGACTTCGGATAGTGGTACTCTTTTCATCCGGTTTCTCCCCATTCTTCAAGCCAGTCAGTAGCCTGTGACTTGGGTATGATCGCTAATATTTCCACCTTTTGTTCTCTTACGTCGTAAAACACGCGTATTTCCCCGACTAGTAGCCGGTGCTGAGGTCGATTGATGCCCCGCGGTCGTTTTATCCGGCTCTTGCTGACCTTTTCCGGCTCATACCTGAGATACTTTTCGATGGCATCCCGCACAATAGAACGGTTGCGAGCCGATAAGCGCTTGAAATCCTGTACGGCCTCTGGAGCGAAGAGGATTTCAAATCTCATTCTGGCCAGATAATAGCCAGATTATGGCTTGTTGTCAAGAGCTAACTTCAAGCGCAAAGGACAATTTGGGCGACCCTGCCAGTCGTCGTAGACCCAGCCGGAGGTGCCGATGTGGATGGGATGGTGCATCACTAACTATCCAGGCGCTGCTCCTCTATTTGATCCTCAGCCTGAATTTAAAGTAACAAGTATACTTTCTCTACCTGGCTTCGTTAAAAGACCTGTCCGCCGGCTTGGGCTTTATCCGTATATTCCCGCCTTGATAACCGACTATGGTCAACTCCTACGACTATATCATCATCGGCTCCGGCTTCGGCGGGTCGGTGGCCGCACTGAGGCTGGCGGAGAAGACCGCCGGGTGGCGGGCATAGGCCTGTAGCGGATACTGGACCGCTTCCCCAAACAACCGCATCGATTACTGAATGTGGATAAGGCCTCGATAAGTCTCAAATCGGCCTTAAATTATGTAACCAGTTTCTATTAACCGATCCGTGAAAGGCAGGTGCAATTATGACCGCTAAACCTGAAAGACTATCCGGCAGCGCCCTGGTGGGTGTCCTGCTGATTATCATCGGGATTTTATTCCTGTTGGAGACCCTGAATATCATGAACCTCGGGCCGCTCTTCACTAACTGGTGGCCCTTGATCCCGATCGCCATCGGCATACTGAAATTGAAAGGGCATGATAAAACGGGTGGCGCGATTATCTTAATTGCGGGAGTTGCCTTCCTCTCAGCAACCCTGGGTATTATCAATTGGGGAAATATCCTCCGGCTCTGGCCGCTGATCCTGGTAGCTATCGGGGTTTCCATAATTATGAAAGCGAGGAGCGGGACCTTGTGGGGAGCGAAATCTTCGGGGGCTACTTCCGATGATATTTTCAAATCCAGCGTTATTTTCGGTGGTGTTAACCGGACGGTCATTTCCGAGAACTTCAAAGGGGGTGACGTCTCGGCCATATTCGGGGGCGTGGAACTGGATCTTCGTCAGGCAAAGCCGTCCCCTGAGGGGTGCCAGCTGAATATTACCGCCGTGTTCGGGGGAGTGGAGATTACCGTTCCCCAAGACTGGCAGCTGTCAGTTTCAGGCACACCGATCCTTGGAGGCATTGAAAACAAGACGACCTGGACCGGAAACGAAAAAGACAGGCAAACGGTTCACTTCCGGTGTACGGTCGCATTCGGCGGCGTTGAGATAAAGAACTGACAGCCTGCTTTAAGGGCGGTCGGGTTCAGCCGGCATTACGTGCACACCGACCTTTTCCAGATGACCGCCGCCTATCTGGTGCCGGCCCCGGCGAAGCCAGGGGATGAGGATAGACCAAACAGGCCGGTTCCATCAAAGGCCCTGTGTCTTACTAATTCTTTTCTAGCCTGGATAGAGCGCTCTTTTTTTAAACTGATTCTTTTTTCCCCAGCTTCCGGGGATAGTAAACCACACACATGCAAAGCATATTAACAACCTGGGACTCCCATTTTGTGTGGCATAATATTAGAAATATATTTATCTGAACACTCGCAGAATTTGGCTATTGCGCATAGCACAGGTGACAGATATGTCTGCATGATAACCAGATTTCACGGCCAGTTTAGGCTCGAATAATTACATATATTAAGTTGATTCATTAATACTTAGCCGTTGCATTTCCCCGAATTATTATTTAACGTTGCACGAATGTTCCAAGTAACTAAATCGAGGTAGAATAACCATGTCGTTCGAGAAGTTTGTACCAGTAAAAAAGAAGCGCGGAGCAGCGCCAAAACCACCGGTAGTAAAAGTGCTGAAAGGCGGCCAGATATCTCTCAATTCTGAAGCCTACCAGCAGTTTTTAAAAGGGGCGACTCACATAGAGCTCTTCTATGATCCGTCCTTAAAAAAAATCGGGCTGCAGCCTAAGAAGTACAAGACTAAAGCGGCCTTTAAGCTTCGCGCTGTGGGTAAGAATAAGTCAACTTATCGTATCAATGCCAAGCCGCTGGTTGAGCACTACAACATCAAGCTGGGCGCAAAAGTTTCGGCAACACCATCCTGGAACAGCGCCGAAAATCTGCTGGAATTGACGTTATAGGGCTTGTTCGAAAGTGATGAAAAAAAAGGACGACGATTCGTCCTTTTTTTTCACCCTGACCTCCACATCAGTGTTTATGCTCCTGCCATAGCCGGTTATGAACGCTGGAGCGCTTCCCCCAGAACGCGCTGGAGGTAATCCCGGTACTGGCTCGCCGGAGTTTCCTTAATGATCTGCTCCAGTTGAGCGGTATCGATATTACCCATGTGAAGCGCCACCTCCTCAATGCAGCCGATCTTCAAACCCTGGCGTGATTCAATGGCTTCGATGAAATTGCTCGCTTCCAGCAGGCTCCGGTGGGTTCCCATATCCAACCAGGCGATGCCGCGGCTGAATCGAAGAACCTGGAGCTCACCCAGTTCCAGGTAGGTCTTGTTGATGTCGGTGATTTCCAGCTCACCGCGGGCCGAGGGTTTCAGGCCCTTGGCAAATTCCACCACCCGCTGATCGTAGAAATAGAGACCCGGTACGGCGTAATTGGACTTGGGCTGCTGCGGTTTTTCTTCGATACTCAGAGCCTGGCCCTGCGCGTCAAATGCCACGATACCATAGCGCCGGGGGTCACGAACCGGGTAGGCGAAAATTGTGGCCCCGTGCTCCAGGGAAACCGCTTTTCGCAGCTGCTCCACATATCCGGTGCCGAAGAACACGTTATCACCCAGAATCAGGCATGACGGGTTGCCGGCGATGAAAGACTCTGCGATGATGAACGCCTGGGCGATACCCTCCGGGCGGGGCTGCTCACGGTAACTGAAACGCACTCCAAGGCGGGAACCATCCCCTAATATCTGCTCAAAGCGGGGCAGATCATCGGGAGTGGAAATAATCAGAATATCACGCAGACCGGCCAGCAGCAGGGTGGAGAGGGGATAATAGATCATAGGCTTGTCATGGACCGGGAGCAATTGTTTGCACACCGCTTGGGACACGGGATACAGGCGGGTGCCAGCCCCGCCAGCCAGGATGATGCCTTTCATTTTCAACTCTCCTTTCGCCATCCAGATAAGAATTGGCCGCCCTTTTTATACCGACCGTTTATGTTTCCAGCCCATTGGCTCCGGCCAGGGCCGGAGAGCGCCCGTCAGAGCGGGAGATTCGGCCATCATCGGCGGCGCGGGTATCAACCGGCCCCTTACTGCTGATCTTCAACCTGTGCTGCGATCACATTCAGCGAAGAACCGGCCTTGAACCACTCGATCTGGGCCTCATTGAGGGTGTGCTGCAAGGGAACCGTTTCTCCGGAACCGTCGCTGTGGGATAGAACCATGGTGACGGTCGATCCAGGGGCCAGCTCGGTAAGGCCGGTGAGGGAAACACGGTCGTCAATCCGGACTTTATCATAATCGGCGGGATTCACGAATGTCAGGGGCAGGACGCCCTGCTTTTTGAGGTTGGTCTCGTGAATGCGGGCAAAGTTTTTAACGATGACCGCCCGCCCACCCAGGAATCGTGGTTCCATGGCGGCGTGTTCCCGGCTGGAGCCTTCCCCGTAGTTCTCTTCGCCTACTACCACCCAACCGATACCTTCAGCCTTATAGGTCCGGGCGATGTCGCTGAGTCTGGCCCCTTCTTCGCCCGTAACCAGATTCCGGCCCGTGCCGGTATCGCGGGCAAAAGCATTGGTCATGCCGTTAAAGAGGTTGTTGCTGATGTTGTCCAGGTGTCCCCGAAACCTGAGCCAGGGTCCAGCCGGGGAGATATGGTCGGTGGTGCATTTTCCCTGGGCCTTGGCCAGCACGCGCAGGTCCTCCAGGTCCGATCCTTCCCAGGCGGGAAACGGCTCCAGCAGCTGCAGGCGCTCGCTGTCAGGCTTGATAGCGATCTGAATCTTGCCGCTGTCCTCCGTCGGCGGTTCATAGCCGGATGCGCCGGGATCAAAGCCATCAGCCGGCAATTCGTCTCCAACAGGGGGCGCCAGTAGTACCATGCTGCTACCATCAGGTAAAGGATCGGTCAGCGGATTGAACGAGAGCCGGCCCGCCAGCGCCAGGGCCGTGACGAGCTCGGGGCTAGCGATGAAGGCCAGGGTGGACGGATTGCCGTCGTTCCGCCGGGCGAAATTGCGATTGAAGGAGGTAACAATGGTGTTCTTCTCGCCCGTCTGGGTATCCGTGCGATTCCACTGCCCGATACAGGGGCCGCAGGCGTTGGCCAGCACGGTGCCGCCGATGGCGGTAAGGGCCTCCAACTGCCCGTCTCGCTCGATGGTGGCGCGAATCTGTTCCGAACCCGGAGTAATGAAAAAGTCGGTGCGGGCCTTGAGGCCGTGGGCCAGGGCCTGGTTTGCCACGTGGGCGGCCCGGCTGATATCCTCGTAGGACGAATTGGTGCAGCTGCCGATGAGCCCCACCTTGATCTCGTCGGGATAGTCGTTGTCTTTCACCGCCCTGGCCATCTGTGAGATGGGCCGGGCCAGGTCGGGGGTAAAGGGGCCCACGATGTGGGGCTCCAGGGCCGAAAGATCAATCTCGATAATCTCATCGTAGACCTCTTCCGGGTGATGCTCCGCTTCGGGGTCCGCCTGCAGGTACTCGCGATGCCGGTCAGCCATGTCAGCCACCTCGGCCCGCCCGGTCGCGCGCAGATAGGCGGACATGCGCTCGTCGTAGGGAAAAACGGAGGTGGTGGCCCCTATCTCGGCGCCCATGTTGGTGATGGTGCCCTTGCCGGTGGCGCTGATTGAACGCGCGCCGGGGCCGAAGTATTCCACGACCTTGCCGGTACCGCCCTTCACGGTCAGCATCCCGGCCAGCTTCAGGATCACGTCCTTGGGTGCCGTCCAGCCGCCTAAGCTGCCGGTAAGATGCACCCCGATGAGCCCGGGCCACTTCAGCTCCCAGGGCATCCCCGCCATGACGTCCACCGCGTCGGCGCCACCGACCCCGATAGCCAGCGTCCCCAGCCCGCCGGCGTTGGGGGTGTGCGAATCGGTGCCGATCATCATACCGCCCGGGAAGGCGTAGTTCTCCAGGACCACCTGGTGAATGATCCCGGCCCCCGGCTTCCAGAACCCGAGGCCGTACCTTTGGGACACGCTCTTGAGGAAGGCATACACCTCCTCGTTTTCGGTAAGGGCGTTGGACAGATCACTGTCAGCACCTGCCTGGGCCCGGATGAGGTGGTCGCAGTGAACGGTGGTGGGCACGGCCGTGGCGCTGCGGCCGCTGCGCATGAACTGCAGCAGGGCCATCTGGGCGGTGGCGTCCTGGAGGGCCACCCGGTCCGGCTGGAGGTTAACATACGAAACGCCCCGCTCGGGAAGCGCCCCGCCGGGGCCATCGTAAAGGTGAGCGAACAATATTTTCTCGGTAAGCGCCAGGGGGCGGCCTAGCTGCTCGCGGGCTTGCTGCACGGTTTCCTTGAACCGCGGGTACAGCCCCTCAACAATCCTGAGTGTGTCTTCCATTCGGCTTTGATACTTCTCTTGCGGCAGCCCTGTAATCTTTTAGCACCCTGCCAGAGGGTCGGCGGGAATTTAGCACGATTTGGAAGTATTGGCGATGCTTCATAACGCCCAAGATTTTTCCCCGAGATGATGGACTGGAATTCGGAGATGACGGGTGGTGGGCAAACCATTGAAATGGTTCTTGGCGTCGATCCAGACCTTAAATGCCACTGAAGTTGTGGGTTACATGGTTGTTATGATAGAGCTTAACCCACGGTTTCAACCGTGGGATTAGAGAGGCGAAATAAAATAACAATCCCTTCAGGGGTTTTCTTCAGCCAAAAAGCCAGGTCTTCCTTTGTAGATGATGCTTTGCTCAGGCTACGCTTGGTGACAACTTTCTTAATCATCTCCAAAGCCTCCGATCAAACGACGTGTCAGACAACCGAAACATCCAGTTGCTCTACTGCCTTCAAGTTAACCTGATCCTGGGCACGTCACAGCACGGCGCCGGTCACTTGTGCCTGACCAGTGCCCAAGATCAACGGCGCTTTACAGCTGAGGCAAGTGAAAAGATTGTAATGTATCACGTAATGCGTTATATTGGGCCATGATCCGGTCGTTCGGTGACCAGGGAAGTCGGGACGTATTCAATGGGCAAAGGACCCAAGCGGCCCGAAAGGCATGCCCTGAGACCCTGTGACCTGTGGCCTGTCGAAAACTGGACCAGCTCAACCAGGCGCATCTGCTTGGTGACCTGCAGGCCCCACCAGGCAACCGGCTGGAAAAGCTCCGTGGCGACCGGTAGGGCCGGCACAGTATACGGATCAATAAGCGATACCGAATCTGTTTTCGCTGGACACTCCAGGGGCCTGAAGACGTTGAAATAGTGGACTACCATAGATAGTGCGAGGCTGACGATGACCACCATACCCACCAAACGGCCACCCACCCACCCGGGGGAGATGCTGCTGGAAGAATTCCTCAAGCCTCTGGGCATATCCCAGACGGAGCTGGCTCAGCGGATCCAGGTCTCCTACCCCCGCGTGAACGAAATCGTGAACGGCAAGCGCGGCATCACCCCCGATACCGCGTTGCGGCTGGCCAGACTCCTTTGCACCAGCCCGGAGTTCTGGCTGAACGGACAGCAGAACTGGGACCTGTGGCACTCCCTGCACAGCCCTGAGGCCCGGGATATCGAGCGCATCGAGCCCGTCAAGGTCTAGCGAGAGCAGTTACCACAAGACTGCAGATTCCCTAGCTTTGGCCGGGGGAACAGGCCAGGGGCACAGAAATGGTTTGCCCGTCACTCAGGTCCACGCTCAGGCTATCCTCCGTTACGGATACGTTCTCGGCGT
>CAZQOY010000063.1:5594-11917 GCA_964595095.1 uncultured bacterium | reverse complement strand
CACCCTCACGTATGAGGAAAAGTCCCATCACCGCAATCTGTCAGCCCTGCCAGCCTATCCCTTCACCGGTGCCACGCTTAAGGAATTGAACGCGTCTGGTTACCGGCTGGCGGTGGTAACCAACCAGAGCGGTATAGCCCGGGGATACTGGAACATGGAGGAAGTGGAGGCCCTGCACGAGCGATTTTGCCGTGAGTGGGGGGTAACACCCCGCTTCTATACCTGCCCTCATCATCCTGACGACGGCTGCCGGTGCCGCAAACCCGAACCCGGACTGCCCCAGAAGGCTATGTCAGAACACGGAGTCCAGGCCGAAGCGTGCCTGATGATCGGTGATTCCCTGGCCGATTATGGCGCTGCCCGGCGGGCGGGCGTGGCCTTTGCCCTGGTGCTCACCGGCCGGGGCCGGGCTACTCGGAACCAGCTGCCCGAACCTCCGGCAATGGTGCTGGAAAATATAGCCGGTCTGCGCGAACACCTCACCTGATATGCCTGAACTGTCCAACAGCCTGACCATCGCTGTCCTCCTGGGAGGGACCAATTCGGAACGTGAGGTTTCCATGGAGTCCGGCCGGCGGGTGCTGGAGGCACTCCATACCCTGGATTATGAGGCGGTTCCTGTGGTCTACGAAGGAGAACTCGCCACCACTGTCGAGGTGCTCCAAGGCTTTGACCTTGTCTTCAACGCCCTGCATGGCGGCGACGGGGAAGACGGCACCGTTCAGGCCGCCCTCGACAAAGCGGGGATCAGCTATACGGGCTCCCGTCCTCAGGCCTCCCGCCTGGCCATGGATAAGCACGCCAGCAAAGAGCGGATGGTGACAGCCGGCATACCCACAGCCCCTTGGGTAAGCCTGACGCTTACCGAGGGATCATCGTTTCCCCGCAGCCACAGTTACCCTGGGCTCATGAAGTTTCTTGAGGAATATTCTTACCCGGTAGTGGTCAAGCCCAACCACGAGGGAAGCACGGTCGGTCTCTCTATTGTAGAGGCTCCCGCCGACTTGGACGAGGCCCTGCTGCTGGCGAGAGAGTTCGGCCACCGGGTACTGGTGGAGACCTACATCCCGGGACGGGAACTCACCGCCGCGATCTTCCATCAGCGCCCCTTACCCATTGTGGAAATCGTCCCCAGGCACCGGTCCTACGATTACGAATGCAAGTACACCGATGGCATGAGTACCTATATTGTTCCCGCCGACCTGCCCCTGGACATTACTGTTGCCGTTCAGGACGCAGCCCGGCGGCTGTATGAGGATCTGGGCTGCCGTCACTACGCCCGGGTGGACTTCCGCCTCAATCCCGATGGTCAGTTCTTCTGCCTGGAATCCAATACCCTCCCCGGCATGACCTCCCACAGCCTGGTGCCAATGGCGGCAAAGGCCGTGGGAATAGGTTTCACCGAACTGATCGACCGCATCGTCAAGCTGGGGATCACGGATCGGGGATAGCCGTAAATGGCCCTGAAGTTCACCAACACCCTCAGCCGCCGCCTGGAAGCCTTCGAGCCCATCCACACCGGAGAGGTCCGCCTGTACACCTGCGGCCCTACCGTCTATGACACGGCCCACATCGGCAACCTGCGCACGTTCATGTTCGAGGACCTGCTCAAGCGCTATCTCATATATAAAGGCTACCGGGTGAGCCATATCATGAATATTACAGACGTGGATGACAAGACCATCGGTCGCGCCATCGCCGAGGGGCGGCCCCTGCAAGAGATCACCGAACACTACACCGGACTTTTCCTGGAGGACATCAGGACGCTTAATATCCTGCCCGCCGACCACCTGCCCCGGGCTACCGAGTTCATCCCGCAGATGGTGGAGGGCATAGAGCGGCTGCTGGAGAAGGGTCATGCCTACCGGACCGATGAAGGCTCCGTGTTCTTCGACGTGTCTTCCTTCCCCGAGTACGGCCGGCTGGCCCGCCTGGACCCGGAGCAGCTCCGGTCCGGCGAGCGGGTAGCGGATGACGACTATCAGAAGGACGAAGCCCGGGATTTCGCCCTGTGGAAGGCCCGCAAGCCCGCCGACGGCGATTATGCCTGGTCCTCCCCGTGGAGCGAAGGCCGGCCGGGGTGGCACATGGAATGCAGCATAATGTCCACGCACTTTCTGGGAGAGCACTTTGACATCCACTGCAGCGGGGTGGACAACATCTTTCCCCACCACGAGAACGAAATTGCCCAGAGTCGCTGCCTGTATGATACCCCGTTCGTGAACCTGTGGCTGCACAGCGAGCACCTCATCGTGGATGGCCGGAAAATGAGCAAGTCCCTGGGCAACTTCTATACCCTGCCTGACATCCTGGACCGGCAGTGCTCCCCGGAGGCGGTCCGTTATACCCTCCTTGCTACTCACTACCGGCAGAAACTCAATTTCACTTTTCCCAGGGTGCAGGAATCCCAGAAGGCGATCAACCGCCTGCGGGAGCTGGTCCGGCGCCTGGAAGAGGTCCCCTTGTCTCAAACCGGTGCCGGGCCGGCGATCCCCGACGAGGCCGTTGAGGCGGCCCTGGATGATGACCTCAACATCGCCGGTGCCCTGGGAGCCGTCTTCAGCTGGGCCAAAGAGCTGTTCGGTCTCATGGACGGGCACAATCTCTCCCATGAGGCGGCCCGGAAAAGCCTGGAAGCCCTCCGCCGCTACGATGAAATCCTGGGCGTTATCTATTTCAACCTGAACAGCGTGGCAGGTGAAGACATCAAGACCCTGATCGAGGAACGGGAACGGTCCAGGAAAGCCAAGGACTGGACCCGTGCCGACGCCATCCGCGATGAGCTGCTGGCCCGGGGCATTATCCTGGAAGATACCCCTGCCGGGACTATCTGGAAAAAGAAATGAGCGCGATTCGACACCAGCCGGCCACTTTCCAGAGTATACTCGCAGACAGCCAAGTCTTGCTTGCTAATCAGAATTATTATGTTTTAAGCTGGCCGTCCGTGTGCAGGGAGCATAATCCATGCGCAAACTACAGGAATCACTAACACTTCTCTTGTGATCAGGTGATAATAATCCATGGAACTGTTTTACCGCTCTATGAACTGGCTGTACAAAGTAACCTGGTGAAAAAAGCACGAGTACATCGAGTTATTTAAAATCATTGATAACCTCAAACCCACGAGAATAATCGATTTCAGCTGCAACGACGGCTATCTGTCTTCTCGGGTGCAGAAATACTCCAGGGCGGAAGTCTTCGCCGTGGATATAGATCAAGAGGCGTTAGAGCGCGGGCAGCGTCTGCGGCCTAACGAGCGATTTGTTACCCCTGACGCTCTGAAAGCCATGCAGCTGCAGTTTGACCTGATTATCCTTAGCCATGTGCTGGAGCATGTAGACAGCTGCGAAGATGTGCTTGGCCTGCTCGAGCCCCTGCTGGCCCCGAACGGCAAATTCGTCATTATCGTTCCCCAGGACCGGATCCGGGGGGATACACTCCCTTTCCACATTTTATACCAGTCACTGAAAAACCGGCGATTCATGAACCCTCACGTTAGAATTATCAGGCGCAGGACGCTGGAGAAACTGCTCGGCGAACATGGCCTGGTCGTCGAGGACTATGTCTATATCAATTTACTGCCGCCTTTGGTTTCGCGTGAATACTACTGGCTTCACGCTTTCAGTCTCATTACTACTTGTAGCCGAAGAATAGACCAGTTAACCGCATTGATCAGCTAAGTTTTTCCGTTGCATTGCTGGTATAATCCGTTATTCGGCTATTCTGCAATATAAGTGGGTTCTTTTAGAATTTGGATAGTCCTTAATTGTGGACGTGAACAAAGAAGGACGTACTGGTTTAACTCGAACAAACATTAGGTATGTGTAATTGAGAGGAATTTTACTAACGGGTGGTGCAGGGTTTCTTGGACAGCACCTCACTCAGGCCTTACTTCAAACATTCCCCGAGGTTCAAATCCGAATTATTGACTTGTCTGCTAATCCTTATCCCGTTTATGATTTTTCGTCTGAGCCAAGAGTAAACACGCAGCTAGGCATAGATATTTGCGACCTACATGAAATCCGACCAGCATTTAGAGATATTGAAATAGTGATTCATCTTGCAAGCATAATTTCGCACTCACTGATAGATAAGGATTCTCAATCGAGAGTTCATGTCACTGGAACGAGGAATGTTCTTCAGGCCTCATTGGAAAATGAAGTGAAGCTAGTTGTTCATGTTAGTTCCATAGCGGCTTTAGGGTATAATGATGATCCTAGTCACCCAGCTGACGAATCTTTTAAGTTTAATTGGCAAATTGCCAAATCGAAAAAACAATGGTACTCACTAACAAAACATCAAGCAGATCTAGAGGTAATGGCATATCGTAATAAAGGGAAGGCAGCAGTAATCGTTTATCCGGGTTTTATGTTTGGGCCGGGAGACTACAGAAATTCAGCAGCCGTAATTAAGGCCGTACTCAGTGGAAAAGGAACACTTGCTCCGCCTGGAGGCATAAACGTCGTCGATGTGCGGGATTCGGTGCGAGGGATCATTGCGGTACTTCAGAAAGAAAAATGGGAAGGTGATTACCTCCTTACAGGTTGGAACATATCTATCAGGGAGATTTTACACACTATTGCAGTAGAAGCGGAGGCACCGCCCCCCAAAATAACCCTACCAAAGTTTTTAAGGCCATTACTTTATTATTTGCTATTGATTCTGGAAATGATAGTAGGGCGAAGACTTAGCCTAACTGCTTCCGCTATTGAATCAAATTTTAGATTTAGATACTTTGATGGCTCGAAGTCGAGACGTGACTTGGGATGGTCTCCCAGCTTTACTTTTCCCAAAACCATTGCCGATATGATCAAATGGATGAGAGAAAATGATCTCGTTAAATGATAAGGTTGTGATTGTAACGGGGGCAAGCAGTGGAATCGGAAAAGCCACCTCATTGGGGTTTGCCCGCAAAGGCGCGAGGGTCGTCCTTGCTGCTCGAAGGC
This sequence comes from uncultured bacterium, assembly GCA_964595095.1. Lineage (GTDB taxonomy): Bacteria > Fidelibacterota > Marinisomatia > SCGC-AAA003-L08 > TS1B11. The sequence goes on along the minus strand of CAZQOY010000063.1, from coordinate 6,971 downwards.
TTACCGAACTTCAAGCTATATGTGAAGAAATCCGCAATATGGGAGGACAATGTATTGCCGTAAAAACTGATGTAACCTCATGTACCGAGGTTGAAGCGCTATTTCGTGAAACAGTGCGAAGGTTCGGTCAAGTGGACATCTTAGTGAACAACGCCGGTCGGGGTCTAAAGAAAGAGATGATTGAAACTGATAGTAAAGATTGGCAATCGGTGATTGATACAAACCTCAAGAGTGTATTTCTCTGTACTAAAGAAGCGGCTATGGTCATGGCACAAAAAAAAATTAAGGGACATATCATCACTGTAGCATCAATCGCAGGCTTGTTTGCAGCGCCAGGATACGCGTCCTACTGTGCCTCCAAGTACGGTGTCAGGGGATTCCAACGGGCAATAAAATGGGAGCTACGTAGGCTTGGGATCAGGACGTCCACCATTTACCCATTTCGAGTGGATACCGCTTTCTTTGACGTCTATCCTGGTAGACCCCCAAGGTGGCAAATGCTTCATCCCAAAGATTTAGCTCAATATATTACTGCTATTGCTACAGGTTCCCGGACTTTTAGGCTATATGCGAGATTAGTATTAATCTTCAAGCGACTTTATTATTTGATAAGCTAAGCTTTCCCCCGAAAACTGGACAGGTCGTTAAGATAGTGACCTAGCTGCCAGGTGCGAGTGAAAAGGGGGTGGAATGAAGTGGAAGCGATACAGTGGGTCGTTCAAGGCGAAGGTTGCTCTGGAAGCCATTCGCGGGCTTACGACGACCAGCGAAATAGCGGCGGAATTTGACGTGATACTCCTTAGCCACGTCCTGGAACACGTGGATAGCTGTGATGAGATCATCGGCACCCTCAACCGGCTGCTGGCCCCGAACGGGAAGCTCATTATTATTGTCCCCCAGGAGCGAATAAGGGGCGACGTTGCCCCTCATCACTTTATCTTTTACTCAGCCAAACACAGACGTTTTGTAAATCCTCACGTCAGAATTATCCGGCGCAAGGCGCTGCAAAATATGCTCAAAAAGTACGGCCTGAAGATCGACGAACATGTATATATTAATTTCCTGCCGCCGCTGGTTTCACGCGCCTATTTCTGGCCCTACGCGTTTTCCCCCATTGCTGTTTGCAGCAGGGCGTAGCCTAAACATAGTATACAGCCGATCCGAAATACAGCTGTGGCATAGTACTAAAAAGCCTTGACCTCCATCTTAAAGTGCAGGTAACATTCGCCGCTTTATTATTATTGATTTATGAAAACATTTACTCTCAAAGCGGGAGATATTAAGAAGGACTGGTACCTGGTGGATGCCGAGGGGCAGGTGCTAGGACGCCTGGCAGCCCGGATCGCGACTGTTCTGCGCGGCAAGCACAAACCGACC
>CAZQOY010000063.1:0-5584 GCA_964595095.1 uncultured bacterium | reverse complement strand
TTTCTCCCCACCTGGATATGGGCGATTGCGTGGTAGTGTATAATGCGGAAAAAATAGTAGCGACCGGTGCCAAGGAATCCCAGAAGGTCTACTGGCATCACAGCGGCTTCCCGGGCGGACAGAAGACCAAAACCCTGGAGACCATGCGCAAGAGGCACCCTGAACGGATCATCCAAAATGCCGTACGGGGGATGCTGCCCCATAACCGCTTGGGACGCAAGGTGATTAAACACCTGAAAGTATATGCGGGGCCCGATCATCCCCACCAGGCCCAACAACCACAACCTCTGGATACGTAAGCAGCTTATGACTAAAGTCATTGCGCGGACTGTTGGGAGACGGAAGTCTGCGGTCGCCCGGGTGCAGCTGGAAAGTGGCAAGGGCAGAATAATAATTAACAAACGCGAATTCGACGACTATTTTCACCGCGGGGTCCATAAAAAGCTCCTGATGGAGCCGCTGGAAGCCGTTGGAGTGGCAGACCAATATAACATCAAAGTCCATGTAAACGGTGGGGGTCCTTCCGGCCAGGCCGGTGCCGTACGCCTGGCTATAGCCCGGGCCTTGGAAAAGGTCAACGAGGACTTTCGCCTGACACTCAAACAGGGCGGCTTCCTGACTCGTGACGCTCGGGAAGTGGAACGCAAGAAATACGGCCAGCCGGGCGCCAGAAAGCGGTTCCAATTCTCTAAACGGTAATTATTATCCAAATAAGCATAGTATGACCATATTATCCCAGGTAACAGCTGAAAACCTGATCAGTACCGGCGCCCACTTCGGGCACCTTACCCGCCGGTGGCATCCCAATTACAAGCCATATATTTATATGGAAAAAAACGGCATCCACATCATAGACATTCAGCAAACCATGCAATGTCTGCATAAAGCAATTGAAGTGGTTACCAGTATTGTCCGCGATAGTGGCACTGTACTGTTCGTAGGTACCAAGAAGCAGGCCAAGGACATCCTGCAACGGGAAGCTGATCGCTGCGGCATGTACTATGTAGTGGAACGCTGGCTGGGTGGCACCCTGACCAACTTTGCTACCATCAAGCGCAGTATCAAGCGGCTGCAGCAGCTGGAAAAAGATGCCGACACTCTCTATCAGACCCTGACGAAGAAAGAAATATTGCGCCTGGAACGCGAGCGGATCCGCCTGTCCGACCAGCATCGTGGTATCAAGGACATGAAGCAGCTCCCCGACATCGTCTACGTCGTGGATGGGCAGTATGAAGCCACGGCCATCAGGGAGGCACGGCGTCTCGAAATCCCCGTCATCGCGATAGTAGACAGCAATACTGATCCAACCATTATAGATTACCCCATACCTGCCAATGATGATTCCCTCCGTACAATTCAGTTAATCACGGAGGCCCTGGCCTCAGCCATCATTGCCGCCCGTGGCGGCCAGCCTCTCGAAGATGAAGAAAGAACCGGGGACGAAGCCGATGAAGTCGTAGCTGAGGCTGCCTCAGAGGGTGAGGAGACCGCCCCTGCACCAGACGCCGCCGCAGCTCCCTCCGACGAACAGGCAGCTGCTGAAACCGAAGAAGTTGCTCCGACTGTTAAGGACGATAAAGACGCCGAGGAAGTGAAAAAGAAAGAGAAAGGGAAAAAGGCATGATATCGGCGAGCCTGGTCAAGGAGCTTCGACTCAAGACGGGGGCCGGTATAATGGACTGCAAACGGGCCCTGGAGGAAACCGATGGCGATCTGGAAAAAGCTGTCGATTATCTGCGCACGGCGGGAATTGCCAAGGCAGAGCAAAAAGCAAGCCGCCATACTACTGAGGGCCTCGTGGTCTCCTACATCCATCCCGGCTCGAAGTTGGGCGTCCTCCTGGAGGTGAAGTGCGAGACCGACTTCGTGGCCAAAACCGATAGCTTCAAGCAGTTAGTCAAGGATATAGCCATGCATGTCGCTGCCGCAGCGCCTCTGGTCGTCCACCGGGATGAGATGCCGCAGACCGTTCTGGATCATGAAAAGGAGATCTATCTCGAACAGGCCCGTCAAACCGGGAAACCGGATAACATCCTGGAAAAGATCGTCAACGGGCGAGTGGATAAGTTCCTCGCAGAGAGTGTGCTTCTGGAGCAGGTATTCGTCAAGGATCCCCAGAAGACCATCGGAGACTATTTAAAGGAGACTGTGGCCGGCCTCGGTGAGAACATTTCCATTGCCCGCTTTGCCCGCTTCCAACTGGGGGAAACGGACCCGGCTGACAGCGGTACCGCCTGATACGTTCTTATAACACCAATGACTGACCTGCCGTACCGCCGCATCCTGCTGAAGCTGAGCGGTGAAATCCTTGCCGGTAAGCAGGGATACGGTATTGATCCGATAATCGTCGGTAATCTCGCCCGCCAGGTTACACCCCTCGTTGAGCAGGGACTCCAGGTAGGCATCGTGATTGGCGGCGGCAATTTTTTCCGGGGCCTGTCAATGGAAGCCGGGGGGCTCGACAGGGTCTCAGGCGATTACCTTGGCATGTTGGGTACCATCATGAACTCCGTGGCCTTTCAGAATGCGCTTGAAGGGATCGGGGTAGATTCCCGGATTCTATCAGCCCTTTCCATCATCCAGTTAGCCGAACCTTATATCCGTCGCCGCGCTGTCCGGCACCTGGAAAAAGGCCGGGTGGTCCTCTGTGCCGGAGGAATCGGCAACCCCTATTTCACTACCGATACGGCGGCGGTTCTGCGGGGCATTGAAATCGGTGCCGACCTGATTCTAAAAGGCACCAAAGTGGATGGTATCTTCGACGATGATCCAGCTATAAATCCCAAGGCCAAAAAGCTCAATCGTCTCACATATGAAGAAGTGATTGAAAAAAAATTGCGGATTATGGACCTCACCGCAATTACCTTATGCATGGAAAACCAGTTGCCCATCGTTGTCTTTAACATTCAGCAGGACGGCAACCTGCTGAAGGCTGCGACCGGTGACCGGATTGGAACCATAGTTACGAGGGACGCGCCATGATCAATGAACTGCACGCCAACTTAAAAGATCGCATGGATCAGACGGTTGAGCACGTGCGCCAGGAACTGGCTACCCTGCGTACCGGACGAGCCAATCCCAGGATGGTGGACCACGTTAAGGTTGAATACTACGGCAGCCACCAGCCCCTGAAGAACCTGGCTAATATATCCGCGCCGGAGCCCCGGCTGTTAGTAGTAGAACCGTACGATAAGACCCAGACCGGCAATATTGTGAAGGCCATTCAACTGGCTAACCTGGGACTCAACCCCGCTAGTGACGGTAATGTCATTCGACTGCCGATACCGGAGCTCACCGAGGAGCGTCGTAAGGAACTGGTGAAAGTGGCCCACCAGGTGGTGGAAGAAGGCAAGATTACGATGCGAAACGTGCGCAGGGACGCGAATAACGAACTTAAACAACTGGCCAAAAGTCATGACATTTCCGAGGACAACCAGCACCGCGCCATGAATAATTTCCAGGAGCTCACCGACGAAAATATCACTATTCTGGACGAACTGCTGGCGGTGAAAGAGCAGGAGATCCTGCACGACTGATTCTCAGTCAAACGTTTCGGAATATAAAAAAAGCGGGTTGTGCAACCCGCTTTTTTTCGTCCCATCCGAATGGATCCCTTCGGGAAGTAAGGGCTAGCACTTGGAGTAGCCGCAACCGGGACAGGTGATGCAGCCGCTCTCATGGATGACCGGGCCACCGCAATGGGGACAGGTTGTCATAGTCTTGGATACACCTTCCCCGATAGTTTCTCCATCTCCCGACAGGCCGGCAGTGCCAGGATTTTCCGAATGGATCCCTTCGGGAGAAGCGCTGGTGAGAGCGGCGTCGTTATCGACAATTTCCCATTTGTGCTGGGGTCTTTGATTGAGATAGTCATCCAAAGCCAGACCGATAGCGTCGGGGGTGGAAAGTATCAGGCGGCCGTTCTCCCAGGTGGGGCTGGGACCGCTGATGCCCTTAAGCTGTCTCACGACTTCCCGGGCATCCACGCCTGACCGCAGGGCCAGCGAAATGAGTCGGCTGATGGCCTCAGCCTGGGTAGAGGCAACCCCTCCGGCCTTGCCGATAGTGGTGAAGACCTCACTCAAGCCATGCTCGTCCTCGTTGATCGTGATGTATAGATTTCCCTCTCCAGTACGGACGCGCCGTGTTATCCCGCTGGTTACCTCCGGCCGCGAACGGGGATGAAGCTTTGGTCTGCCGGTCCGAATGTCCCGGAAAGGGATTCCTCCGGGAGAGGGGGACTGATCTATCGTTGTCGGCTCCTGCTTCTGCGGCGCCTCATTTCCCGCAGCGCCGGCTTGATCATCTGAGATCATGATCCCCTCCCGGGAGCCTTCCCGGTAGACGGTGATGCCCTTCAGTCCTTCATGATAAGCCCTCAGGTAAATATCCGCTACCGTCTCTACGTCAATATCTTCCGGCAGGTTGACCGTTGAGGAAATGGAACTGTCCACGTACTTCTGGATAATGCCCTGCATTTTGACCCGGAAATAGGGATCTATCGTGTGGGCGGTAACCACGAAGTCGGGCAGGCTTTTATCGCTGCCGAACAGGTTCTTGATAATGGGATGGTAGACGGTATATTCCCGGAACGTGTCTCCGTACTCTTCGTTCTCTTTGACGCGGCGCTTGTAGGAGGTAGCAAAAATAGGCTCGATGCCGGAAGTCACCTGGGATACAATAGCGCCGGAGCCGGTAGGCGCTACCGTTAAAACGGTTACGTTCCGGATACCATTGTCCATAACGCTTTTACGAATTTCTTCCGGCAGGTTCTGTACGAACTTGCTCCGGCTGTAGCCTTCCCAGTTGAAATTGGGGAAGGATTCCTTTTCCACGGCCAGGGCAATGGAGGTCTCGTAGGCCGTGTCCCGCATATTCCGCATAATGTCATCCACGGCCGTCAGGGCCTCATCGCTGTCGTACTTGATGCGCCTGCGGACGAGCATGTCGCCCAGACCCAGGATGCCCAACCCGATGCGCCGGTCCTGTATGGCATTTTCCCGCTGGATGGCGAGGGCGTGGCGGTCGAGGTTGTAATCGATCACGTTGTCCAGGAAGCGGGTAGCCACCCTGACCGTTTCTTTAAGCTCCTCCATCATGAACTGGCCGTCCTCATCCACGAAGCGCTCCAGGTTAAGACTGCCCAGGTTGCAGCAGCCGCCGTCCGGCAGGGGCTGCTCGGCACAGGGATTGGTGGAGACGAGAGGGCTGCAATATTCCCCGTTGTGGTAATCGCACATGGTATCCCAGAACAACAGCCCGGGCTCGGCGCTGGCGTGGGCGGTTGTGATGATCTTATTCCACAGGTCCCGGGCCCGTACCGTCCGGTATACCTTGCCACCCCAGCGGAGGTCGAAATCCGTGTCCTTTTCCACCGCAACCATGAACTCGTTGGTAAGCAGGACGGAGATATTGGAGTACCTCACCTTGCTCAGGTCTTGCTTGATGGTGATGAACTTCTCGATGTCAGGATGGTCAATCCGGAGGGTCTGCATGTTGGCCCCCCGGCGCCCGTGCTGGGCAATGGTATTGGTGTTAGTGCTGAACAGGTCCATGAACCCGATGGGACCGCACGACATACCCC
>CAZQOY010000062.1:10802-12302 GCA_964595095.1 uncultured bacterium | reverse complement strand
TCCCGAAATTGGGAATCCACGGTACCCGCTCAATAAACTGAAAAAAGTCGCCGGCCTGAAACCCTTTAAAGCAGAAGTAGGACAGCACAAAGGTTGCCAGCGATGATCCCAGGGCTATCCGCCGGATGAGGTCCCGTTGGGTTTCCCGCAGCAGAAGGATAGCCCCGGCCCCGGCGGTGGGAAGGAAGATAATCAGGGTCAGGAGATGTTGCTCAAACCAGTCCATCAGCCAATGTACAGATAAATCAGGATGAAGATAACGCCCAGCAGGATGATGGAAGCGTAGTGCTGGATCAAGCCGCTTTGAACCCGGCGGACGACACCGCTGATCCTGGTGACAGCGTGGCCGCTGCCGTTGACAGCACCGTCCACCACCCGAATGTCAAACCATTTCCACAAGCCCTCCGCCAGGGCCTGAAACGGCCGTACTACCAGCAGGTTGTAGGCCTCATCGACGAAGTACTTGTTGAAGGAAAGGCGATAGAGGAACCCCAGTCGCTGCGCCAGATCGTCCGCCAGGGTCGGTTGCTGGACATATACCCGATAGGCATAATAGACCCCTCCCAGAACCACAACCGTGCTCACTCCCATCAGTAGTAATTCAAGCCCCTGCGAGGGATGCCGGGCCGCCACTCCCACCTCGGGATAAACGGCCAGCACCGGCTCAAGGAAATGGTGGAATTGGTTGATCCCTCCCAGCGCCTCGGGAAGGCCTACGTACCCCCCTAACATGGACAGGAACGCCAGGAGGACCAGGGGGATGGTCATGACGGACGGGGACTCGTGGGGCTGGTGGGCCCCCTGCCACGCGGCTTTCCCATAGAAAGTACGGAAGAACAGCCGAAACATGTAGAAAACGGTAATGCCGGCAGTGACAATCCCGGCCAGCCAGAGCCAGCTGAAGCCCTCACAGCGGCTGAAGGCCGCCCAGAGGATCTCGTCCTTGCTGAAAAAACCCGACAGTCCCGGTATACCGGCGATGGCCAGCACCCCCACCAGCATGGTCCAGTGGGTTGTGGGCAGGTGCTCCTTAAGACCGCCCATCTTCCCCAGGTCCTGCTCGCCTTTCAGACCGTGAATGATGCTGCCGGCCCCCAGGAACAGGAGTCCCTTAAAAAAGGCATGGGTCATCAGGTGAAAGATCCCGGCGGAAAACGCACCCACTCCCACGGCGGTAAACATGTAACCCAGCTGGCTGATAGTTGAGTAGGCCAGTACCTTCTTGATATCGTTCTGAGTAATAGCAATAGTAGCGGCAAAGAAGGCCGTGAGCATGCCGATAGTGGCCACGACGGACATAGTGATCGGCGCCAGGCTGAAGAGTACGCTGTTGCGGGCGATGAGATAAACGCCGGCGGTGACCATGGTGGCGGCGTGGATGAGGGCCGACACAGGCGTGGGGCCGGCCATGGCGTCCGGCAGCCAGACATAAAGGGGTATCTGGGCCGATTTGCCTACAGCTCCCAGGAACATCAGCAGAGTGACGGCGGTAAAGAAGCT